>NZ_JBFTZQ010000034.1:0-48697 GCF_056406715.1 Arthrobacter sp. P1_B11
TCGCTAACAACGCCCGCCAACTCAACCTCGGCGACGTGGACATGCGACGACTCCGCGACGATACGGCCCGGGCGCAACCGGGCCACTGGGAATAGACCCGGCCCAGAACATGGTGCCGGCCCCGAGCAAACAAGCGAAGGGCCGGTACCAAGTCCCCAGAACCCCGGTACCAACTACCCAGACCAGCAGTTCCAACAAAAGCTATCTGCCACTGCGCTACCGGGCGCTCACCGGCTACGGGCGCAAGGAGCTGGAGAAAGCAGTCGAGGATGAGTTCCCATATCTGCCGTCGGGCTCCCAGATCGTGCTGGACCGGGTGGCGCAGAATGTGGTGCTGGACAACATCAAGGCACAGCTGCGGTTCAACAGGGCACAGCTGGTCCGGGACATCGCCTCGTATGCGGAGACCGAGCTGGAGGCCTATCTGGAGCGGTCCGGGAACGATGTGAAGTCGATCTACCGTTCGACCAGGGATTCCTGGACCGGTTACCTTCGACAGGCGGGGCTGATCGAAGGGTTCTCGCCGTTGGAGGCGGCCCTCAGCGGGAGGATCCAGGAGCTTGCGGATGCTGATGAGAAGAAGCTCCTGAGCCGCATGGCTGCGCTTATCCACGTGGACGACCCGGAACGCCGCTGAGGCGTACTCGATGCTGGTCAGCCCCGAGGCGCCTCGCTACGCGGAGCTTGGAATGCGTGAGCAAACATTCGCCCGGATGCTGTTCTACACGCTGTGGGACGACGGCGGCGGTTTTCAGACGTACGACGCCGGGCTGGACTGCCTGCGCGGCTACGAGTTTGTGTGCCGTGAGATTCGCCAGGTCGTGAAGCTGGGAGTGGCTGCATCGAAACACGCAGCGAAGAGCCTTGGCGCAGGGCTGCAGCACTTAGGGCTCTGCTACGGCAGCCCCGACAGGGTCGTGTCCCTGCCCGAACCAGGAAGCCTGCCTGTACTGGACGGCTGTGTATGACCTGTCTCCCATCTCTTGTCTTCTGTACCCAAGAAACTACGGACTTTAGCCCGTAGGTGTGGAAGGTACCTTCACCCTTCCAAGAAATGGCCCCCTTGTTCTCTGCGTTGTCCTGATCATCAGTGAGACGCACCCCCCAAGTTCCATCTGGTTACGGGTAGTTATTGACAGGAGACCGTGATGCTGATTCGTTCAGCTTCAACGTCATGTCCTCAAGCTACCCCGGACTGATGCTCGCGTCGGTACCAGTTGGCGGGAACTCGGAATCCTTGGAAGGCCTAGGTCTGGAGAACTAAACCGTCCGGACCCCACAAGGGCTGCAAAGCCTGAGGAGGGAGGAAACCCTTGGAGGTTTAGAACTGACC
Organism: Arthrobacter sp. P1_B11; assembly: GCF_056406715.1. Classification (NCBI taxonomy): domain Bacteria; kingdom Bacillati; phylum Actinomycetota; class Actinomycetes; order Micrococcales; family Micrococcaceae; genus Arthrobacter; species Arthrobacter sp. P1_B11. The sequence continues at coordinate 1,334 of NZ_JBFTZQ010000034.1, forward strand.
TTTTACTTGTCCGCCTGGTCGGGTTCCCATTCATCTTGGCGATCACGCTTGTCCAGGTCTTAATCATTTGGTCGAAGCCAGTATCCTGAGTGGCTCCTGCCATCCCACGCAACTGGTCGGCGACCCTTTTCCCGCCGACCAGATGGTTTCCAGTCACCGAGCCGGGTGAAAGCCTAGGCTTGTGAGGGTCATGTTCTTTCTTTGCCTTGGACGGGGAGCGCCGGTGCCATGGTGACCGGATCACCTGGGACGGCAAGACGCCACCTACCACCGTCGATCTCCGCGCCGATTCCGACTTCCCCGGCTTCCATGGGGACCAAACGGTGACTCACGAAGGTTCCCGCTCGTGGGGACGGCAGCCCGAGTGCGGCCGCGATTTCGGGTTGAGGATGATAGTGCCCCAGAATGACGATCCCCTCGTTCCTCAGCTGTTCGCGAGCCTCACGGACCCGCTTCGAGGAGTCGATCTGCTGGGCGACCGTCTCCACGGCGGAATGTTGAACCAGCTCACCTTGTAAATGACGGAACAACATGTTGACGGCTTTCTGGCCCGAGGATTGACTGACGGCCGCCATGGCCGTTTCGGGATGCTTAACAAGCACGTTGGCCGGTAGGGCACAACCGTCGAAGACCCATAGAACCTGGTCGATCCCGACCTGGGACAAGCGGGGGCGTCCCCGGTCCATCGATGCCACTCCTCGCGAGTCAATGCCGGGGCGAAGGATCCCCAGGCTGAATCGTGAGACCTCCTCGTTGGCCCATATCACCAAGTATGGCAATTCACGTTGTTCGGGGACGGGGCGGTCGAGTGTCCAGCCGTCGATCCGCTCACTCCATGTACAGGCGACGTCGTACCCGGCGATCTGGAGCGAGGTAGTGATGCCGTCTTCGAGATCAAGTACCCGTTGCAGCCAGACTTCGATGAGTGGTCCGATATGAGCTGTTTCTGCTTTCGTCAGCTGGGTTAAGTCCCACCGCCCTGTCCGTCGACCGTCGTAGGCTTGGTCGAGAGCGTTTCGGATAGCACGGCCGCACCGAGTGCCCTCGGGGTCGACTGCTTGAATCGAGCCCTTCATGTGGTGGATTTCTGGGTCCTGGGCGGGAGCAGGTGGAACAGCTGTCGTCCTGCGGGGACGCGACTTCAGAGCCGGTTCGGGTCGTTTGTCCGGGTCAGGGGAAGTGGGACGGGCCCGTCGTGTCCTCCGGGATCTAGCAGTGTCTTCCGCATTCCCTTGTTCTTCTGCTGCCCATTGCGGGTCGTCGTCGAAAAGAGTGAACGGGTCATTGGAGGCGTTAGCAGTCATCGTCCATCACCTTACATGCACAGGGAAATGCTCATCCTCCAAACGGGGGGATGACGTGACGTCCAGGCGTTTGGGGACCGATGTCGGTAGCCCTTTCCGGGCCCCTTAATCCGCGGCGTTGGGGATACTCGCATCGAATGCGAAACCCTCAGTGGAGCCAATCCTCCACCAGTGACACGTAGGTCGTGCCAGCTCCGTCCGATCGTGGGAGGCTACGACCGCCGTCTTAGACTCGACCGCGCGCCCACCTTGAACCTCTTACTAGCCTGGTGGAAACCCAACCTAAGTCCTCCGGCTTTCACGAAAAGGGTCCGACACTTGATTGGGGATCCCACCAACCCCGAGGTCCTCGCAGTACCGGAACGTTGGGAGGTGGACCGACCCACCAAAGTTCCCCACCCCATCCCTCCGGAGTACACCCTAGATGCTCGCCCGGGCATCCATCAGGACCGTGCGGAAAAAGCCGGGCACGGACTCATCCCCCACCAGGAGCTTACGATCCAAATAGATGTTGTTGCGCTCGCAGGAGGTTTCGGAGGTAAGGCTGCATGCGTGGCAGGCGGCCAGGTTGAGGCTGTTCATACCTTGTCCCCGACTCTCGGCGCATACGGGGTTGTTGGAGCACCGGTCTGCGTCCTCCACCGCACCCAGGAGCAGCCGGGAGAAGTACCGGGCCTCGCCCAAACGGACAAGGCCACCGAGGGTGCCCTGGGCATCCCCACTGCTGGTGTAGATCAACAAACCGCCCTGCGGGTCAGGGCCATCGTTTGAAGCGTAAATACGTTCGGACAGGGACGACGCGGAGTACCCGCTTTGGAACTCCAATCGGCGCATCAATAGGTGTGCCAGGGTGTGCAGGAGCACGTAGCGGGGGTGGAGATCGGAGATGACAACTCTACGGTTCGCAAGCTTCGCCCCTCGATCAATCCAGTGCCGTGTCCGCCGCTGGACGGAGGGCTCGGCCTCCCAGGTGCGCAGGGCCTCTTCGTCGAAGCGTAGGAAGATTCCTTCTCCGAACTGTTCGATGGCCGGGTACCACTTGAGGCCGTCGATACTTCCGAGGTCCACACGGGTGAAGTCCTCCTGCTCGTAGCGGCGGAAACCTCGCAGGGCTCGGACCTCCCGCAGTCGACGGACCAGCCCGACGTCCGAGACCAGTCCGGCCAGTCCCGGCAGTACGCCTGGTTCTCGGGGGTAGTCGGAAGGGTGCACGTCGAAGTCGGGATTCGTCACATCCGCGTCCCCGGCCAGGACCCTGTCGAACGCCGCCCATTCTCCTGAGTGGAGGGTGCTCTGCAGGTGTGAGGTGTCTGAGGCGGGGTCGGTCGTCAATAGTCGGCGGACCATGTGCTCCGGGGCTCCGGTCTGGGTTGCGATGAGCGGAACCGCAAGATCGAACAGCGGGCCCTGCTGCTGCCCGAAGACGCCCTTGAACATGTCGTTCTGGAGAACGCTGTTACGCAGGGCTTGTGTAGCCGATTCCACTTCCGGGATGTCGATCGCCGACGCTGTTTCTGCCTGGTAGACGCTGGTGGACCCTCGTTGAACGACCCGCAGTTCACTGGTGCACTCCTTGGTGGTGTCCTGCGGCTCCCACGGCTGCCGGCCCCAGCACTTGTACCCTTCCTCGGCTAAAGACGTCTCCCGACCCAGCGACCCGAGGTTCCTCGCTGAGTCACAGGAGCGACATATGACTCGCAGCGAGCGCAGTCCTTCGCCTGCTCCCGGGGTGGTCCGCAGTTCCAGGTGCTCGAAGTCCCTGCACTGGTGTTGCTCGTCGTTGGAGGACTGGAAATGGGACCACCGCCGCCAATCGACGTCCTGAATGTGGCCTCCGGCTTTGCAGACGGCGATGAAACGCATCGGGACCATCGGTCCTGAGCAGCGGGAGCAGTTGTTGGTACTGGCGCCGTTCTTGTGATGGACCCGGTCGGACATCAGGGTACAGTCCTGGCAGAAACGCCATTTCGGGAAGCGTCGGTAGGGCAGGGCGAAGCTCGGGTTGCGGCTGAATTCTCCGGCGGTCGGGGGGCGACGCAGCTGCAGGACCCCCAATGCCCGTTCCAGCGGCGGGCAGGACAAGGGCTCGCAAGTCTTCTCGTTCCACGTGGCTGTGTCCATGCCGATGAACGATTCGCTCTTGATGTCGACGATGGCGCCGACCCCGAACGGGTATATGGTCTCCTGCAGTCTGAGCTGACGCATCTGCGGTGTGTTGTCCTGCCCTGCCGTGGCTTTGGGACTCATGCCTTTTCCCCGATGATCTTCATGTTGATGTTCAAATCGACGCTACGCATCGAGTTCATGACCGCCCATCCTTCTCGGTCCTCGTCGAAGGCGCGCATCAGAGCTGGCTCGTCGTGTTGTGCCCGTAGGGGCTGGTACCGCAGCGTCGATACTCCGGTATCGGGGTCCGGTGAGGTGCGGATGCGCCATTGGTCGATTAACCGGTCGAGATGCTCTTCTGTGGCCTGGTACTCGTCGGGGTCCGAACGTTCCACGACCTCCAGAATCGTTTCCCGGACGTTACGCACCACGTTGGAATCGGCTCGGAAGAGTACTGCCTGGGAGTCCTCGCGCCATGAGCTCAGGTGCCTGACCATGGTCACCAAGACCGCTGCTAAGGAGCGGTGCCTGGACGCGGTGGACCATGGGGTCACACTGGTCGGTTCCACACTGCGGTAGAGCGCCTGGTGGTAGCCCAGGAACGATTCGTAGTGGGAGCGATCGCGGGGGCGGGTCGCGCGGTACAGCGTGACGATGACACCCGGGACGTCGCCGCGTCCGACGCGACTGGTGGCCTGGATGTACTCAGAGGTGGTCTTGGGTTGACCGTTCATGAGCATAAGGGCCAGCCGTGGGACGTCGATACCGACCGAGAGCATGTTCGTGCAGGCGACAACGTCCACAGCGTCACCTTCGTCGAGGCCGCGTCCGAGTCGTTGCAGGGCCTTGGGAAGGTCCTCGGCATCCACGCGGCTGGTCAGCTCCACCATCCCGTCACCACGGATCTGACGTGTGCGGCCTTCGGGTCCACGCCGGGTGGCGAGCAGACTGTTAACGTCGTCGCGGATGAGGGTGACGGTCCGCCCGAGTTCGCGCAGGCTGTTGTGGTAGGCCACGGCCGTCCAGTAGGCGTCGGTGCCCCTCACATCTTGGGGTCCTTGTGCGGCCCGAGCGGGTGCTTCGAGCATGGCGACCATCGCACGCACCACGGAGGTGGATTGAGTAAAGGCCTGAGGCATGAGCCCGATGTAAATCCTGCCCGGGGCGTTGGGGTCCTCTGTGGGGCGGGCGAAGTAGCTGTCTTCCTCGTTGAGCCCTGAGGGCGGGAACAATTGGACCTTCCGGGCCATGAGGCCCTTGACCTGATCATCGGCGGAACGGATTGTCGCGGTGGAGGCGACGATTTTCGGGCGCCCGCCGACTTCCCCGATGATGCCCAGGACGGCAGCGTCATAGATCGCGACCGTGGTGCCCAGGGGGCCGGAGAGTAGATGCATCTCGTCCTGGAGGATAAGCGACGGCGGTTCGTTCGCCCCGGCGCCAGCGCCGAGGAGGACCCCCGCCTCCTGCTTGAAGGGCAGTCGCGCGAACTTGTCGACGGTCGCCAACAGGATGGTGGGCGGGTACTTGTAGATCCTCTCGTCGACAACCTCGACGGGAAGCCGGTCGTGGAAGCGGCAGGTTCGGTCCGGGCAGCGGAGCCAGATGTCTCCGGCCGAGTGGTCGGCCCCGTAGGCCTCGGCGTTCTCGGATCTGGTCGCAGGCATCATGCGGTGCCCACACCAGGGGCATTCGGTGAGCTGGAAGGGGTTGTCGGGGATTTCCCGTCGCCTGGTGGCCTCCAAGCGGTTGATCGCCTCTTTCTGCGTGCCGGGGGTGGTGGCGTTACCGACCCAGAGGCCGATGGTGAACGGTGCCATGCCCCGGGCAAGTGGATCGGTCACCCGGAGGCGTTCCATGGCGCACACGAGGGTCGCGGCGCGTTGGAATTGTTGTGTCGTGAGCAGGCGCAGGGTGTAGCGGGTGATGACGGCCGTACCGCCACCTCTGATCCCGTGCTCGATGCGGCGCCGGAAGATTTCGAAGGCCGCCAACCCGAGGTAGGCCTCGGTCTTGCCTCCACCGGTGGGGAACCAGATCAGGTCCACGAGGTCCCGGTCCCGGTGGTCGGCAACCGCGGTGCTGGTGAGGGCGACGAGGATGAACCCCAACTGGAACGGCCGCCACGTCGGTTCGCGCCGCGGTGTGTCTTCCTCAGCCCCGGAGGCTTTCGGGCGATTCGATTGGAGCATCTGCTCGTGCATGGCGGCCATGGCCAGACGGAAGGCATCCCTGGCGCTTGAGGATTCCTCGAGCAGGGTGATGCCTTCGTGCATGCGCGCAACGGCATCGCTCTGTCGGTCGGTGATCCGACCGGCCGCCGGACGGTGGTGGTCGGGGAGCCCTCGTGCCTGGTCCTGTTGTTCCTGGGTCCAGTGTCGGTAGTCGTCGACGAAGGTCCGAAGTTCGGTTAGGACGTTCGCGGTGTCGTCCTGGATCCAGGTAAGACGGCCCAGCCGTAAGATGTCGGCGGTACTCTTCTTGGCCTCGACGGTCGGGACGGTGTAGCGCGGTAATGGGTCCAGGGACACGGAGGCGCACTCGCCGGTGTCGTCGCGATCCCAGCGCACCGAGGTGCCGTGGCCGACTGCGAAGACCTGTCGGTGTCGATAACGTACCGCCAGTTCTTCTTGTTCTGAATCCAGTCGGAGGTCTTCGACCGACCGGTAGGGCAGGATCCGGCCCCCGACGGAGCGCACGGTCATACCGACCTGGTAAAGGGCGTCCTCGGTGTGGAGTTGTCCTACTCCTTCGTCGTTCTTCGGGGCTTCGCGGGTGTTGCTGATGGCCACAGTGACCAGTGAACTGTTCTGGCCGAACGGTCGGCATCGTACGTCCAGGGCCACGCGCCCGTCCCCAGGGCCCCCCGAGACGGTTCCTTGCTCCCAGCGGATGCCGGTGAGGTGGTGGCCGTGGCGCCGCCAGGCGGTGTGGGTGTCGGTCCTCTCCTCGGTGTAGGTGGCGTATCCCAGGTCGATGTCCACGGAGTCTCCGTCGTGGATGAACGACAGGGCGCTGGAGGAGGGCTGGTAGGCGTTCGCCATGTCGATGGAAGGTTCCTCGGTGCCGTCGGTGCTGTCCTCGGCGGTGGTCGCCTCCACAGCGAGTTGTACCTTCTCCTCCTCGTCCTCGGTGCCGGTGCCGATGCCGATGCCGACGGGGTAGAGGACTCCGACGAGGTAGGTGGCGTTCGGTTTGTTCCTGAGCAGTTCCTCCGGTCCGTCGATCGGGCCGAGGTAGTGCTGTTCGAGGTGCTCGACGACGCGTTGTTGGCGTCCGAGGGCTTCATGCATTGTGGGCACCGGCCTTTCCTACTTGTTGCTGGAGGTACTGGAGCGCGTTCCGTCCCATGATCTGGTATGCGCCGGGGGAGCTGATGACGTAGAGGGAGTACCTGGGGCGGGTCATCGCGACGTAGGCGCCGGCCCTACCCCTGGTTGTGTCTAGGTCCTCGACGTCCACGACGATGACGTGTTCGCGTTCGAGGCCTTTGATGTCGGCTGCGGTGACCACCTCGTAGGACTGGTTGCCAGCGGTGTAGGTGGCCGGCATTCGGCCCTCGACGGTAAGGATCGACGTTGAGGGGTCGGTGGCGGCGCTGATGATGGTGATCTTCCTCCGGGCGACACCTTTGTCCCGGAGGGTTGTCAGGCGCCCGTCCAGGAGACGGTGGGCTTCGTCAGGGGTGCGGACCTGCACGATCGACGCATCCGGTCCTTCCCCGATGCGTGGGCTTCCCAGGTCCACCCCGAGATGGGACTGCACCGCGGTCACGACGGTGCGGGCGTTCCGGACGTTCCTGGTCAGGTCGACGATGATCGCACCGGCCTGGATCTCCTGGTACACGCCTTCGTCGAAGACCCCGTTGAGGTGGGTTTGGTTGTTGGGGTCCAGAAAAATCCACCACCGGCCCTCCTGCAACCCGCCGCGCAGGGATTCGGAGAGCCGGCTCATGTCCTCCAGATTCAGTAGGTCCTGGGCTTCGTCGACGACGACGACGTCGAAGACGGGGGTGTCGAGGATCGCATCGAAGGGCACCACCTGGACAGGACTGTCGTCCAACAGCTCAGAGGCGAACCTGATGATGCCGGGTGAGCCGCAGACGAAGGCGACCGAGCTGCCGTCTGCCACCGCCCGTCGTGCCGCTTCGATCGCGACGACGGTCTTGCCCGTCCCGGCCCCGCCCAGGACCAGGACCCGTCGGTTGCGTTCGAAGGCCCTCATGGCGTCGACCTGTTCGTCGGTCATGGTGACGATGTTCTGGTCGATGAGCATCTCGGTGTCCGGGACGGTGCGCATGGCGTCGACCTCGCGGCGCAGGTGGGTGATGACCCTTGAGAGGTTCCCCATTGGTCGCAGGGCCTGGCGTCTGGGGTGCTCGGGGTCATCGGGTGGTGTGCGGGCCAAGCGGGCCAGCGCGTCTAGGCTGCGCTCCAGTCCCGTCGGGGTCATCCTGTCCAACCCGATGTGTTGTTGCGGGACCCATTCCGTGTCCGGGGGCAGGTTCTGGTCTGGGGTCACCACGGCGTAGGCGAACGGCCACCCGCCCTCGTCCGAGTGCCTGGTGAGGATGTCCAGGAGGGCGAACGCGGCGTCCTTGACCTGCACCCAGGGGCTGCGTCGTAGGGGATGGTGGGTGCCTTGGCGGTCTATGGAGTACCAGACGCCGTCCTCGGTCCGTCCAATCCGCCCTCCTTTGACCTCCAGGACGAGGATCGCCCCCTTCCACAGGACCACGAAGTCCGCCTCGCCCATCACCTGTTTGCGGTGCCTTGGGAGGTGGACCGAGTGGTAGGCCACGCCGTCATCGGAGCGGATCGCCGTGAGGAATTCGGCGACCTTGCGTTCGGCGCGGCTTTGGGCGTCGATGTACTCGGTCGGTGGGATCAACCTCATGAGACCTCAACCCCCCAGTACTGGGTGAATCCTCGGTATGCCAAGTCCACGTCGACGTTCTCGATGGTGTCCTCGAGGTTCACCACCAGGCACCGTTCGGATCCACGGTTTTTGGGTCCGCGTAGTCCACGACCGACCATCTGCACGTACTGGCTCTCGCTCAACGTCGGTCGGGCGACGTAGAGGGCTTGGATCTGCGGTGCGTCAAAGCCTTGCGTCAACAGGTCACAGTTGACCAGGACCTGGAGGGATCCGCGCTTGAAGTCGGAGATCACCTTCGAGCGTTCACCACGCGAGCTCCGGCCGCTCACCGACGCGGCCTGGACGCCCTCGCTCTTCAAGATCGTCGCCAGGACTTGGGCCGAGAGCACCGAGGGCATGAACACCAGGACCTGCCAGTCCTCGGGTAATGCCAGAATGTGCTTGACGATGCCCTTGGTCCGCTCCCGGTCCGCACCCACCTTGTCCAACGTGTCCTGGGACAGGTTGTTGCGATTCCTCTCCGAATCACCAAGGGTCAACCGAGTACCCGGAAGGACCTGATGATCGATTCGTGCCAGAACCTCGCGATCCTGGAGTTCCTTGATCGGATCGGGGCCCAATGTCTGCACGAGGTTGTTGCCGAACCGTCTGGCCAGCAGAGCCGTCGCCTCGGCGTTCCTTCCTCGGTAAGGAGTGGCCGACAGGCCGATCAGAGGGCGCTCACGGTTCCCGAGATCCACTCCCAGACGTTGGAAGAGCCTCCTGTACGTCTTGTTGTCCGCCGCCCGATGTGCCTCGTCGACGATCACGGCGACAGGAGCATAGATCCAGTCGTAAGAATCATCGTCGATGTGCTCGTAAAGCATCGCGTCGGTCGCCACGACCACGCTCAACTCCAACTCGGGTGCCTGCGGCCGGTGCGTCCCGAAGAACCGGTTAATGCTCAACGACCTCTCGTCGGAGAGTTCTCGCCACACCTCGCTCCACGTCGTGATCGCCTGCTCACACAGCTCCTCCGACTGTGCGATCCACAACACAGGACCAACAGCCGCGAAATCGTTGTTCAAGAACGCCATGACCAACGACTCCACAGCCACCCGGGTCTTGCCCGCACCGGTCGGCAACTCCAACAAAGCCTTATCGGCGTGGCCGGGATTCGACCGCAGACAGAACCGCAGCTGCTGCAAAGCTTCTTTCTGATAATCGTGCAACGCGCCGAGGCCCGGCTTACCCATTACGGTCTCCGCCGCCGGCCGCGAGGGTTTGGACGTCCCCGCGAAATCCGGGGTGAATCCCAAATCCGTGACGAACCGACGCGCTGGCCCCAACCCACCCCACTTCTCAGGAGGCGTCAACCCCAGAGCCCTCAACTCATCGGTGATATAGCTCAAACTGTCTGTACCGTACGAATCGAGGAACAACCGCGCCATGTCCTGTGCTCGCACGTCGGTCCCCATCGCACCGAGGGTCCCCGTCAGACCATCCGGGAGCTTCGCATCCAACTGCTGCGGCGACGCCAACACCCTCAACCGGTCCTCGTTCGACACCGCGGCACGACACCGTTCTCGCACCTCATTCGCATCAGCAGCAGCGAGCGCCTGCACCACACCGTCGATATCCGAGGCACTGAGCCCCAGACCGACTTCCTGATTGATCCAGGTCAACAGGTCATGAACACCCCTCCTGTCGGAAGGATCGCCGGTCACGTAAATCGTCCCGTCATGAAACACCCGCCCCAGGAGCTGCTCCTGCGCACCGGTCGGCGTCATATGACGCGCCACGATCCCAGCGCACTCCGTGATCGTGAGCCGCCGATCCTTCCGGTCCAACAAACCCTGCAACGTCGGCACACAGTCCGTGAGCAACACCGCCTCGGCCGGCTGCTGCGCGATTACCTCGAACCGGATGGCGCTTGCGGCATCCTGAAAGTCCGCGTGCTCGAAGAGGACGTCGCGGAGGGTCTCGTCTTCTACGAAGAGGTAGGGGTTCTTCGATCGCCGCAGGACGTTGACCTGCTCTTGATCGGATGCGATGAAGATCTGCCGTGCCGGGACCAGATCGATCACCTGGCCCAGTACGGCCGGGAGCTCACCTGTCCACCGCTGTTCCCCGCGGATCCTCGGTAGGACTGCGGACAGTAAGGTCAGAAGAGAACTGGTCAGGGCGCCAGTGGCCTGCATGCCCCGGCCTGCTCTCATACCCTCCACGAGGATGTCGATGTCGACGTCCTCGATGGATTCGGGCAACGGCAGGATCCCGAAGTGTGAGTTCTTGGGTAGAGGAACCCAGGGGAACAACGGTTGCAGGACAGGTGACACCAAGCGTGCTGCGGGTACGACGACCCCGAGCAAGGTGTCCGCCAGTCCCCACGCCCGCGCAGCCCACAGGTGCGGGGCTGTCACTGAGAAGGTCTCTGACCCATTAGGGCTGTATAGGGTCCATTCTCGGGTCGCATTCACCCGGAGCAGGGCTTCGGTGAGCTTCACTAGGTCATCGGTCAGGCTGGAGCCAAGGGCGGACAGGTTATGAAGCAGACCTATGGGGCCTGCGCCTCGTTCCTCCGCGAAATACCACTCCTGGGGCGCTGAATCCCTGTCCTCGACCTGCGCCTTCCGAACCTCGTCCACCGCCCAGGCACGATACTGCGCGAACTCGGGTTCCTCGATCACCGGGTACCGGGCCGAGAAACCCGTCACAATCCCCAGGACCTTGATGACGTCCTGGGTGGCGAAATTAGCCGCCAGCACACGATCCGGCCAGGGAAGGTTTACGGCAGGGCTTTGAAGCGCGAAGACTTCCTCACTATCGCGCCACGTCGAGGCCTTCGTCCTGACCTTGACGATGTTGCCCTCACGCCGCCACTGCTCCAACTGCAGCACCAACCGGCGCGGCTCCAGATTCAGCGATAGGTCCCACAAGTCCTCCCACTGACCATCCGTCGACTCAAGCCCCATAGTCGAGAGCGTCGACGCGAAAACGAGCTCCGCATCCAACGTCTTGAACCCGAACTGCCCCAGGACCCTACGACAGACCGCACTCGCGACGATGTCATCCACCACCAGTTCATACCCCGACACCTCGGCGCCGCCCTCAGGAGGAAGATGAACCTGCCCATGCTCCTTGAGAGCAACCCGCCGACCCCTGTCCGTGGGCACGATCCGAGCGGAGGCCACGATTCCACGAATTGTTTCCGAGCCAATACCCGAAACGATCTCCAACGCCGTTCCCGAATACCTCACATCGTCGACGTCGCCGAGCATGCTCAACCACTTTGACGCGTCGAGCTCATTGCTTGACGCGGGAAGATCTCTTTGCAGAAGGGCCCGGGCATCAGCGAACGCTCTACGATGAATGTCCCGCAGGCGTACCCGGATAGCCCCGCTTTTCTCATCCTGATAACACGACACATGCGGCACATTCTCAGGAGTATGAGGAGCAGCAGCCCACTCGGCCATGGCCCTCGCTGGGAGAACGACAGCATAGTCCAAGGCGATGATCTCGGATCCGTGGCGTAGCCGGCCGGTGGAGTCGGGGATAAGAGCCGCTCCCGAGGCCTTGCGGTGGATGTGTGAGATCAAGGCCTTATCCGCTGGGGAGTAGGATTCCTGAGGTCGACTGGGGAGATAGCGAAGATGCCGCGCGGGCTGTTCCTGTGTCCGGAGGTTCGGCAGGGAATCGACGAACAGTTGAGCCAGGGTTTCGAAAATTTCGGCGTTGTACTTCTTCTCGGTCAGGATGTGACTGCGATCCTCACTGAGCGCCCAGGGAGCGTTGAAGATCCCTACGGCGGAGGTCCGTTCGGAGAGGGGGAAGTTGGCCCAGAACTCGCCTTCTTTGCCTTGCGCGTCCAGGGGCATGGCGCAGGTGACGAGGATCGATTTCCGGGCGATTGCATCGTCGACCTCTCGTCGTGCCGCCAATGACGGTTGGTGCTCTCTCTTGAAAATCGCCCATTTCTGGCTACCGAGTCGGGGCCCCGTCAGTTCATAAACCGATTGCCCCGATGATCGGCACAAGTGCTGGACATCCTGGTCGGCGCCATCACGTCTTATGGCGATAGACAGTTCCTCGACGTGGGGTGTGAAGATCAGAAACTGAGTCTGGAAACCGAGGAGTTGTGCCTCCAGGTCCACATGCTGCTGTAGCGGAAGTCGCACAACCGTGCTCGCCCATTCCGTAAGCTCCTGCAATATGACGTCGTCGTCGATCGCCTCCACCGCATTCAGGGCCGTGGGCAGGCGGAGTATCGGCGGGTCCTTCTCGCACGCGCCAACCCCAGCCAGAATCGCACGAGCCTCCGGTGCCCCAAAGTGGAAGCTGACCGAACGGCTGAAGACCTGCGGGTTGTCGGTTACGGCTAGGACGGACTTAAAGCCGAGGCCATATCTACCAATCTCTTCGCCTCTCTTATCGCTGAGGTAGGCATGAGTAATCGCATCAATTCCCGCCTTGTCGAACTCCTTACCGTCATTCGCGCAGTAGAGGTACCGATCCGTCAGAATTAACTTGATTCTTCCCGTTCTTCCCGACCTGAGAATCGCGTCGGCCGCGTTCTGGACTAGTTCGGTGACCTGGCGACGTGAGTAGCCACTCGTGCGGAACGAGTTCTCCTGTCCCACATGCTCCTCGAGCATCTTCGGATCCTCCCGGTAGATCCGCGGGACCACCGAGCGCCATGTCTCCAGGAAATCCAGGAGCACTTGATCTGGCTCGCTCCATAAGAAATCGTGCGTCATTGCTTCCCTTTCCCCAAGTCGACTCCTCGATCCTAACGAGGTCGAGGAGCCTTCAAGCATAAAACCACCCTGAGACGCGCCGTGTGGGCCTTCGGTGCTCACGTTTACGGTGGACTGCTCGATATCTTCTGCCGGCAAGCACCACGTCCTCGTGCTCCCAGAAGCGCAGGACGACACCCATCCGATGGACAGCAGATGGGTATCGGTCCCGCGGCCCGCGTATGTTCTCTTCGAGCTTCGCGCCCCACCAGTGTCATGCTGGTGCGGGGGCAATGTCCTGTGGAGCGGGCAGGAATGCCAGAAAACAGGCGTCGACAAACACCGCCACGTGTTTCCGGGGGACGAGGAAGTCAGCACGACGCCGGGTCATCCCGCGCAGTGGCGCTTTGACCCCATAGCGGAGGCCCCCGGAGGGAACAACGGTTTCCTCAAACGCAACGCCGGAGCGATGTCCCGACGGCGCTGCATCGACATCCGGACAGCGACCCAATAAAGGACAACAGAACCCGCTCATACCGCCGCTCATGGGATCAGGGTCTACCCGACAATCCCTGTTCTTCCGTCCGGGTTTGTACCATCACTTCCCCGCCCGACGCTCGCTGCCGGGTTTTGATCCTCGTCGTGGTCGTCACCAGCGACCGTCTTGGGGCTAGGTGATCTACGGTGGGCGAGGTCCAAAAAACGACTCCAGACACGGGATCCTCGCACTGAGGGGACGCTCAGAGCTGTGACGACACGAGGCTAAGGGCGCCGTCGGTGATGTTCGTGAATTCGTCGTCGGTGTCGATCCACCGTGTTCTTGTTATCGTGTCGAGGAAATCCGGGGCGAATTCGCGACCGAGAGCTGCAGCCAGGACGTGAGCCGCGAGACGCGGTGGAATTGCGTTACCAATCTGTTGGGAGACGTCCTTACCCGACCACGGGTAGTCGGCAGGGAATGTCTGGAGCCGGCCCGCCTCCGACACTTTGAGGCGATCAAGTTCACCCTCATTGGAGAACAGACGATTCCGGGAGACTTTCCCAGTAACCGTGAAAGCTGGTTCCTTGGAAGTGCGCCGACCGCGGGCCTTTGGATCACCGCCGGTTCCGTAATTGGAGACCATTACGAAGGGCTCTACCCGGTCCAGGGTCTTGCCGATGCTCTGATACGGCAGCAACGCAGATCCGTCCGTGGAAACTTTCATCTCTTTTCTCCTGAACCTGTGGTGCGTTGGGGCAGGTAATTCGGGGGTGCGGTTCCGGTTCGCTATTAAGATCGCCCGGCGGCGGGTCTGCGGAACCCCGTACTCCTCAGCATGAAGTATGCCGGTCACGGTCTCGTAACCGAGTGGTTCCAGAACCCTCGCCATGGCCTCCCACACAGGCAGGACTGCCGGCACCTGCTCCAAGACGATCACCTCGTAGGCGTTCCCTGCCTGATGGGCCTCCAGCGCCCATCGCAGCGGCTGGAGCACCAGTCCGGTTCGTTCATCATCCAACGCGGCTAGCTCGGTGGTGACGTCGTCCCCATCGACCATGCGCTCAATGAAAGACAGGACCTGGTCCAATGCCTTACGACCGGCACCTGCCCCGGCCACGGTGTACGTCTGACACGGAGGCCCCCCGGCCAGGATCGTCGCATGGGGGAACTCGGCCGGACCATGCTCCCGTACGTCACCTTGTACGGTTTCCAGCCCGGCGGTCCGTCTGGTTGCGCAGGCATTTTCGTCCCATTCGATACCGGCTACGGACAATCCCAGCCAGCGTGCAGCGACATCCAATCCACCTGGACCGGCGAAGAGATCCACCATTTGAGCGTCAGAAGGGGGTGGGTCCGATTGCACGAAGGTCATGGGACACGATCTTATCGGTCGACAGGTCACCGACGGACCAGCATCGCCGGTTTCCAACCGATCATGAGCAGTTCTCGCCCGCCCGATGGTGCTCCTACCCGGGGTAATAGTGGTAGGGATCGCGTGTTCGGTGTGGCTCTGTGGCTCTGCCCACATGACGTGACTCTTGGAGTTTCTGTCTTTCACCTGATCTGTCCCCCCGGCCGCGATCGCTTCACCTGGTTGCGGTATGGCGTCATAGCGCCGCTGTGTGTCAAACGGCGGTCCTTTCGGCTTGGTGATGGTCGTGCAGAATTCCTCGGCAGAGGACATTGGAGAGGCTTCGTTTGAGTGCTCTGCGGGCTCCGCAGAATGTTTTTCCTTCAGCGATTTTCTTCAGGTCAGCTCCTTCTGAGCCGTACCGGCACCGTCCATTCAGAATGGTGCTGTCACCAGTGATGCAGGTGAGGAAGGCTTGACGTGCAGGGAGCCTAAGCTGGTGGAATGCTGTCATCAGGTCACAAGAAAGGTTCGCCGAGTCCCTTGTCTGGGTCGCCTGAAGGGAAACTTCTGCGCAAATAAGCCCGGCGAGAAGGCGAACCGGTCCAAGATGAGAACATGGCTGATCCTGTTGTTGACCCCGTTGTTCAAATTTGGCAAAGGGCTGGGGACATGGGCAATGTCCTCGTGGCCGCCACTGCCCTGTTCTTGCTCGGTCAGGGCTTGGCAGACAGGCGGCGTGGCCGTGCCCGTGACGAGCTAGTCCAGGCCAGCCGCGTACACCTGAGCGTTCAGGACAACTACGTGTCTGTTGGACCGAACACGATGAACAGAGAGTCGCGCACCGTGCGGCTGAGAAACGACTCAGACCTACCCGTGACGCTGTCGGGTTATGTAACCCTTCACCGAAACGAGGTCTGGTTCGGCGGTGTTCCAGCCGAGTCCCCCATGGCTGGGCATATGAACGCGGAGCCGCTTAGGCTCTCGGACACGATGTTGAGGCCGGGGCAGGAGCTCGAGATTTGCGACTTTCAGTTCGGATGGGACTACGCCGTGGTCCGTTTCACCGATGCAGCTGGCATTCGCTGGGTTCGAGTCTCGAGCACGGGCTCACTAGCCAAGGAATCCGGGCCGCCGCCAGCCCGGTGCCTCGCCTTTCAGTTCCTGGCACAAGTTCCGGGTTTGAAGTGGGTTCTTTCGACGCTGCCTAACAAGTACCTCGTCTGGCGCTTCAAGCGCCGGCCCGGAGTACCGGCGTTCGCTCGCGTTTACCGGTGGCTCTGGGGCTACATGCCCATCGGAGAGCCTGATCCCTGGACATTGCCGCAGGGTGCCAAGGCTGCAGATTGGCCCTATGAGGGAATGCTGAGCCTTGGGCGGTTCGAGCGTGATCGCTCACTCACGCGATGACACGCCTCTTTAGAGTTGCGGGCGGCTAGGTTCCGATAAATAATCCAAGAACGCAAATCAGCCCGAAGGCAGGTTTTGGATCGGCAACCCGCTTCGCGCCTCTGGGGCTGCCACATTGGGGGAAGCATTGGCCACTTACGCACTGCCCGGCTCGAACAACTTTCCAAGCACTGAGGTCGTTGGAGAGAGCTGGCGAGAGAAACAGATTGCCGCCGCAATTGGCGGCAAACCACGAGCCGACAAAGAGGTCGAGGTGACCCTTCCAGCAGCATTGGTGCCTGAGCCCGACAATCCCTATGATCCGAATGCCATTTCAGTTCGGGTGCGAGGTCACGTTGTCGGCTACCTATCGAAGGAAGACTCGGCGCGGTACCGGGAGCCGATTCACCGGATTGCGGCCAGCGGTCACGAAGCCACGACTACGGCCCGCATCTGGGCTGTAGTGCGGAAAGGCTATGACAACCAGGGTCCAGCCCGTTTCTTCTCGAGCGTCCGCGTAGCTCTGAGCGAGCCGCATTTGCTCGTCCCGAGCAACGGCAGGCCGGCATCGGCCCACCGGCTCCTTCCTTGGGGCGGGGCGGTCCAGGTTCTCGGCGAAGAGGACCATTTCGACGTGGTGTTCAACCATGTCCCGAGAGAGGGACACGGGCTGGCCATTGTCACGCTTCACAAGGACCTGCAGAAGCTCAAGAACGGCACCGAGAAACCGTTTCTCGAAGTTCGCATTGATGGGGAGCGAATTGGACAGTTGAGCCCGACGACCTCGGCGCATTTCCTTCCAGTGGTTGATCACCTTGAGGCGGCTGGTCTGCACCCCGCCGCTTGGGCCACCATTAAGGGTTCAAGCCTCGCGGCCCAGGTCACAGTCCAAGCTGCGAAGGCAACTGAGGTATCTGATGAATGGCTCCACGGTGCCCCGGCTGAGTTCCCTGCACTGGTGGCTGAAGCCGCGCACTATAGCGTGCCGCCTGCCTACGTCGAAGAAGAGACTGCAGACCGGAACTCAAGCTCGACGTCCTCATCGAAGCGGACAACCCCCACTACTCGCGGCTCCGCAGCGAAACAGGGCGGCAGCGGGTGCTTAGGACTAATCGCGCTCATTCCCGGAATGCTGGCAATAGCTCTCATTAGGCGTGTTGTGCCTAAATACAACGCCCGCGAGCTGGACGAGTAGCAGCGTTTATGCAAGTCCCGGCTGTCCTGAATCAAAATCAGGTTGGGCCTGCAGGCTTGAATCGGTTACGAGGTCGCCACCAGCCTCTGTTTGCCTGGAGATTGAGCCCATGGGCCAGAGATGGCCCTCACCCCGCTAAGACTTGCGCAGCGAGGGTGTCAATGGGTTAGCCGCGGACGGCAGCCACCTGCACGCCAACCCACGCATCGCGGAACTTCTGCACCTGGGCGGGGTCGGCGCCGTCGTAGGACGTCGCGCTCGTAATGCTGATTGCTCCAACAGCCGGCAGCGACCGGGCGTGTTCGATGACACGGCGGACAACGGCCCGCCCAACCCCGCAGCCCTGAACGGCGGGATCAACCGCAAGCATTCGGAACTCCAGCTCATCGTCGCGAGCGATCTCGCTGTACGGCTGGCCAGCGAAGGTCAGCGTCACGGCCGCAACCACTGCGCCGGAAGCCTCGGCCACCCAAACCTCGGCATGCTCCGCCCGGTGTTCCACGTTGTCCAGCACACGCATATACGGGTGGTCGGCGGCGAAAGGCCCAGCATGGAGATACGCCTCGCGGGTGATTCTCCGGACCTCTGAATCGGCGGTCGTTGCCTGCCTAAAAACCAGGTTCACCGCCCAGCAACCCCGGCTTCAGCCACCCGGGCAACGTACTCCTCCAATCGAGCCAACGCCGGCTGGGAAGACGGGTCGCCCACCGCATCGGCGCCCACCGCGTTAGCCACGGCCAGCGCCGTGGAGTAGGCGAGCCCCGCCCGCAGCGCCAGTACCAACGCCGCGCAGAACGCATCGCCTGCCCCAATAGTGTTGGCCACCGTCACAGCAGATGCCGGCGCCTCGGCCACCTTCCGCCCGTGCTCGAATATCGCTGAGCCGTCCTTACCGTACGTCACCGCCACGAGCTTCGCATCAGCCAGCGCCGGAATCAGCTCGTACTCAGTCTCGTTGACGATCACCAGGTCGCAGCGCTCCAAGAGCTCGGCTGGCAGGTCCATGGCCGGCGCCGCATTCAGGACGAAGAACCCGGAGGACTTCCGCGCCGCCTCCACCACCACAGGCAGGCCGACCTCCAGTTGGCACAGCACCGTCTCGTCCGGCCCGAACTCCACGCCCTCCAAGGAGAACCCGGAGTTCGCCCCCGGGCACACCACGATCTGGTTTTCGCCCTCCCGGTCCACCACGATCAGTGCGGTGCCCGTCGCGTCGCCGTCGAGCACGGCCACGTCAGCGGTGTCCACGCCTGCCTGAGAAAGAGACTCCAGCATCAGGCGGCCCTGGGAATCGTCGCCCACCGCGCCGATCATCCGGGCACTCCCGCCTAGGCGAGCGGCGGCCGCAGCCTGATTGGCCCCCTTGCCGCCAGGCTGCTGCTGCAGGACACCGCCGCCGATGGTCTCGCCGGCGGTGGGAAGCCGGTCCGTGGTGGCGATGATGTCGAGGTTGATGCTGCCGACGACGGTGACGGCAGGAAGTCGAGTGCTCATGGGAAGTCCTATCGGGTGAAGCCAGGGCGGCTGGATTAGGAAATAGTGTACGCCATGGTTGTACTTGTTCGTCATACATGGTTGTATAACAACTCACATCCCAAAGGCAGGACCCCGCCTGCAGAACAAAGGAGTTTGATGTGAACAGCCCAACCCCGGTCACCACCTCGCCGCCAGCCGTAGTCGGTATCGAGACAAACGCAGACCAGCCCCGCTTCGCCGGCCGCCGTGCCGCCCTCCTCATTTCCACGCTGCTGCTCGGTGTGCTGTCCTTCCAGCTCAACGCCAGCATGGTCACCCCGGCGCTGCCCCAGATCGCCGCCAGCTTCGGCCTAAGCGCCGACAGCGCCGGCCCCGTGCAGTCCATGTTCTTCCTGGCCGGCGCGATCGCGGGACCGGTGATCGGGCGCTGGAGCGACTTCATCGGCCGCCGCGCCGCGCTGCTGCTGGTGCTCGGCATCATGGGCGCCGGAACCCTACTCTGCATCGCAGCCCCGACGCTGCCCGCGCTCATTGCCGGCCGGTTCCTCCAGGGCGTTTCAAGCGCCGTCTTCGCCCTCGCGTACATCGTCCTCAGCGAGAACCTGCACGCCCGGCTCTTCGGCACCTCCGTGGGGATTATCGCCGCCATCAACGGAGGCATCGGCGGCGTGGACGGCTATGTCGGCGGCCTCATGGCCGAAACCCTCGGTTTCCGGTCCATCTTCGTCGTCGTGCTGGTGCTGACCGCCGTCGCCGCCGGATGCATCCTCAAGATCGTCCCGAAGGGACGGCCCCGGGGGGTCCGCGGCGCCATGGACTGGTGGGGAGCGGGCTCGCTCTCGGTGTTCCTCGTCTTCATCACCTACTTCGTCTCCGGCGGATCGGCCGCCGGCTGGACCGTCCCCAGCACCCTGGGCCTGCTCGCCGGCACCGTCGCGTCCTTCGCAGCCTTCTGGATGATCGAAAAGAAACGCAGCCACCCGCTCATCGCCGTCCACCACCTGCGCTCCCGGCAGGTCTGGCCCGTCATCGCCACCACCGTCCTGACCCTGGCCGGCATCTTCGCCGTCATCAACTTCACCGTGGTCCTGCTCAGCCAGGACATCCACCACGGCTTCGGACTCAGCGCGTCCGTCTCCGCACTGCTGTTCCTGACCCCCGCCGCGCTTATCGGCGTCTTCGCGGCACCGCTCGCCGGCTGGCTCGCCGACCGCCGCGGCTGGATCAAGACCCTCCGGGCCGGCACCGGGCTGAGCCTGGCCTGCGCCATCGCCGCCGCCACGTTCTCCGACAACCAGGTGGCCGTGATGATCGCCGTCGCATCGCTCGGCATCTTCTACAACGGCTTCTTCCTGACCGCCATCAACGGCCTGTCGGTTCTGCTCTCGCCCAAGGAAGCACCCGCCGCCCTGCCCGGCATCAACGGCGCCTCCTTCGGCATTGGCGCGAGCCTCGGCGTCGTCATCGTGGCACCGTTTGCCGCCCAGGCGACCTCCGCCGGCTACGCGACGGCGCTGTGGATCTCGGTGGCCATCACGGCGGCCGCGTTCATCGTCAGCCTCTTCGTCGCCGCCCCCAAGGGCGAGTCCCTCTGACATCCCACCCCAAACCCAGCACCAACGAAACGAGAACCACCGCCATGACCGCACCCACCAGCCGCCCGTTCTACCTCGACTGCGACACCGGCATCGACGACGCCCTCGCCCTGGCCTACCTGCTCGCCTCCCCGCAGGCGGACGTCCGGGGGATCGGCACCGTCAGCGGCAACGTCAGTGCCGCCGTCGGCGCCCGGAACACCCTTGACCTGCTCCAGCTCGCCGGGCACGCGCACATCCCCGTCGCGCTCGGCGCCCATGATCCGCTCGGCGGTTCATTCCGCGGCGGGGCGCCGCATGTCCACGGCGCCAACGGCATCGGGGAGGTCTCGCTGGAGGCGGCCTCTGTTGAACTCGCGTCCGAGACCGCGGCGGAAATGCTGGTGCGGCTCGCCAACGAACACCCCGGCACGCTGCGGGTTCTGGCTATCGGCCCGCTCACCAACATCGCCGAAGCCCTCCGGCTGGACCCGGAGCTTCCCCGGCTGGTGGAGGAAATCACCATCATGGGCGGCGCGGCACTGGCCCCGGGCAACATCACGGCGGTGGCGGAAGCGAACATCGCCAACGACCCCGAGGCCGCCGCGGACGTCTTCGCCGCCGACTGGAACATCGCCCTGGTGCCGCTGGACGTGACCATGTCCAACGTGCTGGAGGAAAGCCACCGGCAGGAGCTGCTGGCCGCCGGCCACCCGGTTCCGCAGGCGCTGGGGGAGATGCTCGGCTACTACTTCCGGTTCTACGAGGGCATCTT
This sequence comes from Arthrobacter sp. P1_B11, assembly GCF_056406715.1. NCBI lineage: Bacteria > Bacillati > Actinomycetota > Actinomycetes > Micrococcales > Micrococcaceae > Arthrobacter > Arthrobacter sp. P1_B11. The sequence continues at coordinate 22,578 of NZ_JBFTZQ010000034.1, forward strand.
CGGCCGGGCCTGCTCCGCCATGCACGACCCCCTCGCCGCGGCGCTCGCGGTGGGCGGCATCAAAGCCGCCGTCGCCCCGGTGGTGAGGGTCGACGTCGACACGACTTTTGGGCCGGGCCGCGGCCAGACCGTCTGCGACCTTCGCGGACTCTACCTGGACTACCCGGAGCAGCCCGGCGCCCGCTGCCGGGTTGTGCTGGCGCTCGACGGCAACTTTGCGCCGCACCTGGTGGAGGTGCTGCTGGGTTTGGCGGTGGCGCCGCTAAGCGGAGCCGTTCCGGCTCTGGCCTGAACCGGCATAGGCGGCGGGGGCCGCCATCGGGCCGCCCCTCCAGTACTTGCCATCACCGACGATGGGCCAGGGTTCGGCTCTCTGCGGTCCCCGCGCCCCGGAGGGCGCGAGCGAGTCAGGAGAGCCAGTCGGCGTAGCGGGTGGGGGCGAGGTGAGCGTCCTTGTCGGTGAGGACGTCCCCCTTGACGACGGCGAACATGCCGGCGTTGGGGTCGGTAACGACGGTACCGCTGTCGCCCTTGCGGGACAGGGTGATCCGGCCCAGCTCGTCCAGGGAGAAGATCTCGGGGCCGGCGATGTTGCGGATGCCATTCAGTGGGGCGCCCGCGGCAACCTCCGCCACCGCATTGGCAACGTCCTTGGCGGCGATCGGCTGGATCGGCGTGGCGGGCAACCGGACAGTGTCGCCGTCGGTGGTCCAGGACAGGACCGCGTCCACAAACTCCATGAATTGCGTCGCCCGGACGATGGAGTAGGGGATCGGCCCGGCCGCGAGGATGTCCTCCTGGAGCGCCTTGGCCCGGTAGTAGTCCAGCTCCGGCACTTGATCCGTGCCGACAATCGAGAGGATGACGAAGTGGCCGACGCCGCCCTTCTGGGCCGCGGCCAGAAGGTTGTCCATCGAGGCTTGGAAGAAGGCCGGGGAGGCTTCGTCGAAGGTCGGGGAGTTCGTCAGGTTGACGACGACGTCGGCTCCCGCCAGGGCCTCGTCCAGGCCTTGCCCGCTGATGACGTCGACTCCGGTGGACTGCGAGTGGGGTACCGCCTCGTGCCCGGCGGCGTTCAGATTCTTGACGACCTGCGACCCGATCAGCCCGGTACCGCCGATGACTGCGAACTTCATGACATGCCTTTCGTTGGGAGAATGTGCAATACATGGCGCATGAACCACGTGTGGGTGGCATGTACCAAACTCGGATAACTTCTGTCGGAGTACATCGGCCGAGGGCGTTCGGTGTTAGTAAGCATCGAGGAACGTGGCCGTCTCGTCCAGAGGCGCCCGGCCCGTACGGGCGTCGCCCACTGTGACGTCCCGGAACCCGATCGACATGCCACAGAAGAGGACAAGCTTGTCCGGCGGTGACAGGACCTCCGCGACGGTCTTGTGATACTTCGCCCATGCCATCTGCGGGCAACTGTGCAGCCCTTCGGCGCGGAGGAGCAGCATGACGGTCTGCAGATACATGCCGACGTCGGCCCATTGGGCCGGGCCCATGTCGCGGTCGATGTAGCAAAACAGGGCGGCGGGCGCGCCAAAACAGTCCCAGTTCGCGGCTGCGGCCCTCTGGCGCGCCTCCACGTCCTCGCGCGGAATACCGAGTGCCCCGTAGCGCTGCTCGCCGAAGGCGGATCGGCGCTCGTGATACGGGGACTTCAGCGCGGGCGGGTACATCTCGTACTCCGGCTCGTCCCAGGGGTCGCCTGCGGCCAGGCGCTCACCGGCCCGCTTCTTGAGTTGGGCCAGCGGCCCGTCGGTCAGCACGTAGGCGTGCCACGGCTGGAGGTTCGATGACGACGGCGACCAGGCCGCGGCGGACAGCACGTCCTCTAGCACGTGCTTCGGGACAGGCTGGTCGGTGAATCCGCGCACCGCTCGTCGGCTCGTGACCGCTTCATAGACGTCCATGATCGGCTCTCTCCAAATCTCTCAGCGTGTTTATCTCTGTCACATACGAGATAGTATCATTCAATACTATCTCGTACATAACTATCTGCGAGTATGAATCCTCGGCCCTTGGTTCCCCGCCTCGGGCACCGTTCTTAGGAGAAAATCCATGGCCACGCTGTTGCACATCGACTCGTCCGTATTCCCCGGCGAAGCGTCCTCGTCCCGGTCGGTCGCGGACGCGTTCCGCAAAGCCTGGGAGGAGCAGTTCCCGGATGGCACGGTGATCTCCCGTGACCTCGCCGCCAACCCTGTCCCGCACATCACCGCCGACGCCCACACCGCCGGTTTCGCCGCCCCGTCCGAGCGCACCCCGGGGCAGTCCGCCGCGCGCGGCAGGCTCATCGAGGAACTGGAGCAGGCGGACGCGGTGCTGATCGGCGCCCCCATGTACAACTTCTCGATCCCGTCGACCCTCAAGGCGTGGCTGGACAACGTGATCCTGCTCGGACGTACCGCGGGCGAGAGCCCCTCCGCGCAGGGAACCCCGGTCACCGTCGTCGCCAGCCGCGGCGGCTCCTACGCGCCGGGCACTCCGCGCGAGGGCTACGAGTTCGTGCTGAACTACCTGGACGCCGTGCTCAGGGGCACCCTCGGCATGGACCTGGACTTCATAGTCCCGGAACTCACCATGGCCACCCGCAACCCGGCCATGTCGGAACTCGTCCCCCTTTACGAGGCCTCCCGCCAGCRCGCCTTCGAGGACGCGACCACCAAGGCAAAGGAACTCGCGGCGCGCCTCGCCGTGTAACCCCCGGGCCATGGACGCCGTGTGACGCCTTGACCCAAGGCGTCACACGCCGCCTTCGCCGCCTTCGCCGCCTCCGACGGCGACAGTGGCACTCCCCGAAGCCATGGCGGGGCGTAGTGATGATGGTTGCAGCTGTCAGGGGCGGGTTGGCCGCGAAGTCTGAATGGGACGAAGGGCGCCACGTGGCAATCAATCCGTGCGCAGGCGCGCTTACGCCTCAGTGCCCGCGGGATAGGCAATCCGGGTCAGCAGAGATGTCAGTTGCTCGGGCTCGCCGGGCCCCAGGTCGGCAACCAGGCGTTCTGCGAGCGGTTCCGCCGCCACATGGGCTGCATCGAAAAGCTCGAGTCCCTGAGGGGTGATCTCCACCGCCCGCGCCCGCCGGTCCCCCGGAACCGCCTTGCGTACGGCCAGCCCCTTACGCTCCAGGTCGTCCACGACCCGCATGATTCCCGCTTTATCCGAACCCGTCGCCGCGGCAAGGTCCCGCTGCACTGTGGGCCCGCGGTCGACCAGTACGATCAGCACGGCAAAATGCCGCAACTCGATGCCGAGCGGCCGAAGTGCTTCTGCCATCACGGTGGCCGCGCGCCAGTGCGCCTGGCGCAGCAGCAGGCCGAGAGCGAAAGGCGATTTATCACCGGGGCGGTCTGTCGCACGCGAAGCGGTGGTTTTGCGAGGAGCATCGGGGGTCATGAGGCCACATTACAGCCGCCGATTCATTCGATACGGTATCAATTGAAATGAAGTTCCGGCTGCGTCTACTGCGGCCCTGTTACGTCACTCCGGGTGGTCTGGTCAGGACCGGGGGCCCACATCGCGGCCGAAGAGCTCGTCCTTTTGTTTTTCCCCGACGATGACGCGGGCGCGGCCTCTTGCGGGGGCAGTGCTTGCAGGGCAAGGACGTTGGCCCCTGTTTCATGGAACCGGATATGCGGTAGCAGTTGTCCCGAAGTGGGACTGGATGACCTCTTGAAGCGCTGCTGAGTAGACGTCTTCGCCGTATGCTGTGACGTGGCCTTCGTTGGCTGCCTGAACTGCTTCGATGATTTCCGGGTGAGCCCCGGCGTAGTTATCTGAGGGCGAAGCCCCGGTATGCCGGGTCGTGCAGGCGCCCCGCCAGTACGTGCGGGACGCCTGCTTTGGTATCAACGCTGACGCTCATGCCGGTGCGCCGCCCACGAGGTGGCCGGCCGTGAGGGGCAAGCGCTGCCCGTTGATCTGTTCTGCCTCCAGGTCGAAGATCCGCTGCACAGCGTCGGCAAGGACACTGACATCGGTGAAGCCCGGAAATTTCCGTTCGGGCTGGGCTGCGCGCATCCGGTCATCGACCAGAGCCTTGACGACGAAGACCAGGGCGGCTGAGTGCTGAGCGGAGAGGGGGCTTTCGTTTCCTCCCTGCAGGTGCCGGAATCCGTCGGCCACGGCCAGGGTCCATGCCTCAGCGGCGGACTTGACGGCGGCATAGGCGGCGCCGTCCGCTGTCGGCGAGGAAGCGGACTGTGCGGAAACGATGGCCAGGCGACCCGCAGGGGAGGTAGCCAAGTCATGGTAAAAAGCGCGACTGGTGTTCCTCAGGGTGGTGAGGACGCTGGTGTGCAGGAAACCCCAGTCTTCATCCGTCTGGCCTTTAATGCCGGTACCGCCTCGCCACCCTCCTACAAGATGGATAAGGCCGTCCACGGGACCCAGATCGTTCCGGACAGACGTCGCCAAGTCCTCAACGGCTTGCAGGTCCGCGAGGTTGCAGACATAGCCCGTGACGTTGTCGTACGCTGCCGAGAGCTCCTGCACTCGGTCCTCAAGAATGTCCACGGCGGTCACGCGTGCCCCTGCTTGCGAGAGGGTGCGGACTACCGCGACGCCGGCAGCGCTTGTCGAACCGGCGACGACGACCGTACGGCCCGAGAGGTCCTGGCTCATGCGCCCGCCTCGCCCTCAGTCTTCACAGGGCTCTGACCGGTGATCCCGGCAGTTGATTCAATGACCGAAGACATCTTCTTCTCCAGAGCCTCGTAGAACATCGACAGAGGGAATTCGTCATCAAGGATCTGGTCCGTCAGACCCCGGGGAGGGCCTTCGAGCGGAAGGGCCTCCGGTCCCTTGGCCCACACGGAGGCTGGGTGGGGGGTGAGGCTTTCCGAGACGAGCTCGTAGGCAGCCAGCCAGTGTGCGGTCTTCGGCCGGTCGATTGAACGCCAGTAGAGTTCCTCGATGCGGAGACCCAGCTCGACGACCACGCCGGCGACGTCCTTCCAGTCGATGCTCAACTTTCCATCGGTCCAGTGCAGGACTCGGTGCTGGTGCATCCAGGCGAACAGCAATTGGCCGCCCACTGCGTCGTAGTTGCGGACCCGGTTCCCGGTAATCGCGAAGCGGAAAATGCGGTCGAAGATCACGGCGTACTGGACCAGCTTGGCGTGCTTGCGGGCGTCCTCGGAAGCCGTTTCGTCCCGCTCGATGAGGACTGATTCGCGGAAGGCGGTCAGGTCACAGCGGAGCTCCTCCAGGGAGTACAGGAAATACGGCATCCGCTGCTTGATCATGAACGGGTCAAAGGGCAGGTCACCGCGCATGTGGGTCCGGTCATGGATCAGATCCCACATCACGAAGGTCTTCTCCGTAAGGTGCTGGTCGTCGATGAATTCCGCGGCGTCAGCCGGCAGGTCCAGGGAAGTGATGTCGGCAGCAGCTTTTAGGACGCGACGGAACCGGGCAGCTTCGCGGTCCGCGAAAATGCCTCCCCAAGTGAAGGAGGGGGTGCTCCGGACCGCAACGCTCTCGGGGAAGAGAACTGCGGAGTTCGTGTCATAGCCGGGCGTGAAATCGATGAAGCTGATGGGGACGAACAGCTTGTTGGAGTAGTTTGCTGCCACCAGTTCAGCGACGAAAGAGGGCCAAATGACCTCGATGAGGACGGCCTCGAAGTAGCGGTTGGTGCTGCCGTTCTGCGTGTACATGGGGAACACAACCAGGTGCGGCAGCCCATCGATGCGCCACTGCTCGGGGTGGAAGGCTACCAATGAGTCGAGGAAATCCGGTACGACGAAGCCCTCGGACGCCCACTGCTGGAAGTCCTGCACGAGCAGTTCAAGGTAGTCCAAATCGTGGGGGAGGTGGGGGCGCAGGTCGTTGATTGAGTCAGTAATGATGCCGACATACTGGCGGGCCTGGCCGTGGTCAGCGGGTTCCGGAACGGAACCGTCCTGCACTTGAACCTGCTGCAGCCCGATGACGGCTGCCTTCAGAGCCTGCCATGCCGGGAGCGCCTTGAGGTCTTCTGCCCGGGTGGTTGTCACTTCCGGGTTTGCGATTACAGACATGCTCGTTCCTTCCGTTGAGGGGATTCCTGAAGAAGCTAGCAGTGCGTAAGCATTCGTGAAGGGTTATTCTCTCATGCATAAGGAATCCTTTTGCTAGCAGCCGTCTCTTCACTGCTATGCCTGCGCTTGACCTTAAGGTCGGGTGCCTTGGGCATCCCACAAACCGCGCATCTCGATTGAATAGGCCGGGGCTCCAGCGTTGTTCGGGTGGCTCGCGGACACGCCTGGCGTCATTCGCCTAACGCCGGCCGCGTGCCATAGCAGATCGACAGAGCTGCTTACTCGGCAAGTGCGATCAAATCAGCAACCCTTACGCTGAAATCGAGTAACCCATGCCCATGCGTAAGGACTTGACCCGTCGGGCGTGCAACATTCGCCACGCCAAAGGTCGCCTCCTTCACCTGTGTTAGCTTGATCACCATCCTTCCCGGCCCGGGGCTCCGGAAGGCTTAAATCCACCGCAGCTACCTTTTCGGAGGCACCATGGGACTTGGCTCCCACACGCAAAAAAGTGATCGGGCTATTGCTCCCGGCACCACCCCTGAAACCGCTCTTTGCTCCGGTTCAGGACTGATTCTTAGCTCCCTTGGCGGTGTTGCATGACACCAACGAGCGGAACTGCCGTAGACATCAAACCCCAGGAAACAGCACAACAGGGGCCCTCCCTTGCGATAGGGGCAGATCGCGCTTCCGGCGAAACCACCAACGAACTCAAGCGCGGGCTAAACAACCGCCACCTGCAGATGATCGCTATCGGCGGTGCGATCGGTACCGGGCTGTTCGTGGCCTCGGGCAGCACCATTTCCCAGGCGGGTCCCGGCGGTGCGTTGGCCGCCTACGCGCTGGTCGGGCTGATGGTATTCCTGTTGATGCAGTCACTGGGCGAGATGGCGGCCAAAATTCCAGTCGCCGGTTCTTTCCAGTCCTTTGCCACCCGTTTCGTCTCCCCGTCCTTTGGGTTCGCGATCGGCTGGAACTATTGGTTCAACTGGGCCATCACGGTGGCCGCCGAGCTGGTCGCGGCCGGGATCATCATGGACTTCTGGTTCCCGGGGGTCCCAGGATGGGTATGGGCCGGGATCTTCCTGCTGGTGTTGACCGGGCTCAATGCCCTCTCGGCGAAGTCCTTTGGTGAGTCGGAGTTCTGGCTCTCCCTGATCAAGGTCAGCGCAGTGGTGCTCTTCCTGATCGCCGGCGTGCTGATGATTTTCGGCATCCTCGGGGATAACTCTCCGGGACTGAGCAACTGGGAAAACCGGGATGACGTGTTCCACGGGGGTTGGGTCTCGATCATCTCGGTCTTCATGGTTGCCGGGTTCTCCTTCCAGGGCACCGAGCTCGTGGGAGTCGCCGCAGGCGAAGCCAAGAACCCGCGTCGCGAAGTGCCGAAGGCTATCCGCACTGTCTTCTGGCGCATCATGCTTTTCTACATTGGTGCCATCTTTATCATCGGCTGCCTGATCCCGTTCACCGATCCGAGCCTGCTGGCCTCCGGCGAGTCCGACATTGCAGCGTCGCCGTTTTCCCTGGTCTTCTCGCGCGCCGGAATCGCCTTCGCAGCGGCCTTGATGAACGCCGTGATCCTGACCGCAATCCTGTCCGCGGGCAACTCCGGACTCTATGCCTCCACCCGGATGCTCTACGCCATGGCCCATGACGGCATGGCCCCGAAGATCTTCGGCCGAACCAATGCGCGTGGTGTGCCGATCCCGGCGTTGCTGGCGACCGCGGCCGTGGGACTCTTCGGGTTCCTCTCCGCGATCGTCGGTCAGGGTGCAGCCTACTCCTGGCTGCTGAACATGTCAGGCCTATGCGGCTTCATCGTCTGGGCGGGAATCGCGGTCTCCCACTACCGTTTCAGGCGCGGCTTCCTGGCCCAGGGAAACAAAGTCAGCGACCTGACATACAAAGCATCCTTGTTCCCCATTGGCCCACTGCTGGCCTTCGCCTTGCTGATACTGGTAATCGCGGGACAGAACTACGAGGCTGTCCTTGCCGGACGGACCATGGAGGTGCTTTCCTCCTACATCGGGTTGCCAGTCTTCATCGTTCTATGGCTGGCTCACCGCTTCATCACCAAGTCCAAAGTGGTGCCGCTGCTCGAGATGGATCTCACGGCACCTAAGGACCGCGAGGACGAACCCAGGGGCGGCACCCAGTAACCATGCTGCGCGGGCTTCCACGCATTGCGAGGCCCCGCGGTAGCCGAGGGCCAGAAGGGTTAGAACGCGGGATCTAGACCAGAAAGGGAGAGCCGGGTGAGAATTGCACCCGGCTTCGCTCTTCCCCCAGGTCAATATCGACCGTTTCTGACCCGTCCGAGGCTAGCCTCGAGGCACCCCAGCCAGCAGATACGTCGGCCTTCGGTCTGAACACCGGGATGGCGGAGGCCAACAGCCACGCATGGGCAGGCTGGCGGCGATGACTTCGGACTTAGGGTCTCCAGCGAACGGGTGCCCTCATGCCATCTTCCGAGGTCTGATGACCAACCCGACGACGGCTGCCAGCGCGAGGGCGGACAGGATGGTCGCCGACCAGAACCCGGCCCGTCCGCCGGTCAGGAAGTCGCCGGGGACAGCGAAGGCCGCGTAGGTCGAGGCCACGATGGCCAGTCCAACGGCGCCGCCAAGTTGCTGCATTGTCTGGAAAAGCCCAGAGGCGGACCCTGCGTGTTCGGGTTCGACGTTGCGAAGCGCGAGCGTCGTGAGCGGCATGAACGTCATGCCGGCTGAGATTCCCGTCAAGAGCAGGGCAGCCATGACGATCACGAAGGGGGTGTCCGGACTCAGTTGCGTGAGCGGCAGGAAGGCGACCACGCGAAGGGCGGCGCCGAGGATGACGAGGCGGACGGCCCCGAAGCGCTCGACCAGTCGCGGGACGATCCGCGACATCGCGAAGATGCTCAGGGGCATCGGCAGGAACGCCAGCCCCGTCAGCAGTGGCGTGAGGTGCAGATCGTTTTCGAGGTACTGGACCATGAGGAAGAACATCGCCAGCATCCCGCCATAGGTGGCCGCCATTGCCGCCAGCGCCGCCACCCGGCTCGGGCTGCGGAGCAGCTGCGGGCGGAGCAGGGGGTGGGCCACCCTCCGCTCGGTGAAGGCGAGCACGGTGATCAGCGCTGCGCCGACCACGAGTCCGCCGATCGTGCGGGGGCTGGACCAGCCGTCGTCGCCCGCTTGGATAAGGGCCCACACGATGGCGACGGCGCCGCCCGTTGCGGTCACCGCTCCGAGCACGTCGAAGCGCCCGGGTCTCCGGGGAGTTTCGGCGACGAGGCGCGGCACGGCAAGGAGGACGACGACGCCGATCGGCACGTTGATGAAGAGGGTCCACCGCCAGTTGGCCATGTCGGTGAGCAGGCCGCCAAGAATGAGCCCGAGCGCGCCGCCCATCGAGGCGACAGCGGAGAACAACGCAAGCGCCCGGTTCCGCGCGCCGTCGTCCCGCGCGCTCGTGGTGATGAGCGCGAGCACGCTCGGGGCGGCGAACGCGGCACCGAGGCCCTGGAGGGCGCGTGCGATGACGAGGAGTAGAGGTGAGGTGGCCAGGCCGCCGAGCAGCGAGAAGACCGTGAAGACCGCGACGCCCACAAGGAAGGTGCGGCGACGGCCGAAGACGTCTCCGATCCGTCCGCCGAGCAGCAGGAGGCCGCCGAAGGCGACGGCGTAGCCGTTCAGGACCCAGCTGAGCTGGGCGCGGGTGAAATCGAGGTCGGTGGCGATGTGGGGGAGTGCGACGTTCACGACCGTCGCATCGAGGACAAGCATGAGTTGGGCAAGCATGACCAGCCAGAGGCCAATGCTGCCGGCGCGGCGGCCAGATGGCGCGATCCCGGCGGGCGCCCGTGTGGCGATTGTGGATGTCATGGGGTGGTGTCCTGTTCTAGCCGATGGGCTGACGTACACTAAGAGGAGAGATGCTCCGGTTAGAACTATACGGAGACGCTCTCCGTTTGGCAACAATGTTTTGAAAGGTGTTTCTGTGCGCGCTGACGCCCAACGCAACCGCAATCGGATCGTGGAGGTTGCACGTGCGCTGTTCCGCGCCAAAGGCTTCGACGCGGTTTCGATGGACGAGGTCGCCAAGGGGGCCGAGGTGGGCCCCGGCACGCTGTACCGGCACTTCCCGACCAAAGAGTCCCTGTACGACGCAGTCCTTGAGGCCTGGGCGGAGAAGGTCAACGCGGCAGTCGACAGCGCGCTTTCGCTCGACGCCCCCGCGCGGGAGCAGCTGTTGACCTGGCTGACCGACTATGCGGCGATGCTGACAGAACACAAGGGTGCAGCCGCGCGGATCACTGCTGCGCTGGGCGATCCCGGGTCTCCATTCGCAGCAAAATGCACTACTTACGTCAATGCGAATCAGCGCCTAATTGACGGGTTGGACTCGGCCCTGCGCCCCGGCGTCGAGGCAATGCAAATCAGTCGGCTTGTTGGCGGGATGGCTGCAGTGGCAGACAACAGCGAGCTTCCCGCCGAATCAGTGGCATCGATGCTTGCGATCGTCGCTGACGGACTGCTCGCTCCCTGACGGGTTCAGGGAACGCATTCGAGGCAAATCTGACAGTGCAGACCTCACCGCCCGGCGATATGCTCCGCAATGTACGCCCCGGTGGACACGCTGCTGTCGTTTGGCGCTCCAGTCGCCGGACCGCTTCGTCATGCGGCGGCAGACACTATCTAGCCGGTGCAGATTGAAGCAAGATACTCCCCATGAAAAGAATCGTTATAGCTAGTTTCGCGGCGGTAGTCATAGGCTGCGGCGCAATCACATTGGCAGCCCCGAGCAACGCAGTGACCACGGGCAGCGAGGCGACCCAGTCGTCACACATCGCGGGACAAATCATGATCAAATTCCGCGACAAGAGTGCGGCAGCCGGCGTACTGCGCCAGCACGGCCTCAAGGAAGGCCCCGGTATCGGCAGTACCGGCGCTCAACTCATCAAGGTACCGGCCGGTAAAGAACTTCAACTCATCGAAGCCTTAAGCCGGAACCCGGCAGTTGAGTACGCCGAGCCGGACGAGCTGGTTACTGCCGATACAGCTGACCAGTATTTCGGCCGCCAGTACGCCCTGCAGAACGTTGGCCAGTCATTCACTAACACCGCCAACACGCAAACCATAGCCACAGGTGACGTGGACGCCGATGTGGACGCCGTCGAAGCGTGGACGTTCGCGACCGGCAGCGGCATCAGGGTTGCCATCGTCGATTCAGGTGTCGCAATGGACCACGAAGACATCTCGCAGAAGGTCGTCGCACGGACCAACTTCAGCGATACGAAAATTATTAATCCTGAGGACTACGACAAATACGGCCACGGCACCCACGTTGCCGGCATCGTTGCCGCCGCCCACAACTCCACCGGTGTCGCCGGTGTGTGCCCGGACTGCACCATCCTGGATGCCAAAGTGCTTAACGACAGCGGGTCTGGCTCCAGCTCAGCCATTGCTAAGGGCATCGACTGGGCGGTTGTAAACGGCGCCAAGGTGATCAACATGAGTCTCGGACAGCGAGTCTCTTCGCGCACGCTCGAAACTGCCGTGAATAACGCCTGGAATAAGGGTGTAGTGATAGTTGCTGCGGCCGGCAACGCCGGTACCCAGGCCAAGATCTACCCGGGTGCGTATCCCAACGTTATTGCCGTGGCTGCAACCGACAACAAGGACGACAAAGCATCCTTCTCAACCTACGGTAAGTGGGTGGATATCGCGGCGCCGGGTGTCAATGTCTACTCGACCTTCCCGATCCACCCCTTCGTCCTGGGTACGCAGAACGGCCGGTCCATGGGTTATGACATTGCCAGCGGTACCTCAATGGCCTCACCCATTGTCGCCGCCGTTGCCGCGCTTGTCTGGAGCTCACCTGCCGGGACCGCAAACGCATTAGTCCGCGAAAAAGTCGAATCAACCGCTGACCCGATTTTCGGTACAGGCACCTACTGGGCCAATGGCCGCGTGAACGCTTGCAGGGCGGTCGGTGGTAACTGCCCTTAGCCGCGGCCGTATGAACGGCCGGGGCCCGCATGAACGGCCGGGGCCCCTGTGTGTCAAGCGGACCAGGGCGGCCTAAGCTCAATCGGACCGAGCCGGGCTCAGGACTGGAGGGACTGCATCACCGAGAGGTGCCCGGTGCGGTCCGGGATGAGGCATTTGGCCAGGTAGAAGGGCCGGTTCGCGTGCCTGACGTACTGCGTCAGCACGAGGACCGGATCCGATGCCCGCAGGTCCAGGAGCTTGGCCCGGCTGGGCCCTACCTGGCTGAGGCCGATCTGGCATTCACCGGGTCCCACTACCCGGCCACCGCGTTTGTAGAGCGCCGCGAGCAGCGTGGTCCCGCCGTCGTCGTCGAGCTCCAACGGCGAGAGGGCAGCGGAACCGCTTCCGAAGCTGACCGGCCCGGCGGAGATGTTCTCCTGCAGGTGGGCGATGGCCTCGCCGTCGCGGATCAGGACCGATTCCCAGAGCCAGCAGTCGGCGCCTGGTTCGACGCCGATGCCGGGGGCGACGAACTCGGAGGCGGGCTGCCGCTCCCTCTGCACGCGTTTGATCTCGATGTGCTGCCCGGGGCCGCCGAGGACTTCCTCGAAGGGGCGGATCCGCTCGATGCCGATGCGGGGGAGGGTGTCGGAGACGAACCGGCCGACGCCGCGGCGGGCCCGGATGAGGCCGTCCTCCTCGAGGAGCATGAGCGCCTCGCGGACCACGGTGCGGCTGACCTTCATGTCCGTGCCGAGCTCGGTTTCTGTGGGCAGCATCGAGCCGGGCGTCAGCAGGTTGTTGCGAATTGCCTCGGCGATGCGGGAGTAGACGGCAACCCGGAGCGGTGAGCCGGGCTTGGCCTCCACCGGCTGGGACAGGAACCTGGCGGCGTCCTCGTGCACGTTATGCCTCGCTTGCGTTTGGTCGGGGAAGTCCAGCGTACCGCGGGGTGTGACGCGTTTGTTGGACAACGCCAGCGGACCTATGTAGGCGACGCGTCCACTGGGGAAAAGCGCACCCTCGATGTCGTGTTCGGCCGTGCCAAAGCTGCCGCAGGCAAGACCTTCGCCTATCTTTCGTGAAACTTTCGCCGATCTTGCCCGAACGGGGTCACCATCAATTCATAGCCGGAAGGAGTGGACATCATGGCTGACGATCAAGAATTGCTGGACTGGATTTCCCCGCGCAAACAGAGGGAAATCGACAATCAGGCGGCATTTCTGCTTTATCTGCTGGAGCGTGAAGAGGCGCAAGGCAGTGGGAAATCATGAACGACTACGTTCCCCGTTCCCGTGAACCGTATGACGCGCATTGGGTCATCAAACGCGACCTGGCGAACATCATCGCCAAGTACACCGCGAGGGGCGACAATGAAACCGCCGCCGTCTACAGGGAAGCACTTGCCCGTTACGACGGCGACTGAATCTGGGCCCTGCCAATGCCGTGGAGAACCGGACGTGGTGCCCTTCGGGGCTCGATCTTGTCGAGTGGAAGTTCGTCCACCACCACGGTGACTATGTTCCGGCTGATGAGGGTCCTGCCGATCCGGACGGCTGACCATTCGTGGGAGCCGCTGCGTTCCCCGACGCTGCGGCCGGGTACAACGACGTCGGAAGCCCGTGATTCACGATGGCATTTGCCGCCTTGCCGTGGGCGTTAGCATTATGGTGCGACGTCCGGCGAGAGGGCGCCCATCCCGCCTCTGCCGCTCCGAGCCCGCCGGCAAGTTCGGTGATGCTCGATGCCGAGAGGTCCCAATCGCTCTCCGGCGTCAGGTCCGCGACCTGGCCCGGGCCGTATTCGGTGGGGCGGGCGATGAACGCCGTCGCCAATCCCGCGTCCCGGGCAGCGTGCAGGTCGTTGTTGTGGGCGGCCACGAGCATCACAGCACCGGGCTTGAGGTCCAGGAACTCCGCAGTCCGAAGATAGGCCTTGGGCAGCGGCTTGTACGTGCGCGTCATGTCCGAGCCGATGATCACGTCCCACGGAAGGCCGGCGTTTCTGGCCATGTCCAGTAACAGCGAGGTGTTGCCGTTGGAGAGGGGACCCACAATGTAGCTACGGCGGATCGCGGACAGACCTTCCAAGCTGTCCGGCCATGGGGGCAGACGGTGCCAGGATGTGTTCAACTCTTCCAGGGTTCTTGCGTCCAGCCGGTCCGGATCGAAGCCGTGATGGCGGAGCACCTGGTCCAGGTTTTCGCGGTGGAGTGTGTCCAGGGTGGCGAATTCGCGGGAGCCGGAGCGGATGGCCTCCATTGCCGGCTGGTAGAGGGCGCGCCAGTCATCGGCGAACGCCTCGGCGTCGAGGTGCTGCCCACGCGTCGCGGCGAAGGCGGCCGCCTGCCGGGCGACGCCGGTACGCCAGTCCACCACCGTGCCGAAGGTGTCGAAGAGGACGGCGCGGATCCCGCACCCGGTTGACGGTGACCGGTATGGCTGGATCGTCATATCCTGTTTCCTTCCCATGTTCCCTGCCCGATAGTCTGGCACCATGCGCACTGATTTCGATCCCAAGGCGACGTCCGCCCGTGATTTTTACCGGCTGCTGACTGCGGTGGTGGTACCCCGGCCCATCGCCTGGGTATCGAGTGTCTCGGCGGAGGGCGTTGACAACCTGGCCCCGCACTCGTTCTTCACTGTGGCGTCCACGAATCCGCCCATCGTGCAGTTCACCTCGGTGGGGGAAAAGGATTCTCTACGCAACATCACCGAGTCCAGAGAATTCGTGGTGAACCTCGCCCCGGCCGCGCTGCTGGAGGAGGTCAACGCCACCGGCACCAATTTTCCGCCCGAAGTCAGTGAGTTTGACGCCGCTGGCCTCACGCGGGAGCCAAGCCTCACCGTGGGTGCGCCGCGGGTAAAAGAATCGCTGGCGGTGCTCGAATGCCGCCTGCACTCGGTCCTGCCGATGGGAGACTCAATCCTGGTCTTCGGCGAAGTGACGCACGCTGCCGTGAGCGACGCGGTTTTGGACGGCAGCCACCCTCGGATTGACCTGCTCGAGCCGCTGACCCGGCTGGGCCTGGACGAGTGGGGCACGCTGGGCACCATCCAGGACCTCAAACGGATCCGGCTCAAGGACTGGCCGGGGCCTTTCCGCCCGAAGGCCGGACGCCGCTGAAGCCAGGCCGCGTTAAGAAGGGAAAGGGATGTCCTGCCACGCAGGACACCCCTTTCCCTTCGATGTACGGTGCTCAGCCGAGGCCCAACTGGACGAACACGAACCACACGACGAGCGGCACAAGGCCGATCATCGCGATGGCCCAGAGCAGGAGCGCCCGGAAGAACATCCGCTCGTCCTTGGGCTGCGCGCTCGCCATCAGCAGGGCGCCGCTGGTGGACATCGGGCTCACGTCAACTACCGAGGAGCTGATGGCGATGGCCGTCACTACTCCGATGGGGGTGAGCAGCGGATCCATAGCGATGGGTGCGACCACCGGGCTGATGACGCCGAGGGTGCCGGTGGTTGAGGCGAAGGCCGAGACTATGGCCACCACATAGCTGGTGACCAGGGCGGCAAGCGAACTGTTGCCAAGGCCGGTGATACCTTCCTGAAGATCCTTCAGCGCGCCCATCTTTTCCAGCATGCCTACGTAGGTGACGATGCCGGTCACCAGAATGATCGCAGACCACGGCATGCTTTCCACTGCCGGCTTCTGCACGCCCGAGTCCAGGACGATCAGCACTGTGGCAATGATCAGCGAAGCGACTCCGACGTCCAGGCCCAGAACCGTGGTGAGAACCAGAAGGGAGGCGATGCCCACCAAAGTGAGGATCCGCATCGGCGTTGCGGCTACTTTCTCGGGGCCAGTCCTGGTGGTGCTTACGGCAGCCACAGAAGTGGGCGCCGGGGCGGTGAGCACAGCCGTTCCGGACCCGGACGGACCTGACGCGCTGCTTCCAGCGGGAGCAGCAGCGCCGCCGTCGTGCTTTGCATCCCCGGCCACACCGGCCTGGTGACCTGCCGCCAGAGCCGTGCGGCGTTTCATGACGGCCTGGACCAGGACGTAGGCGATCGCGGCCAGGATGGCATTGAAGACGAAGCAGTAGGCGTAAAGCTTGAAGGAACCGTCCGCGGCCCCGGCGCCGTCCAGCATCTTATTGGCCAGCACGCCGAAGGGGTTGACCGGAGAGAAGGCACCGGCGTTGGCGCCCTGGACGATGACCAGGCCCATCGCCAGGGTGCTGATGCCGAACCGCATGCCCAGCGCCAGGCCCACCGGCGCCACGATGGCGATAGCGGCGGGGGTGAACGCGCCGGCCGAAGCCAAGGCGGCCGTCAGCAGGAACATCAGGATGGGGACCAGGATCTTCCGGTCGCCGGCGAGCCGTTCAGCCCAGTAGGCCAGCAGGTCGATGGTCCCGTTGATCCGCACAATGGCGAAGAGCAGTGTGGCGCCCACCAGGATGAAGAACAGCCCGGCGGGGAACTGGCCGATGACGTCCTTGATGGACATGCCTGCCAGGAGGGTTCCGACGCCGAACGCCGCGACCGTGGCCAGCAGGCCGGCGTTGATCTTGGTGAAGGATCCGATCGCGAAGGCGGCTACCAGGACCAGGAATGCGATGAGTGATAGGGACATGGTGCCAGCCGCCTAGGAGTTCGCGGAGGTGAGGACGCCGGCGCCAGACAGCAGGCTGCCCGCTCCGGTGATGGCGGGCTGGTGACCGAGCGCCTTGAGGATCTCGTAGGTGGTGGCCGTGGCCGCCGTGATGACCGGCAGGCCGAGCTCGTCCTCCACCGCCTGGACCGCAGCCAGCGACGGCATCTGGACGCAGGCGGAAAGCACGACGGCGTCCGCGCCTTCGCGCTGCAGGCTGCGGGCAAGCGCGGGCAGGTTCTGCGGATCAAGGCAGCCGACCTCGAGGTTGTCCGCCACCTCGAGGCTGATGGCGTCCAGTACGGTGATGCCGGAGCCCTCGATGTAGTCCACCACCATCTTGGTGAGCGGCTTCATGTAGGGGGTGATCATGGCCACCTTAAGCGCGCCGATTTCCTGCAGCGTGCGGACTAGGGCACCGGCGCTGCTGGTCACCGGGGCAGGGTGCCCGTTTCCGGCGGCGGCGTCCGCGATTACTTCCTCCGAGCCCTCGTGGGCTCCGGGACCCTGGGCCATCACGGCGACCAGGCAGGCGTAGGCAATGACGTCCACATCGGCGTCGGAAACAGCCTCGGCGCAGTCGGCTGCCTTGCCCACCATAGCCAGCAACTCTTCCCGAGTGACTTTCTTCATGCCGGCGCGGGCGGAGTGGAAGGTGTAGTTGTGGCCGGTTGCCTGGGCCTGCCGGCGGAACAGCTCCGGCAATTCCGTCTCCATAGTGGTGTTGGAGCTGGGAACGATCAGTCCCACCCTGGAGGAGCCGGGGCGCTTGGGTTCCGGCGCGGTTTCGCAGGTGCTTTGGGGTGTGCTCATGATTTCTCCACGTCTTTGTGCTGGGGCCTGGTCGAGTGAAACCCACTTGGTGGGTTAGGTTTCCATGATGTGGGTCTCGCGAATAGAATGTCAAATAGGTCACGATCCCGTGGCCAGCTTCCAGCTGACTAAGCTGAAGGCTGCTCGAGGTCAATCAGTGAAGTGAAGGGACGTCAACGGTGGCAACGGAATCGGGAGCCGGGGGCCCACCCCTGCTGGTCCTACACAAGGTGGCGGAGATCCTGGATTGTTTCTCGGTCGAGGCTCCGGAGCCGACACTGCAGCAGATCATCCGGAAGACCGGCCTGCCGTCCAGCACGTGCCAGCGGCTGGTGCAGAACATGCTGCGGGAGGGCTTCCTGGACCGCGACGGGGACCGGTACAGGATCGGCATCGGGCTGGTCCGATGGGCTACCCCCGGGACGTTCGGGCTGGACGTGGTCAGGCTCGTGAAGCCGGTTTTGCAGCAGTTGCGCGATGAGACCGGCGAAACGGCATGCTTGTACGTCCGGGACGGGGCGTTCCGGACCATCGTCGCCGTGGCCGAGACACGTCACGTGGTGATGCGGCCCTTCCTGGTGGGCATGGTTATGCCGCTACACGCCGGGGCGCCGGGCAAGATTTTCCTGGCCTTTGATCCGGAGGCATGGGGCGCCCTGGAGGACCACGGCCTTGACCGCTTCACCCCCGACACCCCGGCATCCGTCGAGATGCTCCGGGAGCAAGCGGAGGTGGCCAAGGAACAGGGGTTCTATGCGGCTTTCGGGGAACGGCATGAAGATGTGGGTTCAATCAGCGCACCCGTATTCGACCACGCCGGCCGGCTCGCCTGTGCCATGGGTCTGGGATTCCCGACCCAGCGGATCGGGCCTGCCGACGTGGAACGGCTAGGGCCGGTGGTGGCCCGTGCAGGCCTGGAAGCCAGCCGTGCGCTGGGGTATGACGGGAGCCAACCGGTCGGTTAAGTCTGCTGAAGGCGGCCGGCTGGGGGTTCGACGAGCTCATCCTCTGAGTTGTTTGAGCGCCCAGTCCCAGCGGATCAGCTCCTGCTCGAGGCGGACGGCGGATCCGTAGGTGTCGTTGCCAAGCGCTTCATAGAGTGCGGCTTCCTCCGCTGTCAGCCTTGTTAGTGCAGCCCTCGACGGCGACGGCTCTCTTCCCCACGCATCGTGGTGTGCCAGCAACGTCTCCTCGTCCATCAGCACGCTGGCCACGTGGGGATGCACTGCGCGCAGCTGGTCCAGGATCCGGAAGCCATGGGTGTCCAGATCGCCCCAGTACAGGACCTCACACTCGCGGAGCCATGCGGCATCACGTAGCGAAGAAAAGCCGCACCCGGCTCCGTAGAGTGCCAGTGTGCCGGGCCGTTCGGGCAGTGCGAGGAAGTTGACCAGGTTCTCGGTCGCGATCACGGTGTGCACCGGGAGCTGCAGCGCGCTGAATGCCTCGGCGGTCACGGTGATGTCCCGGGCATCGCCCAGAACAAGAATCGCGGGATCCAGAACACGGAACCGGACGAGCTCCGGCGGATGCAGGAACCCGTGCCGGCGGGCGAAGCGTGCCGCCGGAGTACGGCCGGCGCCATCGTCCAGGGCAACATCCGGCGCAGGCGTCTCCATGGGCGGTTCCGTGTCGGCCTCCACCTCATCCATATCTGAGCCAGGCGCAACGCCTGCGAGCAGCTGATCAATAACCTGCCGGTGCCGCTCAATGAACTTCGTGTGGACACCGGGCAGTCCCAGTTGCCGGACGTAGATTCCCGGGGTGGGATTGTCCCGAAGCCACAGCGCCGCCCGGGCGGCGGACAGAACGTCATCGTCTAGCTCAAGCAATTTCAGCGGGCGCCGCGCCGCCCAAACGGCCAGTTGCGGATCCAGCCCAGCAAGACACTCCGCCAGCTCCTGGAACCGCTTTGCCTCTCGGGCTTTGCCAACAAACGCGATCTCAGCCTCGGCCGTCTCGAGCTCCCGCCGGTCGTCCTTTTCGTGCCTGCCGCGGCCGCCCTTGAGCTGGCCGTTGACGGTCAGCGCCTTGGGATACCGGCGGAAATCCTCGACGGTATCGCAGCAGACATGGTCGAACCTGGTGGCAAGTTCATCCAGCAGGAAGTTTCGGAACGGCGTGCCCGGCTTGATGGCGATCTTGGCAGCAAGGGTGCCCGGCTCGGCCGCCCTGGGTGCCGGCGATTCCCCGATTCTCAGGTAGACCAGCCGTCTGCGCAGGTTGTTGGCATCCACCCAGCTGCTCACGGCTGCATAGTGTTCGGCCGGCACCAGCAGGGACAATGCGAAGCCGTGCAGGGTGCGTTCGGCCGCGCCCTCCCATGCGCCTTCACCATCACGGACCCGCAGCAGTTCGCCGGCGTACGGCAGCGCAGTCTCCGCGATCCCGGTGCCGTCACACAGCCGACGGCGGAGCTCCAGCTGGGGGAGCGGCAGCAGGTTGGGACGGGACTGCAGGCTGCGCAGTTCGTTTCCGATCTCGGTCAGCCGTGCCGTCTGTTCGGTGCGGGTGATGGTCAGCGCGGTGCGGCTCTCCTGAAGCTCATCGGAGTGGGCGCCGAGCTGCGATTCGACCTCCTCAAGCCGGGCCCGGTTCGCGTCGAACAGCACCCGGTCTTCCGGCGGCCGCAGTCCCAGGTTCTTCGCGGCGGCAGCGTAGGTTTCGAACGGCTGCCGCTGGGTGCGGGACTGGTCAGTCAGCCGTGCGGTCTCCGCGTCGATGGCAGCCAGCGCTGAGCCTCGGGGCTTCGTGGGGAGGGTGCTGCCGCGGTATGCCCGGGGAAAATGGCAAGTCCGGCGTCGGTGGCTGCGGTGACCAGGCCGACGTCGTAGGCAATCAGCACGTCCGTCTGCAGGCGGTGGGCTCGCTTTCCTCGACGACGAATTTGAGTGCAGCCGGGGTGTCCACATAGACGATCAACCGGCCAACCGCAGGTCGCACAGAATCTCTGCGCAGAATCAGCGCTCCGGGTTTTCGGAGCGTTGAGCCTTCCGGCGTTCCAGACTCTTACGGACCTTACCCTTGCGTGCGGGCAATCCGTGATGGAACAGGTGCTCCAGGAACGTAAGCGCGATATCGATTAATAGGAGGATGAAGTCAATGAGCATTCGCGTCCCGTCCATGGCCAGAATCTGAAGTGCCCGCACTTCGCGCACGGACGGCGGCCCGGAGAGGGGTTGGACGAAATCCGGAGAGCGTATTACAGTCTTTTCTACTGAAACCGGCATGGGCGACAGAAAGCCCGGGGAGGAGTAGCGCATCACCGCTGGCCAATCCAAGCAACACTGTCCAATCCCGATGAAAGCCCCTCCCGAGGGGCTTTCCCTATTTCCCCAGCTTGATCGGCGCAGCATCACCAAGGAGAGCCGCCGTCCAGGTCTTCCATGGCCCAAGTGATGATTTTTAGGCCGAATGGGGTGGAATTCCGCCCTGTGCCCAGTATGACCCATAGACAGGACCGGAATGTCCGCGAATCGGTCTCAGGAATCCGCGGAATCACCGGCCTTCCTTATGTACTCTTCGACGGCGTTTTCGGGAATGCGGTACGAGTTGCCGAAGCGCACCGAGGCCAATGCGTGGGCCCGGACCAGCCGATAGACGGTCATCTTGGACACGCGCATGGCCGCGGCCACTTCGGCAATTGTCAGGTAGTGCAGGTTTGCAATGGACATTTCAATCAGGCTCCCGGGGTTCGGGCCGATGGTTGGGGATGGTTGAGCGGATTGGCAGGACTGTGGAGGGGCAGCTAATCTGGCCGTCTCAGCTGCCGATGGTCGTAGAAGAAGATGCGGTCTGCGGTTTGCAGGCCCACCAAAGTGCCGTTCTTGACGGCCACTTGGCCTTCCCTGCGGCCGTTGAAGGGATCGTCGACGACGACCACCTCACCGACCTTGAACGGAACAGCCGCCGTGCGTGCTCGGGCTATGGTTTCGTTGACGAAAGCGGACAGCCGCCAGGGTCGAGTGTTGGTAGCCGACCTGCGGGCAGGGATTTCCCCCATAAGGATCACTCCTTCACAGTGCGATCAACGCTGATTCACTGGTGCGGGTCCGGTTTGGCCTGCGGAAAATGGTTTCCGTACCGGGTTGGCACCGTAGGACAACGCTAAACCCGATTCCCAGCTCTCACATGAGTACCAAGTACCTCAATTACTTCTCCCCAACCACTGGTAACACCTCGTGAGTACTTGCTTTGGCCGGCCGGACTATCTGGATCGCCTCATGCACGGATCGAAATGAGCGCGGCCCTCCTGTACGTGATGTACAGGAGGGCCGCGCTGTGGTGGCGGGGATGGTGCGGCGGTCAGGAGGTGGCCGGAAGTTCAGTCGTCGCTGCCGTGGCCGCCATGGCCGCCGCTGTCATCGGATCCGGAGAGGAGGATGCCGGTGAGGGTCAGTGCGAGGGCTGCTTTTGTCTTCATGTTTCAACAGTAGGAATCCGTTGGAAAGGATAGGTGCAGGACAAATCCAAGAGTTACCCGAGATTGGTGCCGCACTCGTCCCGCCACCGGAGGCCCGCCGATGGGGGACAGGCGGGCCTCGGGCGCGCCACGCTAGAGCGGCGCAATGCAAACATCGACTGGGCGAAGCGGGCATGCCATCGGTGCCCGTTTGGCTGCTACGCCTCATCACCGATCTTGCCCTACCCTGCTGGGTTGGCATCGATCCAGTGTGACCCCGCGGGCATATCAGACACTCCGCGTGTTGACACGCCGCGACGTGGCGCGTATCTCTGAGTTCAGAGCAAGGAGGTCTCCCCATCGCCACCGTAAGCGTGCGCTACATCGTCGATGACGTCGATGCCGCAGTCAACTTCTACCGCGAACATCTGGGATTCACGCTCGTCATGCATCCCGCGCCGCCCTTTGCCATGCTCGACCGCGGTGATCTGAGGCTGCTGCTCAGCGCTCCGAGCGGCCAAGGCGGAGGAGGCCAGAGCATGCCCGACGGGACCGTTCCCGCCCCGGGCGGCTGGAATCGATTCACGCTGGAGGTGGCAGACCTCGCGGCAGTCGTGCGGACCCTTCGCGACGCCGGCGTGCAGTTCCGAAATGACATCGTGACGGGTGTGGGCGGAAATCAAGTACTGATCGAAGACCCGTCGGGCAATCCGATCGAACTATTCGAGCCGACGATTCCCGAGGCGCGGCTCGCCGCCTCCTGATCCCAATGCACTGGCCAGGGAGCCGAGCTGCGCCACGGCGAGCTCGACTCCCCGAAAGCCGGGCCGCCGGACGTCGCCGTGCCGCTGTGGTGACCGGCCTGAAGTGCGGAACGACGGACGGCCAGTAGGCCTTGCGAAGCCACCGACCGAGCTGGGCGTCGAAATCTTCCGGCGATACGAAGACCCGTCCCGGCAGGAGGGAGCTCTGCCGGAACTGGCGGTGGTCCTAGCGGAAGATGTTGTAGCTGCTCCAGCCTGTGCCGACGATGGTCCGCGCGCCCCAGATGCCCTTGCTGAAGGGGTAATGGGCGAGACGGCCGTCGCTGAGCCGGGTCATGAGCCCTGAGCTTCCCGTGGTGAATCCGGCCACGCTGGTGATGCTGTTGATGCTGTTCCACCCGGCGCCCGCCGTGCGCCTGGCTTCGGAGACGAAGCCGCCGGTTCCGGTGGAGCGGTACAGCACGAGCCTGCCGTCGCTGCGTTTGGCCAGCAGGTCCTGCGCCCCGTCCTGGTCGAAGTCGGTCATGGTGAGGTACAGGCCTCCCCAGCCGACCCCGGTCTTGATGCGGGGTGACAGCGACGATCCGGCGTTGTTGCCGTAGTACCAGAGGGTCCCGGCGGCGTCGTAGGCAAGGATTCCCGGATATTGGTCGGTTTTGCGCCAGTGGCCGACGGTGATGTGGTAGCTGCCCCAGCCGGTGCCGATCGCCTGCGCCGCGGCGAATCCGCCGCCGGGTTTTCCGGGGTAGAAGCTTAGCCGGCCGTCCTTCCACTGCGCGATGACATCGAAGACGCCGTCGCTGTTCCAGTCCGCCACGAACCCTTTGGCCAGCCCGGACCAGCCGATGCCGATCTTTTGCCGGGGATGGAACCCGCCCTGGCCGGTTGCCGGGTAGTCCCACAGCGCGCCGTCAGGGCCGGCCGCCACGACGTCCGCGGCGCTCCGGATCGATGAACTGGTGCTGGGCGGAGGGGGAGCAGGCGGAGTGGGGTTGGTCTGATCCGAGGCGTTGATGATGACATCGTCAATGTAGCTGTCGCCCATTTGCTGGAAATGTTCCGCACCGACCTGGACCGCGTTGAGCGTGGTGGCCGCGCTGGCTACCTGGTTGCTGGAGTACACGGATGTCTCGTCGAACCACACCTGCACTTCGGTTCCGAGACCATTCGCGGTCACCCGCATAGCAACGTGGTGCCAGGCGCTGAGCGTGATGCTTGAGGGGATCAGCCGGGTATAGACGAAGGATCCGGTAGGCGAAGTCACGCGGAGCCAGAGCTGCCCGTTGGAGTTGTACCGGTAAATATCGGCGACCCGTAAGCTGCCGGAGAAAAAACGGAAGTACGGGACGTCGTTGCCTGCCACCCCGGCCTGGGTGATGTTAAACCAGCCGTCGGCATAGGCCGTGGCTGTGGCCGCCGGCAGGGGCACGGACAGCTTGGCCACTGAGCCCGCATCAGTGGTGGCGTGCAGGAACGCGGCGCAGGTTCCCGAATGGGACTGGGCCGAGGAGACGGTGGCGGTTCCCGTGCCTCCGGTCGTTGGCGTGAACCCGGCCAGCGTCCCGGACTCGAGATTATTAGCCATCACCGCCGTCCCCGGATAGGTGTCTGCGGGGGCAGGGGTTCCGGGCTGGCATGTTGCCGCCTGGGCCGGAGCGGCTCCCACCGCCAGCGCCCAAATCAGGGATACCGCCGTGACTCCGACAACCCCAAACCTGCTGAGCTGTTTGATCATGCTGCGCTCCAATGTCGGCTGAACAGATGGTTCAGGCTGGTAGGCGTGCTTGATGGTAACCGGGCCCGGCGCTGTTTGGGGCGTGTGCCTGGTCCGGCTGCCCGTCCCACGGTTCGGCCTGACGGGGCATTGCCCGGGACGTACGCCATTCTGGTCACCGGAAGTTGGGAAAAGATCGGAACGAATGCACAGAAGTTGCCTTAGGACACCAAATCGGGGGGCCGGCCTCATCATCTTTGGCTGCGCGGACCCCCGTCTCGCCGCGGAGATCATCTTCGACGTCGGCCTCGGTGACGTCTCCTCGGCGCCGTCAGTTCTTGGTGTTGAAGGCAGGCGTTCCTGCGAGCCTGCCGCCGTCGACGGTGAGAACGGTGCCTGTGACGAACGAGGATTGGTCCGAGCATAGCCAGAGTGCTGCGGCGGCAACATCGCCCGGGGTGCCGATCCGGCCAAGCGGAACAGTTGCGGCCACGCGCTCCTGGGCGGCTTGGCCCGCCTCGGCGAGCCGGTCGGTGAGTACTGGTCCGGGAGCGATCGCGTTGATCCTGATTCCGTGGGCGGCGTAGTCGAGCGCGGCGACGCGGGTGAGGCCAGCGACGCCGAACTTGCTGGCCGTGTAGCCGCTTAGGCCGGCGACGCCCTGTTCGCCTGCGGTGGAGGACATGTTCACGATCGCCGCACCGGTTCCTGTCGCGAGCATGAGTTCGATTTCGTACTTCATGCACAGAAAGACTCCGCGGAGGTTCACGGCGATTGCGCTGTCGAAGTCCTCGCTGGCCCAGTCGCTCAGGGGCGCCGGAGTGCGGCCGCCGCCTGCGGCGTTGTTCACCGCGGCGTCGAGGCGCCCGAACCGCTCACTGATCCCTGCAAGCAGGTTCTTCACCGAGTCCTCATCGGTGACGTCGACGGGCATGGCCGTGGCTTGCCCGCCGGAGGATGTCAGGGTCTGGACCAGGGAGCGGGACCAGGGCGGGCGCGACTCCGGCCTGACGCACCGGGACGACGACAAGTATTGGCGCGGTGGCCTGATCTACATCAACCGGGAAGACCACACACTGCTTGTTCCGCGCAGGTTCGGTCTGGGATGGACCCTGAACTTCGGCAATCCCGGAGCAGCGATACTCATGGCCGGCGTGGTCGCTCTGATCAGCCTGCTGATCACCCTCCGCCTTGGCGGCTGAACCCAATGGACAAGCGATGATGAAGGCAAGAGTTCTCAAATGCCGATTGCCGTCCGGGCAGGGAGCCCGCTGCCCCGCGGACTTCTGGAGCACGCGCAAGGGCGCCGACCTTGCGTGCCCGGAAGAGGGTGCCGGACCGTGGGTGGACCACCCGTACGGCCGGCCGCTCTAGACAGCCCGGATCAGTGGGGAAGTGCCAACTCAGCCGTTGATGACCTGGGGGATGCCGAGGGCTTTGAGGCCTTCGACGCCGAATTCCAGGCCGTACCCGGATTGTTTGGCGCCGCCGAAGGGGACGCGGGGGTCAACGGCGCCGTGCTTGTTGATCCACACGGTGCCGGCCTCGATGCGGGCTGCGACCGCACGTGCGCGGGCCGGATCGGAGGACCAGACCGAGGCGCCAAGCCCGACGTCGAGTCCGTTCGCTTTGGCGACGGCCTCGTCCACGGTGCGGTAGCGGATGATGGGCAGGGCCGGGCCGAACTGTTCCTCGGCCACGAGGGGGTTGTCGTTGTCGATGTCGGCGACCAGCGTCGTGGGGTAGAAGTAGCCCGGCTGGTCCATGGCCGGGTTGCCGCCGAGCAGCACGCGCGCGCCGGAATCCCTGGC
>NZ_JBFTZQ010000035.1:0-46308 GCF_056406715.1 Arthrobacter sp. P1_B11
TCCGGGTGGAAGCCTTCGAGGCCTTCGAGGCCGAGCAGGATCGCGGTCATGGTGCCGTGGCCGTGGCCCGTGGCCGCCAGCGAACCGTACAGGTCCACCCGCAACGACGCCACCCGGTCCAGGTCTCCGGAAGCCTTAAGCTCCTCGGCAAACACCGCGGCAGCACGCATGGGGCCCACCGTGTGTGAACTGGACGGGCCTATTCCGATGGAGAAGAGGTCAAAGACTCCAACAGCCATTGTCGGTTCCTAACTAGGTCTTGCTGTGGCCCGGCAGATGGTCCTGCCGGATGACTGAGTGGCCGCGGGTCGCGGCTTGCAGCCGGTCAGTACGGCAGCGGGCGGCAGCTAGTGGCGGCCGCCCGCCGCCGTGCTGTTTTAATCCACGCTACGCGGTTTTTGCCGCGGCGAGGTCGAAGCGCTTACAGCTCGCCGCCGTTCTTTGAAGCGTATTCCTCGGCCGACAGCAGCGGGCCCTCCGATTCGGCGGCGACCTTGAACAGCCAGCCGGCGCCGTACGGATCGCTGTTGATCAGGGCCGGATCGTCGACGACGGCGGGGTTGATTTCCGTGACCTCGCCAGTCACCGGCGAGTACAGGTCCGAGACGGATTTGGTGGACTCCACCTCGCCGCAGGTTTCCCCCGCCGTCACCGGGAAACCAACCTCGGGCAGGTCCACGTACACGATGTCGCCGAGGGCGTCCGTGGCCACGGCGGAGATGCCGATGGACACAACGTTCCCGGCCTCGCGCGCAACCCACTCGTGCTCGTCGGAGTACTGCAGTTCACGGGCAACTTTTGCCATGTGTTTTTCCTTTACTCTTGAAATCTTGGTGCTAAATCAGTTGTGCTGGGCTGATGCGGACAGTGGCCGGGTTGGGCGGCGGATGAGCGAATTCCTCCGCGTGCTCGGTCGCGAGGGCGCCCGCTGAGCGGACGCGACGCTCCCTTAGACGCACGCTTCCGGAATCCCCTCACCCGCCGACCAGCACTTCAGTTTGGGGGCCAACAGTTCTCCGGAAAGAAACAGTGGCTCTACTAGATCGATCGGGTCCGAGCTACTTGTGGGCCTAAAGAGTTTCGACAGGCTCAAGCAGCGCTAGGTGACTTGCCCTCGAGGGGCCGGCTGGCCGGGGTTTTCGAAAGCGTGCGTCAAAGCGACGAAGGAGCAGCACGCGTGAAAACCGGGGCCAGCCGGCCACGGAGCCAACCACGGCCCCGGGACCAGGGGTTTCGACAAGCTCAACCAGCGGAGACGGGCCTACTTTGAGCGCTTGTAGAAAGGCAGTGCGACGACTTCGAACGGCTCCGTTTTGCCGCGCAGGTCGATGTCCAGGGCCGTGCCGGGTTCGGTGAACTCGACGTCGACGTAGGCCATCGCGACCGGGTAGCCGAGGGTGGGGCTGGGCTGGCCGGAGGTGACTTCGCCTATGACGTTGCCGTCCTTGAGCACCGGGTAGTGGCCGCGGCCGGCACGGCGCCCGAGCCCCTTGAGGCCCACCAGCTTACGGCCAGTGGTGGAACCGGTGCCGGCTGCCTTGAGCGCGCTCAGCGCCGCCTTGCCCACGAAGTCGCCATCCTTGGACAGCGCGACGACGGGGCCCAGGCCGGCGGCGAAGGGGTCCCCTTCGAGGGAAAGCTCGTTGCCGTACAGCGGCATTCCGGCTTCGAGGCGGAGCGAATCGCGGGAGGCGAGTCCCGCAGGCGTCAGCTCCCCTTCGTCCGCAATGGCGACGATGGCCTGCCAGAGGGCGGCGGCGTCGTCGTTGTTCACGAAGATCTCGAAGCCGTCCTCGCCGGTGTAGCCCGTGCGGGCGAGCAGAAGTTCCTGGCTCGCACCGCCCACCAGGAAAGGAACTTCCACGGCGGCGTAGTACTTCAGGCCGGTGACGAGCTCGTGCTGCGCGGCGGGAACCAGGCGGAGGAGGATTTCCTCGGCCTTGGGACCCTGGACAGCGATCAGCGACGTGGCGGCGGAGACGTCCTCAACCACGGCGTCGAACCCGGCGGAACGCTCGGCGAGGGCCTGGGCAACCACCTGGGCGTTGCCGGCGTTGGGCACCACAAGGAACCTGTCCGTACCGCCTTGTGCGGTGTCCGCAGTAGCGGGCCGGCGGTACACGATGAGGTCGTCGATGATGCCGCCGTCTTCCTTACAGATCAGCGAGTACTTGGCCTTGCCGACGGCCATCGCCGAAATCTTGCCGACGAGCGCGTAGTCCAGGAAGGCTGCGGCGTCCGGGCCGGTCACCCAGACTTCACCCATGTGGGACAGGTCGAAGATGCCTGCCGCGCTGCGGACGGCGCGGTGTTCGGCCAGCTCGGAGCTGTACTTGAGCGGCATCTGCCACCCGCCGAAGTCGGTGAAGGAGGCGCCGAGCTTCTTGTGCTCTTCGTAAAGGGCGGTGTAATTCTCAGACATCGGCGGATCCTCAGTTTTCAAATTCGGAAAGCGGCGGGCAGGAGCAGATCAGGTTGCGGTCGCCCAGAGCGCCGTCGATCCGGCCCACGGGCGGGAAGTACTTGTCCTGCTTGAGGGAGTGCACCGGGAACACTGCCTGTTCGCGCGGGTATTCGCGGGCCCAGTCGGAGCTGATGACGGCGGCGGCGGTGTGCGGGGAGTTGCGCAGCGGGCTGTCCGCCACGCTGAAGTCGCCGTTGGCCACCTGGTCGATTTCAGCCCGGATGGAGATCATGGCCGTGATGAAGCGGTCGATTTCGTCCAGGTCTTCGGACTCCGTGGGCTCCACCATCAGCGTGCCGGCAACAGGGAACGCCAGGGTAGGTGCGTGGAAGCCGTAGTCGATGAGGCGCTTGGCAACGTCCTCCGCCGTGACGCCGGTCCTGGCGGTGAGCTCGCGCAGGTCCAGGATGCACTCGTGGGCCACGAGCCCGCCCTCGCCCGTGTACAGCACCGGGAAGAAGTCGTTCAGGCGCGCCGCAATGTAGTTCGCGGCGAGCAGCGCGGACTTGGTGGCGTCGGTCAGGCCGCTGCCGCCCATGAGCTTCACGTAAGCCCAGGAGATCGGCAGGACGCCTGCTGATCCGTAGTTCGAAGCGGAGATGGGCACGTCATTACCTTCGGTCCAGGTCGCGGCGTTGCCGGGCATGAACGGCGCCAGGTGGGCCTTGGCAGCGACCGGACCGACGCCCGGGCCGCCGCCGCCGTGCGGGATGCAGAAGGTCTTGTGCAGGTTCAGGTGCGAGACGTCGCCGCCGAATTTGCCCGGCTGGGCGAGCCCCACGAGGGCGTTGAGGTTGGCGCCGTCGATGTAGACCTGCCCGCCGGCTGCGTGTATGGCGTCGCAGACTTCCCGGACATCGGCGTCGTACACGCCGTGGGTGGACGGGTAGGTGATCATGATCGCGGACAGTGCGTCCTTGTGCAGCTCGATCTTGGCGTTGAGGTCGGCGTGGTCGATCGTGCCATCTGCCGCCGTGGCCACAACAACAACCTTCATTCCGGCCAGGACGGCCGAGGCCGCGTTCGTGCCGTGGGCGGAGGCCGGGATCAGGCAGATGTTGCGCTGGTCATCGCCGCGTGAACGGTGGTAGCCGCGGATGGCCAGCAGGCCCGCGAGCTCGCCCTGGGAACCGGCGTTGGGCTGGATGGACACCTGGTCATAGCCGGTGATCTCGGTCAGCTGCGCTTCAAGATCTGCAATCAGTTCGCGCCAGCCCTCGGTCTGGGAATCCGGGGCAAACGGATGGATGGACGCGAACTCCGGCCAGGAGATCGCTTCCATTTCGGCCGTCGCGTTCAGCTTCATGGTGCACGAACCCAGCGGGATCATGGTGCGGTCCAGCGCGAGGTCGCGGTCGGACAGCCGGCGCACGTAGCGCAGCAGCTGGGTCTCGGAGCGGTGGGTGTTGAACACCGGATGCTGCAGGTACTCGGAAGAGCGTTCGACGGCGGCGTCCAGGGAAAAAGCGTCCGTCGCCTCAACGGCCGTGGCACCGAAGGCGCCGAGGACGTCCTCGACAATTGCCGCCGTCGTCGTTTCATCGGTGGAGATGCCCACGGTGTCCGCGTCGATGCTGCGGAGGTTGATGCCCTTGGCCTCGGCCGCGGCGATGATGTCCGCCGCCTTGCCCGGCACAGACACGCTCACGGTGTCGAAGAAGCTGGTGTGGAGGACGACCAGCCCGGCAGCCTTCAGCGAGGTGGCGAGGGTCCTGGCGTGGCGGTGAGCGGTTTCGGCAATCGCTTTCAGCCCGTCCGGACCGTGGTACACGGCGTACATCGAGGCGACGATGGCCAGCAGGGCCTGCGCGGTGCAGATGTTGGACGTCGCCTTTTCGCGGCGGATGTGCTGCTCACGGGTCTGCAGGGCCAGACGGTAGGCCGGAACTCCTGCAGAGTCCTTGGAGACGCCGACGAGGCGGCCCGGCATCGAGCGCTCGAGGCCTTTCTGGACTGCCATGTAGGCGGCGTGGGGTCCGCCGTAAAACAGAGGCACGCCGAGGCGCTGCGCCGAGCCGACGGCGATGTCCGCACCCTGCTCGCCCGGAGGGGTGATGAGCGTCAGTGAAAGGAGGTCCGCGGCAACCGTCACCAGTGCACCGCGCTCCTTGGCGGCAGCGATGACCTCGGAGTGGTCGAAGACGCGGCCGGAAACCCCGGGCTGCTGGAGGACAACGCCGTTAATGACGCCGTCAGGCAGTCCTTTGGAAAGGTCGGCGACCTCCACCTCAAAGCCGAGGGCCTCGGCGCGGCCCTTGACGATGGCGATGGTCTGCGGCAGGCAGTCGGCGTCGAGCACCGTCTTGCCGTCGTGGGCGGCCTTGTTCTTGTTGGCCCTGCGCATCATCAGCACGGCCTCGGCCACGGCGGTTGCTTCGTCCAGCAGCGAAGCGTTGGCGATGGGCAGCCCCACGAGGTCCTGCACCATGGTCTGGAAGTTCAGCAGCGCCTCGAGCCGGCCCTGGGAGATTTCCGGCTGGTACGGCGTGTAGGCCGTGTACCAGGCCGGGGCTTCGAGGATGTTGCGGCGGATCACCGGCGGGGTCACGGTGTCGTAGTAGCCCTGGCCGATCATCTGCACGGCCGTCTTGTTCTTCGCGGCAAGCTTGCGCAGCTCGGCGAGGGCTTCAACTTCGCTCAGGGCCGGGGCAAGCTCCAGCGGGGAGTCCTGCCGGATGTCTTTGGGAACTGCGGTATCAACCAGAGCATCAACGGTGTCGTAGCCGACAGCCTTGAGCATGGCGTCGACGTCGGCTTCACGGCGGGCGCCGATATGCCGGTCAACGAAGGACGTGGAGGCTGAATTGACAGTCAAGGGAACTCCATAACTAAGGCGGCGCAGGGTACGCCACATCGATCGGGTTCCTCCCCGCTCTGTATTGGACCTGAGAGTTTCCGCGTTGCTGTGGTTTGCGCACAGCCCCGCTTGCACCGTCGGTGAGCACAGCATGTCCTGATGTTTCGGGATGATCCCGGGACTCCAGACGGACAGCCTGCTACTTTCCAGAGTTGCCTTGCCGCGGCGGTACATGGGCCTGAGAGATTCCTGGGGAGGATTTGCTCCTACGGCGCCTGCTTGTACCTACTTGCAGAACTCTCCCGCCGCAGATCAAAGGCATATTCAGTTTGCGGTGACAACAGCCACAGAGGCTATTCTCCTATGTCCGGAACGCGTCCGCAAACTGTCTCGTAGCGGCCGGATGGTACTGCCGCCGGCGCTTTCAGCACCGGCCGGTCAGTCCCGGAGCCGCTCCAGCGCGGCAAGCAGGCTTTCGACGTCGGCGGCCGTCTCGGCAGCTGTCGCGGCCGGCCCGATCGACAACATCGCATTGAAATACAGGCCGTCCCCCATGTACAGGACCGCCTTCGCGAGCCCGGGCCCCACATCCTTGGCGATCTCATTGAGCCAGCGCTGCTGAATATGGGCGAAACGCCGCCGGGTCTCCTGATGGGCCACCTCTGCGAGCCGCGTTGCCGCCACAATGACGCGGTCCAGAGGGGTGTCTGCCCACACTGAGGATTTGATGAAGTAGGCGGCCGCACCTTCGGGTGCCGTGGCCATGGCCCGGGCATCGGCCTCGGCATGCTCGTCCAGGCGGTCCAGCAGGACCCCGATCAGGGCCTCCTTATTCGGGAAGTGGTAGAGCAGGCCCCCTTTGGAAACCCCAGCGCGCCCGGCCACGGCATCCAGGGTTGCTGCTCGCTCCCCTACTTCGATGAGGAGTGACTCAAAGGCGTCGAGGACGGCACTGCGCGCTACTGGTTTTCTGGCCATGGCTCCCATCATGCCTGTTCTGGTCATTCGCTTGATAACTATACCGTCCAGACGGTACAGTTAAGGCATGACCGCGTCCGCAGACCTCCAGCAGCAGAAGCCCATCACGCAAGCAGCAGCACAGCCCTCCCCCGCCAGCGGCGGAGCCCGCGACTGGCTTGCCCTGGGTCTGCTCATGTTTCCGGTCCTGCTCGTGGCCGTGGACAACACCGCACTGACCTTCGCCCTGCCGGCAATCGCGCGGAGCCTGGATACGTCCGGAGTGCAGCTGCTGTGGATCGTGGACGCCTACGCCCTGGTCCTGGCCGGTCTTCTGGTTGCCATGGGAAGCCTGGGTGACAGGATCGGGCGCCGCCGGCTGCTGCTGATTGGCACCATGGGATTCGCCGGAGTCTCGGCCGCCACAGCGTTCGCCCCAAGCGCCGAATGGCTAATTGCCGGCCGTGCCGCACTGGGCTTCTTTGGCGCCATGCTGATGCCGTCCACGCTCTCGCTCATCCGCAACATTTTTCCGGACCCCAACAGGCGCAGGCTGGCGGTCGCAATCTGGGCGGCAGGCTTCTCCGGCGGCGCAGCCCTCGGCCCGATTTTCGGCGGCTGGCTCGTGGAGCAGTTCTGGTGGGGCGCGGTCCTGCTCGTGGCCGCGCCCATCATGCTGCCGCTGCTCATCTTCGGCCCGTTCTTCATTCCGGAGTCCAGGGACCCCAGGCCGGGCCGGGTGGACATGCCCAGCATCCTGCTGTCAATGCTGACCATGGTGCCCATGGTCTACGGAATCAAGGAACTGGCCACCGAAGGACCGGGCGCACAGGCCCTGTCCATCATTGCCTTTGGCATGGCCATGGGCTTCGTCTTCGTTCGTCGCCAGCAGCGGCTCGCGTCCCCGCTGCTGGACCTGTCCCTGTTCAGGAACAGGGTGTTCAGCACGGCCATCACAGCCAACGTGCTGGCGCTGTTCTCCTTCAACGGCTTCATCCTCTTCCTGGCACAGCACCTGCAACTGCTGGAAGGGATGTCGCCCTCGGCGTCGGGGACCGCCATGCTGCCCGCACTGACGGCCACCGTGGTGGCGGGGCTTCTGGTGGTGCCGCTGGTCCGGAAGATTCGGCCCGGGTTCGTGGTGGCCGGCGGCCTGTCGCTGAGCGCGTCGGGCTACTCCCTGGTGGCTTTTGGCGACCACTCCGCCGGACCGGCCCTGCTGCTTGGTGCACTGCTCCTCCTTGCCCTCGGCGTGGGTGCCGCCGAAACAATCTCCAACGACCTGATCCTAGGCGCCGTGCCGCCCGCGAAATCCGGGGCCGCGGCGGCGATTTCCGAGACGGGCTACGAAGTGGGCTCACTGCTCGGTACGGCCGTTCTGGGATCGATCCTGACCGCCTCCTACCAGAGGCAGCTTGCACTGCCCGCAGCCGTAACCCAGGTGGCGCCCGCGGACTCCACGGACCGGGCCCGGGAAACCCTGGCGGGGGCCATGGAGCTTGCGGGAACGTTGCCGGCGCCGCTGTCCGAAGCCCTCGCCGCGGCCGCCCGGGCGGCCTTCGACTCGGGCGTCCACATCACGGCGGCCATCGCGCTGGTACTGATGGCGGGAGCGTCAGTCCTCTCCGCCGTCGTTCTCCGCCGGGTGCCGAGGGCCCGCTAAGGGACCGGCCGGTGGGCTGCCGAGGCCGCCTGCCGCCGGCCGGTCCCGCCGCCGGAAGGGCGACGGCGGAGGAGCGATGGCGGCCTGCCGCGGCCGCTGCTCAGTGGCCTTCGACGAAGGCCTGCAAGGCATCGAGCAGGCCGTCGGTTCCTTCCTTCCTCCCGGCCACCTGGTCAACCTCCGTGAAGTAGGCGCCCTGTTCGGTCAGCGTCAGCAGGGTACCGTCGCCCTCAGCCTGAAGCTCCACCGTGCTGAGCGAAACGGACGTGCGCTGGCCGTCCAGCAGCATCTCGTAGGTATAGACGATCCGCTCGTTGTCCACGATGTCGTAATAGAGGGCCTGCATGGTCGAAACGAAACCGCCCTCGGGCCCTCCGACGTCCGTCTCACGGCCGCCCTCCCGGAACTCGAGGCTTGATTCGCCCTGGTTCCACTCCGGCGGGCCGCCAAACCACTTCTTCTTGCTGGCGAAATCCGAGAACGCTTCAAAAACGCGCGACGGCGGGGCGTTGAGCGTGCGTGACAACGTGAAGCTGGCATGCGTGATGGGGGTGCTCATGGCGTACTCCTGGTTGTTGTTGTGGGTGGATCATCTGAATCAAGGAACGACTCGAGCCGGTCGAGGCGGCGTTCTTCAGCCGTCCGGCGCGCGCTGAGCCAGCCCTCCGCACGGCGGACGGCAGCGGGGACAATGGTGCAGCTGCGCACGCGTCCGATCTTTTCGCTGCGGACCAGGCCACTGCCCTCCAGGACCTGCAGGTGCTGGAGGATTGCCGGCAGGCTCATGGCAAACGGTCGGGCCAGCTGCGAGACTGACGCCGGGCCGTCGCAGAGGCGGATAAGGATCGCCCTCCGGGTGGGGTCGGCGAGCGCCTGGAACACGGAATCCAGGTCCGGATCCTCCGGCAGCTGATTGTTAAGCACATGCTTAAGTATTCTCCGCGGCGCCGGAAAGTCAAGGGTTCAAAGCACAAAACAGCCCCGGAGGAACTCCGGGGCTGTTCTGTCGGTTCCGCGGGCGTCGGCCGCCTGCGGATCTCAGATTTTTAGGCTGCGGTTACTTGCTGTCGGGCTGCGTGACGCTGGCCGAGGCCTTCATGTTCTCGGCACCCACCATCCAGGCGTACTGCTCCAGCTTTTCAATGAAGGCGTGCAGCAGGTCTGCGGTGGTGGGGTCCTCTTCATCCACCTCGTCATGGACCTTGCGCATGGTGCCCACTGCGGCCTCAAGCGCGGCGACGATCCGGTCGATCGCGTCCTTGGTGTTGATGAGGCCTTCCGGGAACTGGGCCAGGCTGGTGGACTTGGCCACCGTCTCGCTGCGGCCATCGGGCAGCGCGTGCAGGGCGCGCATCCGCTCCGCCATGTCGTCAGCAAACGCCCTGGCGGCATCGACAATCTCGTCCAGCTGCAGGTGAAGGTCCCTAAAGTTGGTCCCCACAATGTTCCAGTGCGCCTGCTTGCCCTGGATGTGCAGTTCGATCAGGTCCGCAAGCACGGCCTGCATGTTGTTGGTCAGTGTCGGTGAAGCTTTCATTCGTCCTCCTCGAGTGGTCCAGTAGCTCCGACGCTACCGCAGGCCGGGTCAGGGCAGGCAGGAGCAGGCCCAAAATTTCACGATCAGCTTACTTGCCATTTCTGTCATATATGAATGCTATTCAAATTGACCCTTGCCAGCCGGCGCCGGGCTGTGCATACTAAATGAACGTCATTCATTTAGTGACGGTCGTCTCTCTGGAGTAGTCATCATGATTGAAATCACCTGCCTCGATTCACCCTCCTCCCTGGCCCGGACAGTGCCGTCCGCGCGTCCGGCACTGCGGATCGGCGTCGTCCAGCACCGTTGGCACAGCAACGCCGCGGCTCTTCGCGCCGAACTGAACGACGGCATCGAGCGCGCAGCCCGCCTCGGCGCCACAGTTGTCTTCCTGCCGGAACTTACGCTGTCCCGCTATCCGGCGGACCAGATTCCGGACAACGATCTGTCCCTCGCCGGACAAACCAGGCCACGCCCCTCTGACGCGGCCGAGGACCTGCTCACCGGCCCCACCTTCCGCTTTGCCGCCGAGGCTGCCCGCAGGCACGGCATCTGCGTCCACGCCTCGCTCTACCAGCGGGCGGACAACCCCGACGGCTCGGACGACGGCTTGGGACTGAATACTTCCATCCTCGTGTCCCCCGGCGGCGAACTGCTCGCCAGCACGCACAAGCTGCACATCCCCGTCACCGCCGGCTACTACGAGGACCGGTTCTTCCGCCAGGGCCCGCCCGCGGGTGACGCCTACGAAGTCCACTCGCCTGCCGAACTCGGCGGCGCACGCCTCGGCATGCCCACCTGCTGGGACGAGTGGTTCCCCGAACTGGCCCGGCTGTACTCGCTCGGCGGGGCGGAACTGCTCGTCTATCCCACGGCCATCGGGTCCGAACCGCTGTTCCCGGAGTTCGACACCCAGCCCCTGTGGCAGCAGGTGATTGTGGGCAACGGCATCGCCAACGGCCTGTTCATGGTGGTCCCGAACCGCTGGGGCCAGGAGGGCAGCCTCAACTTCTACGGAACCTCCTTCATCTCCGACCCCTACGGCCGCATCCTGGCGCAGGCTCCGCGGAACGAGTCAGCCGTTCTCGTCGCGGACCTTGACCTGGACCAGCGCCAGGACTGGCTCACGCTGTTCCCGTTCCTGACCACCCGCCGCCCGGACACCTATGCCCGGCTCACCGAACCCGTCCGCCACGATGCACCGTTCGGGGACGAGGCGGGTCCCGCGATTTCGACCAGTTCAATCAGTGGTTATGCGCCTGCCGAGGTGACCGCATGAGCGCGTGGCGCATGCCCGCCGAAACGGCACGCCAGGACCGGCTCTGGATGGCGTTCCCCACGGGCGGCTACACCCTGGGCGACACAGCCGAAGAGGCGCACGCCGCGCGTTCCGTCTGGGCCGCCGTCGCCAATGCCGCCGTTGAGTTTGAGCCGGTCACCGTGGCGGTGGCCCCCGACGACGTCGATACCGCCGCGCGTTACCTCGATCCCGCCGTCGAGGTACTGACGGCGGAACTGAACGACGCCTGGATGCGGGACA
Organism: Arthrobacter sp. P1_B11; assembly: GCF_056406715.1. Lineage (NCBI taxonomy): Bacteria > Bacillati > Actinomycetota > Actinomycetes > Micrococcales > Micrococcaceae > Arthrobacter > Arthrobacter sp. P1_B11. The sequence continues at coordinate 10,959 of NZ_JBFTZQ010000035.1, forward strand.
TCGGCCCCACCTTCGTGCTGGACGGCGCCGGCCGGCTTGGTGCGGTGGACTGGGTCTTCAACGGCTGGGGCGCCCAGGACTGGGCGCGGTGGGACAAGGACTCGCTCCTCGCCGCGGAAGTGGCCGGCCGGTCCGGCGCCCACCATCTCGTGTCCCGTCTGGTTAACGAAGGCGGCGGCATCCAGGTGGACGGCGAGGGAACCGTGCTGGTCACCGAGACCGTGCAGCTGGACCCGGGCCGCAATCCCGGGCTCACGAAACCGGAGATCGAAGCGGAGCTGGCCAGGACCGTCGGCGCCAGGCACGTTATCTGGGTTCCGCGCGGCCTCACCCGTGATTCGGAGCGGTTCGGCACCCGCGGACATGTGGACATCGTGGCCGCCATCCCCTCGCCAGGCACACTGCTGGTCCATTCACAGCAGGACCCGGCGCACCCGGATTTCGAGGTCAGCCGCGAGATCGTCAGCTTCCTGTCCACCACCCGGGACGCGGCCGGGCGTGAATGGAACATCATCGAGGTTCCGGCTCCCACGGTCCTCACGGACGCCGAGGGCTTCGTGGACTACAGCTACATCAACCATGTGGTGGTCAACGGCGGAGTCATCGCCTGCACCTTCTCCGATCCCAACGACGAGAAGGCCCTCCGCATCCTTGCCGACGCCTACCCCGGGCGCCGCGTGGTGGGCATCGACGCCCGCGAGCTCTTCGCCCGCGGGGGCGGCATCCACTGCATCACCCAGCAGCAGCCCGCTGCGTCCTGGAAAGGTCAGTCATGAGCCAAACCACCCGCGCCAGCGCACCGGCGGGCGATCCTGCCAGCGGCGCCGGCACAGACGCCCCGGGAACCGTGCACGGCATTACCGGGAAGGGACTGAAGGGCGGGCAGCTGGGCCTCCTCGCCGTCGTGGTTCTGGGCATTTCCACCATCGCGCCGGCCTACACGCTGACCAGCGCGCTGGGCCCCACCGTCAACGAGGCCGGGCTTCAGCTGCCGGTCATTTTCCTCATCGGCTTCATCCCCATGATCCTGGTGTCCCTCGCCTACCGGGAGCTGAACGCCGATTCCCCCGACAGCGGCACCACCTTCACCTGGGTGACCAAGGCCTTCGGCCCGTGGGTTGGCTGGATGGGCGGCTGGGGCCTGCTGGCCGCCAACATCATCGTGCTGTCCAACCTGGCCGGCGTGGCGGTGGACTTCTTCTATCTGTTCCTGGCCCAGCTGACCGGATCGCCGGAACTGGCGGACCTCGCGGCGAACAAGCCGCTGAACGTGGTCACGTGCTTCGTGTTCGTGGCGCTGGCGGTGTGGGTCAGCTACCGGGGCCTGCACACCACCAAGGTGGTCCAGTACGGGCTGGTCGGATTCCAGCTCCTGGTGCTGGGCCTGTTCGTGGGCATGGCGTTCGCGAACTGGTCCTCGTCCGGGACCGCCATCCCGTTCAGCTGGGAGTGGTTCGACGTCACCAAAATCGAGACGTTCGGCCAGATCGCCGCCGGCATTTCCCTGTCCATCTTTGTCTACTGGGGCTGGGACGTGTGCCTGACGGTGAACGAGGAGACCGCCAACGGCAAGAAAACGGCCGGGCTGGCAGGCACGCTGACCGCCGTCGTCGTCCTGGGCATCTACCTGCTGGTGACCATCGCAACCATGATGTTCGCCGGCGTCGGGGACACGGGCATCGGCCTGAACAACGAGGAGAACCACGCCAACGTCTTCACGGCCCTGGCCTCGCCCGCCATGGGTCCGTTCGCCATCCTGATGTCGCTGGCCGTGCTCTCCAGCTCGGCGGCCTCCCTGCAGTCCACGTTCACCTCGCCGTCACGGAGCCTTCTCGCCATGGCGCATTACGGCGCGCTGCCGGAGCGGTTCAGCCACCTCAGTAGGAAGTTTTCGACGCCGGGATTCGCCACTGTCGCCGCCGGCGCCTTTTCGGCGGTCTTCTACGCCGTGATGCATGTGATCAGCGAGAACGTCCTGAATGACACCATCCTGGCGCTGGGCCTGATGATCTGCTTCTACTACGGGCTCACGGCGTTCGCGTGCGCCTGGTACTTCCGCAACAGCGTCTTCAGCAGCGCACGCAACTTCGTCTTCCGGCTGTTGTGCCCGCTGCTGGGCGGCCTGGGGCTGTTGGTGGTCTTCCTGCAGACCGCCGCGGACAGCTGGGCGCCGGAGTTCGGCAGCGGTTCCGAGGTCTTCGGCGTGGGGCTCGTGTTCGTCCTCGGGATCGGCATCCTGGCCCTGGGCGTGGTGTTCATGCTGATCATGGCCAGGCTGCGGCCGGGGTTCTTCCGCGGCGAAACCATCCGCCAGGACACGCCGGCACTCGTGGTGCCCGACTAGGCGTGGCAGGAGCCGAGTGGTGCCAGTGGCCGGGTTCCACCCTCGTTCGGGCTTGGCGGGCACCGACGGAATCCGCTTAATGCGGGCTTCGGAGAAGGCAGGGCGGCGTTACAGCCACCCTGCCCTCTCCCCATGGGCGCTCTTCCCACGCCCGACTTTCGGGCTGCCTGTTGCGACGGAGTGCGGGAAGAGCGCCCATCTGTGCCGGTCATAGGGCCGGCGGTCGGTGATGATGGTCCAATCGGGGACCAGTTGTTCGTCCCTGGAACGCTAGTCCCGGGGCCTATCGCAAAAAGTGCAGTGAACCGTGCCCTACGCCAGGACTCCGGCTCGCCGCCCGAAGACACATCCGGCAGCAAGTCCGGTGCCGCCGGGGTAGTTGACGCTGAATAGTCCGCCGAGCATTTCACCTGCCACGAACAGGCCTTCGATGTGCTTGCCGTCTGCGTCCAGGACGCGGCCGTGGGTGTCGGACTTGATGCCACCGAAGGTGAACGTGATTCCGCAGGTGACGCCGTAGGCGTAGAAGGGTCCGGTTTCGATGGGGGCGGCCCAGTTGCTCTTGACCGGTTCGGTGGCGGCCTTCCGGCCATCCTTAATGTTGGGGTCGAACGGGATGGAGCGCTCGATCGAGTTGTTGAAGTCCGTCACGGTTTTGGACAGGCTTTCCGGGTCGATGCCGATTTTGACGGCCAGGTCCTCGAGGGTGTCGGCGACCTCAACGGAGATGCCGGGCATCTCGTATTCTTCGCTGCGCAGCATGGGCCGAAGGCCGGCGTCGAAGATCTGGTACGCAACCGAGCCGGGCTGCTTGAGGATTTCCTTGCCGTACTTGGCGTAGGTGTAGTTCCGGAAGTCCGCGCCCTCGTCCAGAAAACGCTTGCCGTCGGTGTTGACGATGATTCCAAACGGGTAGCTTTGCCGGGTGAGGCGGTTGGTGAGTTCGCGGTTGCTTTCGTTGGTGGCGGTGAAGGCATCCCACTGGACGCTGTGGCAGGTGCCCCAGTCTCCGCCCTTGGTGGCGCCGATCTCCAACGCTGCGGCGATCATGTCGCCGGTGTTGTAGGGCGTGCCGCGTACCTTGGCGTTTTCCCAGCCTTCGCCCAAGTACTCCCGCCGACGCTTCGGGTCGGCCTCGAAGCCTCCGGCGGTGAGGATCACGGATTCTGCCGTCAGGCGCAGCTTCCCTTCAGAGGTGTTGACGACGACGCCGGCTACACGGCCGTTCTCAACGATGAGGCTTTGGGCCGCGTGGCCGTACCTGACTTCGATGCCCAGCTCTGCAGCTACCCGGGTGTGGTCTTCGATCAGGCCTTCGCCGCCGCCCACGTTTCCCACGTGCAGGCCGCCCCAGAAGAGGTAGGACCCGTCGGCACGCTCGAAGGCCTGGCGTTCGTACATCAGGCGGTACTTCAGGCCCAGCCCGTTGAGCCAGCGAAGGGTGGACTGGCTCTCGGCAATGAGGACTTCCGTCAGTGCCGGGTCGTTCCGGCCTTCGGTGACCTTTGCCAGGTCTGATGCGTATTCTTCAGCACTGTAGGGCGGAACGACGGTCCGGCTGTGCCGTTCGTCCGGTTCCACGAGCCCTTGGAGGTCATCCAGGCCGTTGTGCACGATGCGAGTGGCGCCGGCGGTGTAGAAGCTGTTGCCGCCAGCCATGTCTTTGGTGCCCTTTTCGAGCAGGATGACTTTTCGTCCGCGGACGGCAGCGGCGTGGGCCGCTGTGAAGCCGGCGTTGCCGCCACCGACGACGATCACGTCGGCCTTTGTGAGGTTTGCAGCTGCGGATTCGTTCTGATCAGCCATTGTTCTTTGTCTCCTTAATTTGTGAATTCATAAGTATTCGTCTGTATACAGAGCCGGCCAAGCGTACTTGGCCCGTGTGTGGCGACATCGGGGTGTCAGCGGCGGGCCGGCACGGGGTCTGGTTCTGCTGCCGTTACTGGCAGCGGTTCCTGCTCGGCGAGGCGGTTTTGGCGGCGCTCCAGGGCCACGGCCAGGGCGCCCAAGGTGACGTTCACCACCAGGAACCCCAAGGCGGCAACAAACTGCGCCTGCAGCAGCGACCGGGTGTAGTACTGGCCGATGACGGTGGTCGACCTCAGCAGTTCCATGTAACCGCCGAGCACAAAGGCCAGCGCCGTTCCTTTGAAGAGGATGATGAGCTGGCTCACCAGGGCGGGACTCATGGACCTCAGGGCCTGCGGAAGCAGGACCAGGCGCAGCGTGCCGACCTGGGAGAAACCCAGCGCGAGGGAGGCCTCGGCCTGTCCCGGTGGCAGCGCGAGGATCCCGGATCGCAGCAGGTCACCGATGACGGCCCCGCTGTAGAGGGTCAGTGCGATTACCAGGAACCAGAAATCCCCGAGTTTAAGGCCATAGTTGGGCAACACCAGCGACGTGAAGTAGAGCAGCAGGAGCAGGGGGATGCTGCTGAAGACGTCCGTGTAGACCCGGCAGGTCCTGCGGATCAGGGTGTGGGTGGAGACCAGCCCGAACGCCAGGAGGCACCCGGTGATCATGGACAGCACCATGCCGACCGCTGCGGCCGCAATGTTGTTCCACAGGCCTTGGCCGAGAAGCGCCCAGAGCCCCGGCTCGGCGAACGGAGCCCACGCCGCAGCGCTCAGCTCGCCTTTGTCGTAGAGGACCCTGAAGACCAGATAGGCGCCGGCGGTCACGATGACGGCGGTGAAGATTTCCAGTAGCAGGTGGCGGCGTTTGCCGCGCGGACCGGCCGGGTCAAAAAGCGATACGGTACTCATCGGCTGAACGCCACCTTCTGATCGACTGCGGATACGAGCCGGCCGATGACCAGCCCGATAACGAGGTAGCAGACGGCGGCCCCGCCGAAGATAATGAACGGTTGTGCCTCATCCACCGCGATCTTGTCCGAGAGGAACGTCAGTTCGGATACCCCCACCAGGGCAGCGACCGATGTGTTCTTGACCATGGTGATGAAGACGTTGCCCAGCGGTCTGGTGACCGTGGCGAAGGCCTGCGGGAGGACGATGAGCTTCAGGGACGCCATTGGCCCGAAGCCCAGGGCGCGCCCGGCTTCAAGCTCGCCGCGGTCTACGGTGTTCAAGCCCGAACGCAGGGTTTCGGCCACGAACGGCGCCGTGTAGAGCACCAAGACGATCGCGGCCGAGGCGTAGAGCGAGTACTGGATGGCCAGGACCGGGAGGCCGAAGACAAACAGCACCATTTGTACGGGAAGCGGCACGTTCCGGAAGATCAGCACGTAGGCCGAGGAGACCGCCCGGGCCGTCCTGACGGGGCTGGTCCGTAGTGCAGCGAGCAGCGTCCCCAGGATCATCGAACCGGTGGCGCCCAGGAGAACGAGTCCCAGAGTCACCAGCACGCCCTGACCGAAATCGACGAGATGATTGACAAGGAATGACATAAGCCGATCCCTACAGGGTTACTTTGGGCGGGGTAACGTCGCCGGGCTTGACCTTGCCGATCGTGGAGTCGTAGGCCTTCTTCCAGTCCCCGTCCGCGATGGCCTTGTTCAGAAGCTGATCAAGGTAGTCATGGAATGCTGCATCGTCTTTCGCGGAACCGATGGCAAATTCCTCGGCATCGGCCAGATGGCCGTCCGCGATGCGGTAGGCGTCCGGATTCTGGGACTGGACACCGAGCAGGATGGCCTCGGTGGTGGTCACCGCATCGACCCTCTTGTCCTTCAGTGCCTGTGCGCATTCACTGTAGGTGCTGAACAGGACCACGTTGGCCGCGGGCACGGCCTCACCGATCAGCTGGGCAGCGCGGGCGCCGGTGGTGGAACACACGGTTTTGCCCTGGAGATCCTCGGGTTTGTTTACTGAGCTGTCGTCCTTGCGGACCAGCAAGGCCACGTTGCTCTCGAGGTAAGGTCCGGCGAAACTGACGACTTTCTTCCGCTCTTCCGTCACGGCGTAGGAGGCGATCACGACGTCGACCTTGTTCTGCTGCAGGAACGCTTCGCGGTTTTTGGTGACCGCTTCCACGAACTCGACATTGTCTGCACTGCCGGTGAGGTCCTTGGCCAGGATTCTGGCCATCTCAATGTCCAGGCCTTCCATCTTGCCGGTGACTGGATTTTTCACGCCAAAGAGCGGCTGGTCGAATTTGACCCCGACGATGACTTTGCCGCGTTTCTGGATCTTGTCCATCGTGCTGTTGGCCGGGAAGTTCTGGGCGGGCTGGCTGTCGGCGGCCGGGGCGGTGCCGGCGCAGGCTGTGGTGCCCAGGATCAGGGCGCCGGCGATGGCCAGTGCGGGCAGGAAGTGCTGGCGTTTCATGGTTACTCCTTAAGGTGGGTGCGTCTTTGCACAGGCGCTGTTAGTGGACCGAGGAGAGGAAGGCTTTGGCCCGGTCGCTGGAAGGGGAGGTGAAGAATGTTTCAGGCTCGGCAATTTCGACGATGGCTCCGGCGGCCATGAAGACGATCCGGTCGGCGAAAGCACGGGCGAAGGACATCTCGTGGGTCACGACGATCATCGTCGTGCCGCTCTGCGCCAGGTTCCGCATGGTTGCCAGAACCTCGCGGGTGGATTCCGGGTCGAGCGCGGACGTGGGTTCATCAAAGAGCAGGACCTTGGGTTCCATGGCCAGTGCACGGGCGATGGCTGCGCGCTGTTTCTGGCCTCCGGAAAGCTGGGACGGCCGGCTGTGTGCCTTGTCGGCGATGCCCACCATGGCCAGCAGCTCGAGGGCCCGGGTCTCTGCCGCCTGCTTGTTCAGGCCCAGGATCTTCCGTGGAGCGAGGGTGATGTTCTCGAGGATGGTCTTGTGCGAGAAGAGGTTAAAGGACTGGAAGACCATCCCCACCTCGGTACGGAACTTGTACAGGTCCCTGCCCTCGACAGGCTGTTCGTGGCCGTCGATGAGGATGTGACCCTCGTCGATGGCTTCCAGCCGGTTGATGCACCGGCACAGCGTCGATTTGCCCGACCCTGACGGGCCCAGTATGACGACCACCTCGCCACGGCGCACCGACAAATCAATGCCGGTCAGGGCCTGCATGCTGCCGAAGCGCTTGCCGACCCCGCGGAACTCAACGACGGTGTCCGTCTCTGTGATCGCTGTCATGATCTATCTCCTTTGATGGAATACGACTGTATACAGTGAAGTACAGTGTTGCATAGTGGCCGCAATCACGGCAAGTCTTGGGAGTCTCCGGTGGGTGCTCACGCCTGCACCCGCCCCGGCAACGGATACGAGAGCCAGCGGCGCCGCGGGCAATACTGGCATGCCAGGGGGACACGGACGGCTGGTACTCCGCGGAAGAAGGTTTAGCGGGAGAGCCGCTGGGGAATCTTAGTAGGAGGCCGATTTCCGCAGCAGGTCGAGCCTGATCATGCGGGCTGTCTCCATGTGTTCGCGCGCGGTGTTCCGCGCACCGGTTTCGTCGCCGGCGGTGATGGCCGCGACCAGCTTCGCGTGCTCGGCCAGGGCCTCATCCCAACGCTTTCCTACCGACAGAGTCGAGTGGGGGGTGCGAATCAGGTGGGTGGAAAGCCGCTGCAGGAGATCCTGGAGGACCGGATTATGCGCGGCCGCCCAGACAGCGGCGTGAAACTCCAGGTTCGTCGACGCCCGGGTCTGGTCATCCGGACCCGAAAGCGCGCGATCACGCTCCACCAGGCCTTCGAGCTGCATTATGTCAGTGATGCCGCGGGACAGGGCTGCCTGCCCGGCCGCCTCCTGTTCCAAAAGAATCCGCACGTCGTATACCTGGATGACCTCCTGCGGGGTCGCCTGATGGACTTGCAGACCGCGGGCGCCACGGTCCAGAAGCCGGTCGTGCTGGAGACGGCGAAGAGCTTCGCGTACCGGAGTGCGGGAGACGCCGAAGCGTTCCCCCAGGGTAACCTCCCGTAATGGAGTCGCCGGAGGAATTGCGCCGCCCAGGATTTCAGAGCGCAGCTGGGCATAGATCGAATCTCCGTCGTGCCGCATCGGTGCAGAACCAGTTGACACAGCATTCCTTCCACAGAGGCAACTTCGGATGGGAGACTTGTCCTGCTACTCGATCCCGCCAGGTTTCACAGACCTGAAGTCGTCGCCCGGGCACCTATTGTATTCACACGGACACGGCGGTGTCCAAGATGTGGCGTCCTTCCCCATCCTGGATGGTGCTTAGTCAGGCCGACGGTCCCACGCCGGGTCCGGCGTGGGACTTCGGAAACTAATCACCGTTGTACCCGGGCACGGCCGGCCCGAAACGCCGTCCCCTCGAAGCACAGCCCTTCTAGAACAGCAAAGCGATGCCCCGTTCCCGGGTTGCCGGGGGCGGGGCGTCGCTTGGTTAATCGGCGATTCGCGAGTTCAGGGTTTCAAGGGTTTGAACAACCCGGCTCGTCACCAGTGGTGGGCAACGTCGATGACGAGCCGTGTGCCCGAGCCCGGTCCGGCGAGGGTGAAGACCTTGTACGGCAGCCGGGCGCGGACGCCGAGTCCAAGGGTGGTGTAGCCCTCGAAGCTGCCTGCCCAGGCCACCTGCCTGAAGGTCTGGTATCCGGATACGTTAGTCACCTCTGACCGGTTGGCCGGAATGAATGTGGCCTTCCCGGTGACGTTGTCGTAGGCCGGTGAATGGACGGTGACCTGAAGGAACGCGCCGCCCCTCAGCTTGACGGGCAGGCCGGAGCCGTCCTGGACCACCTTGGAGACGTAGCGGACGTTGTAGCCTCCCGCTTTCCCCTTAATATCGATCACCATCCGGTCGAAGCAGTAATGCTGCCCCGTCCGAACGTTGGTTACTGCTGCGGTGCTCATGGCCTGGTTGGTTTTTGCCAACGAGCCCCAGACGAGTCCGCAATACGAGGCCGCGGAGGCGGACCCCGGAACAAGAAGGCCTAGTCCGACAGCCATAAGGATAGCTGTCAGCCAAGCATAGATTTTTTTCATTTTGGCCACCCCCTCGAGTGATTGGATAGCTCAAGCGTAGGAGTGCCGGAACCCCAAAACGAGGGTTGTATCCGGTTCGGGGCGGAACCGTTAGTCTCCTCGGCAACCGATTACGGGAACGTGATTCCAGGCTCGGAATTGGGGCGTTTGAGAGCTGTTCGTGCCGCTACCTCCATATTCCTGTTACCGCTGATAACGGCCGATATCAGCGGAAGCGGAAGCAGTATTTTCCGGCCGGTCCGCCACGTCCGGCAGATCGGCTGTGCGGGCGGAAAGGGCACAAAAAAGCGAGGCGCCAGCTTCCCTGTTGGGCTGCCGGCGTCTCGCGTTGCTTTGCTATGAAGAGCGCGCGCCTAAGGGCAGTATTAGCCTTCGCAGTCGCGGCAGTACTTCATGCCGTTCTTTTCGCGTGCGACCTGGGACCGGTGACGGACCAGGAAGCAGGAGGAGCACGTGAATTCATCGGACTGCTCGGGAACAACAATGACCGTCAGTTCTTCGCCGGAGAGATCTGCGCCCGGAAGGTCAATGCCTTCAGCGGTGTCGTTCTCGTCGACGTCGATAACAGCGGTCTGGGCGCCGCCGCCGCGGGACGCCTGAAGGGCCTCCAGCGATTCGGAGGGAGACTCTTCTTCTGTCTTGCGTGGGGCGTCGTAATCGGTAGCCATGTGGTTGTTCACTTTCGTTGCTGCGCAGCGCCATTTCAGGCACCTCAGTGAAGCAGTTTAGGTCATTATGCAGCAAATGGAAGACTAGTGTGTGCGACGCGACATCTATCGCCGATGTGAGGCTATTCCGCGGCCGCCCGCACGGCGGTTTCATGGGCCCTGCGGGCGTGGTCCCCGGACACGGCAACGCCGCTCAGGGCAGGCAGCCAGGCCCAGCGCGTCACCTCGCGCAGGGCGTCGGTGGCTTGCTCCGCGGTGCTGGGCTGGGCGGGGAACAACGCGTCAACGATGCTGTCGCGGATCCTGGCCATGGCTTCAAAGGTCATGCTGCCAAGCTAGGCACCCATTGTTGTGGAAACGTTTCGGCGGAGTCTCCGCGGGGTAAATCCCTGGGGCCGGATGGAAAACCGGGAGTCATCAGGCTGAGCTTGCCTCGATACTGGCGGGCCGCCGTCGACGGTTCTAGCCTAGAGATGGACTCGGCTCTGCCCGCCCAGCCCAACACCGGAACCCACTGCGGAGGCACCAGATGGCCACGAAACTGAACCGCAAGGCATTGGAACTCGCCCGCGAGCTCGTAAAACAGGGGAAGGTGCAGCAGGACATCCGCGATGACTGGAGCGAACACGCGCCGTCCACCGATGATGAAAACGCGTTCATCGACAAGCACGGGTTTGCTGAATTCTCGAAGTGGCACCTCGGCATTGACAAGGAACAATCCGAGGGGACCAAGGGAAGCGTCAGCTTTCCGTTCGGCGACTTCAAGAAGGTCCACCGCTGCGCGATCATTTCGCTCGAGAGTCGTGCGGCGCAGCATGATCACGAGGACATCCGCAAAGCGGCAAAGGATCTGCTGGAGGAAATCGACGCGGAGTAGCTTCCGCTTGCATGTTCAGGCCAGCTTCCGTTTCCCCCTCCAGGAGGAGGGGGAAAGACAGGTTCGAGCCCACTCCCTCCCCCAGCGCGGCGGCCCACTCGCCTCCTCATCCATCAACGGCCATGTCCCTTACCCAATGACCGGAATCTGGACACCCGAGGCGAGTTCCGCCGTCGTGCGTTGAAGAACGTCACTCACAACGCAACCTCATAATTATTTACGCCCGCCAGGTCGCGGCCGGCGATGTAACCGAACGTCAGCGCCGGGCCAAGGTTGATGCCGCCCGCCGGGTAGTGGCCACCCATGACGTTGGCTTGGTCATTGCCTGCGACGTACAGACCGTCGATGGGCTCGCCGTCGTTGTTGAGCGCCCGGCCAAGGCCGTCGGTGTCCAGGCCCGCGAACGTCCCGAAGCTGCCCGGCACTACGCGCACCGCATAGAACGGGCCCTTCTCGATAGGCCCCAGCGAGGGGTTGGGCTGGTTGCCGGCGTCGCCGCCGTAGCGGTTGAAGGCCGTCTCGCCACGGCCGAAATCAGGATCGACGCCGGAACGGGCGTGCGTGTTGAACGTCGCCACGGTTTCGCGCAGCCCGGCAGGATCGACGCCGCATTTCCTCGCCAGTTCCTCCAGCGTCTGCCCCTTGATCAGGTATCCGGAGCGCAGGTACGGGAAGAGCGGAACTGGCAGCGGCTTGGCCATGCCCAGCGGGAACTTGCGAACAAACCGGCTGTCAGCGATCTGCCAGGACTCCACGGTTTCACCCTCGGGCGTTGCTGCCAGAAGCGCCTCGACGTAGTCGTGGTAGCCGTTGGCCTCGTTCACGAACCGCTTCCCGTCTGCGCGGACGCCGATGCTGCCCGGCTTGGCGCGGTCCATGATGTGCGGGAACACGCCGGTCCTGCCGTTGCCGTATGGCACCAGCGACACCGGGCACCACGCCGCCGCCGACTTCACTGTTTTGAACCGGGCTCCCACGGCCTGGGCCAGGTTGATGCCATCACCGGTGGTCTCCCCCGGAGCGAGGGTCCAGTGCTCCCGGCCGGTAGGCGTTTTGGGGAACAGCTCCTTGCGCCGCTGCACGTTGTTGGGGAAGCCGCCCGAGGCGAGCACGACGCCGCGGGCAGTGTTGATCTGCAGCTCACCTTCAGAAGAATGTACGACGGCGCCCGTCACCTTTCCCCTCTCATCGGTAAGCAACGCTGTGGCACGCGTGGAGACGCGCAGATCGACGCCAAGATCGTCCGCGGATTTCATGAGCCTGCCGGTCAGGGCCGTGCCGTTGACCAGCTGCATGTTGCGGCGATGCATCAGCAAATCCAGCAGGTGGAAGCCGAAGCGCCAGCCCGCGTGGAAGATTCCGTGGAGATTGCCTTGCGACGCCGAAAGGAATTTGGAAAGGTCCGGTCCGGCCATGATGCCCATGCCCAGGAAGGAGGTTTCGTAGAGCTGGTGGCGCATTTTGGCTCGCAGGCCGGGCTTGATGTTGCGTGCATTGAAAGGCTTCGGGCCCACGGAGCGGTTGCCTCTTCCGGCGCCGGGAAGCTTGCCGTAAATGTCGTTGATCCGGCTGCCGGGGACAAACTGCAGGGAGGTCTTTTTGTGGAAGAAGTCCACCATGTGCGGAGCGGATTCGAGAAACGCGTCCACCTTTTCGGCTTGGTAGTCATCGCCAAGGACCTCGCGGAGATAGGTTCGGAACGTTTCCTTGTCCTCGTTGACGCCTTCCGCCTTCGCCAACGGGTTGCCCGGCGCCCAGGCCCAACCGCCGGACCACGATGTTGCGCCGCCGCAGACTGGAGCCTTCTCCACGACGATGACTTTCAGTCCGTGATAGGCCGCGGTCACAGCTGCGGACAGGCCGCCAGCGCCGGAGCCTACTACCAGGACATCGCAGTCCAGGATCCGGCGGGGGCTTGCAGTGGTGTTCAATTCTCGCTCCAACTAAGTGTTGTGGTGTCCTGGACGGCGCTGTTCAGGGTGGAATCGGCGGCTGCCTTGAGGTGTCTGGCCCACGCCAGTTCGCCCATGGCCGCCACCCGGCTGTCCGAGGGCGTTTCGACGCTGATGGGGGTACCCTCCGGGAACGCCGAGATCAAGGCTGCGAGATCAAAGTCGCCTTCCCCTGGAACACCGCGCTCTGAACGGGACTCGGCCACGAGTCCGTCCCTGTTGGCAGGTGCATTCGCCGGGCCGTCGCAGAGTTGGACCAATGGAACGACGTCCGCGGCTGCTCCCAGTTCCGCCAAGGTGCCGCCGAAACGGTTGAAGTGGAGGGCATCCACAACCACCTTGCAGCCGGCTCGGCGGGCCAACAAGGCTGCTTGGGGAATCGAGCGGACGGCTTGGTAGGCGATTGGCTCCAGCGCAGGCATGATGCCGTAAGCCTTGCCGTCCTGGGTCATCTGCGCGAGGTGGTCCCCGAATCTGTCCATGTCCGGATCCGAGCAAGCGACTGTCAGTGTGGAAGCCCCCAGCGCTTGGCCGGCCTCCATCATCTGCAACCAGGCGTTGCGTTGATCCTTGCCGTTCTGCAGGCCCGTTCCATCCAGGAGCAGGAACTCGATGTCTTCAACCGTGATTCCTGTGTCCTCCATTCTCACCAAGGTTTCCTGGAGCATGGGCGACCCCGGCTGGAGGTTGTAGGGCCGCTCCATTGCCGTGACGGGCCTGACCCGTGCACCGATGAAATCGAAGCGGGCCTCCGCTGCGATGGTGACCAGGTCCGGCGGCGCTGTGCCCACGAGGCATAGCTGTGCGAGGCCTAGGCGTCGGGCTTGTGCTGTCACTTGCGGGCTCCGTTCGGGGTGGGGTTGTTGCTGGCGTTCGTGACGGGGGCCAATGCGGCTGCGATCCTTTGCGCTGCGTCGTAGCCACTCTTAACGGCGTTGGACACGATGGCGGGATTCTGATCGACGACGCTTCCCGCAAGTGCCACGGGAAAGCCGGCTTCGCGGCCCAGTTCGGCCTCGCGCTCGGTGAGCGTGGGCGTTGCGTCAAGTGGCAGCAGCGAACGCGAGACCAACAGATCACCGGGCGCATCGATCCATTCGTCTGCAAGTCCCGTCCGGCTGACCCGTACCCGGCCGCCGTCGAATTCCTCGATGGTGCTGGACAGGAAGATCCGCACCCGCGGGTTTGACTCCAGCCGCGGCACGGCAAGAATCTTGGCACGGCGCCCGGACTCCGGAGCCAACGCTGCCTGCGGACCGACGATCAAGACAGCCGTGCCTTTGGCCGCGAGGGTGTCAGCCACGGACATGGCCACCGAATCTGCGCCCCAGATCGTCACGGCGGTCGGCACGGACGGTGACGTCCCGGCGTCGAGGATCTCCGGATGGGCCGCGAGCCAGTCCCGAATGTCGCTGACGCTCGGTGAGTCACCGCCTTCGACATCAGGGAAGTCGAACTCCATCGCCGGCCGGCGCCCACCGGTGGCAATCACCACGGCGTCGGCGCCGAAATCTCGGGCCAGCCTGCCGGCGTCGGACGTGTCAATGTGCGCTCCGACGCGGACCTCCACGCCCAAGCGGGCGTTTTCCGAACCCGACCAATCGGCGAAACGGTGGAAGTCCGGCGTGGACTTCATGCGTTCGGCGAGGGTGAACTGCCCACCGGGCCGCGCGCCGTCGTCGATCAACGTCACGCGGGCACCGGCCTCGGCGAGTTCGCGGGCGGCGGTGAGGCCCGCAGGTCCGGCACCGACCACCAGCACGCTGGAGTCGGAGCGGACGGTGGGCGTGGGCACGGTCACGCGGGAGCGGCCGACGGCAGGGTTGACGGTGCAGGTGACCTGGCCGAGGCCGAGGTTGTCGATGCAGACATTGCACGCGATGCAGGGACGGTAGCGTTCGCCGCGCAGCACGCCGCCCACGAACGCCGGATCGGCGTGGATGGCGCGGGCCAGGCTGACGAAATCGCAGGTTCCTTCGCTGAGGACTTCCTCAATGACCTGCGGGCTGTTGAGGCGCCCGGCCATGCCCAGCGGAAGTCCGAACTGGCGGTAGGCCTTGGCGTAGTCGGACAGGACTCCGGGCTTCCACTCCCCCGACTGCACAATCCATTCGCCGGCGTCGTAACTGCCTGCGGAAAGGTCCAGGAAGTCGAGCTTGTCCAAGTCGGCCTTGGCGACGATGGCCACTTGCTGCTCGGCGTTGATGCCATCGGCGGGGCCTTCCACCACGGAAACGCGCATGCCCAGGATCGTGTCCGGCACGGCCTCGCGGACGGCGTCGATCACGAGGTTCATGAACAACTCCGGCGCTGCGAACTCGTCCGTGCGGTGGTTGGAAATCGGCGACATGAACTGGTGAATCAGGTACCCGTGGGCGCCGTGCAGGTTGATGACGTCGAAGCCGGCTGCCACTGCGCGGCGAGCCGCCTGCGCGTAAGCCTCCACGAGTTCGTAGCACTCGGCGGCGGTGAGTTCCTGTGGAACTTCACCACCCGCCGTCGCGCATGACACCGGCGATGGCGCCACATTCCTGAGTCCGGACACCGAGGACTGCGCGGTGCGGCCGCCGTGATTAAGTTCGACGGCGGCAAGCGCGCCTTCGGCGTGCAGGGCATCGGTGAGGCGGCGGAGACCGGGAATCATGTCATCCGTATGCAGGCCCAGTTGGTGGGTGCGGCCTTTGCCGTCGGCCCGTATATAAGTGGCTTCGGTGGTCACCATGCCGAGGCCGGCCTTGGCCCTGGTCACCAGGTAGTCGATGTATTGCTCGGTGATGTAACCGTCCGTGGTGCCGTAATTGCGCTCCATCGGCGCCGAGGCGAGGCGGTTGCGTAGCGTCTTCGGGATCCGGCCGTTGCGGCCAAGGGTCAGGGGGCGCTCCGCGAAGCGTGAGTTGGCAACCATCGCTTAACCTGCCACCTTCTGGCCCACCCGCAGTTCCGGGATGCTCGTATGAGCGGCGTGGACCGGCGCGAAGCGAACGGGCTCGCCGGTGCGGGAGGACTCATAGACGGCCAGCAGGATCCGCAGGGACTTGAGTGCGTCCTTGCCCGTGATGGCAGGTTCGGTTCCGGTCTCCAAGGCACGGACAAAGTCCTTGACCTGAAGGGTGTGGAATGGAACCAGCTGGCCGTTGATGGCAGACAGATCGACGTTGGGCTCCGCCCCTTCCGGGTGGACAGGCTCGACGACGATCTTCTCGCCTACCGCCCACAGGTCCAGGCGGCCATCGCTTCCTTCAGGGAATTCCGTGAGGGAAGCCGAGGCTCCCGTTTCCCCCGTGATGCGGAGCTGGATGCCGAGGTTTGGCGATACCGCGGTGGAGGCCTCAAGCGTAGCCATGGCCCCGGACGTAAAAGTGATCACCGCCGTCGCGGAATCCTCTACCTCTATGTAGTCGCCGTGGCGGTAGGTGTTGACCTTGCCGTAGACCTCGGCCACGTCACCCAGGTACCACTGCAGAAGGTCGATCTGGTGGACGGCTTGGGACATCAGGACCCCGCCGCCGTCGTTCTCCCAGGTCCCGCGCCAGGCGTCGCGGTTGTAGTACTCAGGTGCCCGGTGCAGCATGACCGAGCACTGGGCCAATATGGCACGGCCCAGCGTGCCGTCGTCGATCGCGGCGCGGATCTTCTGCGAGGCGGGCCAGAAGCGGCGCTGGAACAGCACCCCGAGTTGGACTCCGGCTCCCTCGCACGCGGCCACCATGCGTTCGGCGGATTCCAGCTTTGTGGCGATGGGCTTCTCGCAGAGGGCATGGACGCCGGCTGCTGCCGCTTTCAGGACTACTTCTTCGTGCGTCGGATGCGGCGTGCAGACGGAGACGATGTCCAGGTCCAGGGTTAGGAGTTCATCCACGGTAGTCACTGCGTTGGGCACGGCCCACGCTTCAGCCGCGGCCAGTGCGCGGTCTGGATCCACGTCGCAGACTCCGACGATCTGGACGTTCTCCAGAGCACGGAACGCCGCCAGGTGGTTGCGGGAAATGGCGCCGCAACCCGCGATTCCAACGCGGAAGGTGCGGGGCGCTGCTGCTGACGAGGTCATGGGGTATCCAACTTTCGAGGCATTGGGTCGTTGTTTCGTGTGGTCCTGGCTGGGCGGCAGGTGGGTGCCGCCCAGCCTTCGGTGGCTAGCGCCGCGGCTTTCCCAGTTCTTCGAGGGGAACGTTGTAGGTCTCGCGGGCCGTCATGATGGCGATAGCCGAGGCCACCAGGCAAAGGATGGTGAAGCCGGCCACCGGCATCCAGCCGTCGTGTCCGGGCTGTGCAAGAAGCGTTGCGATGGCGGGTGCGAAGCCAGCCAGGATCAGACCGATCTGGCTACCGATCGCCATACCGGAATAGCGGACCGCCGCCGGGAACATCTCGGGGAAGAAGACCGTCCACACGCCATTCCAGCAGGAGTAGAAGACGGTCATGTTCAGGAAGCCGAAGAGGAATATCAGTGCGATGTTGTGCTCGCTGATGGCCCAGAAGTAACCGATGGTGGTCGCGGCGCAACCAACGGCTCCGACCAGGAGGACTTTCTTGCGGCCGATCCGGTCGGAGATGACGCCTGCCATGGGAATGGTGACCATGGACAGGCCGACCGTCACGGCGTTGACGGTGAGCATCAGAGTGCGGTCAATGCCGATTGCGGGGCCGGTGGCGTACGCCAGTGCGTAGACCGTGAAGGTGGTTTGCATGACGGAGAACAGCATGACCACGCCGACCCGCAGTACGTCGCGCCACTGGGTCTTGAGGACCACGGCCGCCGGGACGGACTTGGGCTTACCGTCTTCGACGATTTCTTCGAAGACAGGCGGCTCGTCCAGCCGCGTGCGGATCCAGTACGCCACGGCGAGGACCACTACGGAGAGCCAGAATGGCACGCGCCAACCCCAGCTGAGGAGTTGATCTTCCGGAAGTGCGGCGAGGGGGATGAAGACGATGGTGGACAGCACCATTCCGGAGGCGTACCCGGTCATCACAAAGCTCGTGAAGAAGGCGCGGCGGCCCTCGGGTGAGTGCTCCATGGTGAGGGTTGATGCCCCGGCGGACTCAGCGCCTGCGGAGAATCCCTGGGCCAGGCGGCCTACCAGCAGAAGCGCTGTCGCCCAGTAGCCCATCTGCCCGTAGGTCGGCAGGAAACCGATGCCGATGGAAGCGACGCCCATGATGACCAGCGTGATCATGAGTGCCTGCTTTCGGCCGATCCTGTCGCCGAAGTGGCTCATGACGACGCCACCGAGGGGCCTGGCCAAGTAGCCGACGCCGAACGTCGCCATGGCTCCGAGGAGCGCGACCACGGGATCTCCGCCAGGGAAAAAGACCTTCGGGAAGATCAGCGCGGCAGCGGTGCCGTAGATGAAGAAGTCGTAGTACTCCAGGGTGGACCCCAGGAAGGAGGCGAGCGCCGCCTTCCTGGGCATTTTGACGTGTTCCCCCGGCGCTGCCGGGTTGTGAACATCCGAGGGCGAGTGCTGCTGCACGGGTCCCATACTGTCTCCTCATTGAGTGCGCCGGTGGTGGCACCGCCATGGTGCCTTGCCCGGCCAAGAATTGGGGTGAGTTGTTATCGCCAGCCAGTGCTTTGTTGTGCAGCCCATTCGGCAGTCGTTGATGACGACTGCGGGATGTGTGCTCCAGATCACAAGCGATCTTTCCTCTGAAAACGACTGTAGGGCTGCCGTCACACAGCGCGGGGAAACTTCCCGTTCAACGGGACGATGTGCTTTCCAGCCACGGGCGGGAGCCATACGGACGGCGCTCAGCACCCATGGTCCGTGATAGGCCGCGTCCCGCGGCCACCAATACCGGGAGGATGACCTGGGGGTCCTCGTGCAGGGTGGGAAGCACGACGGCAATCGCACCGATCACAGTGTTGCCCTCGCCGAAAACCGGGACTGCATAGGCGGTGTTCTCCGGCACCAGCACTCCGGCCATGCGGACGTAGCCGCGCTCGCGGATCAGGGCCAGATGCGCCCGGATCCGCACCGGATCGGTTTCCGTGGCGGCCGTGGTTTTCTCCAGCGGTCCGGTGAGGAAGCGCTCCTGCACGGCGCGGGGCATGTGCGCCATCATGGCCATGCCCGGCGTCGTGTTGTGGATGCCGAGCCTGCCGGCCACGGCGGCGAGATTGGTTGCGGTGCCGTGCTGGTCCAGCTGCTCGAGGTACAGCACCGTGCCGGATTCGACGTCGGGGATCGCAAGCGCGACCTGCTCGCGGACGGCGGCGTGGACGCCTTCCAGGAACGGCAGGCCGCGGCGGCGGAACTCTTCGAGGGGGTTACTCCGGGACGCCAGTTCCCACATCTTCATCCCGACGCCGAACTCCCCGGCCTCGTTGCGCTCCAGTAGCCCGCTCACGGCCAAATCCGTGGCCAGACGATGCACTGTGCTGCTGGACATTCCGGTGATCCGGACCATCTCCCGCAAGGGAAGCCACGGTTGGCCCTTGGAAAAGGCCTCCATGATCTTCACGACCCGCTCGATGACGGATTCCCCCGACGCCGAGTTTGCCATGATGCCTCCATCGAACTTCCGGAGCCCGGCCTTCCCGGCCCCAAAACCCAATATAGCCTTGCACTGAACACCAGGACCGTGCAGCTGGGACATGCAGGCCGGACCCCGAGAACCTAGGAGCGAAAGTGGAACTGCGGCAGATTGAGGCCTTCCTGGCCGTGGCCGAAGAGTTGCACTTCGGGCGGGCGGCAGAGCGGCTCAGGATAGCGCAGTCACCCCTGAGCCAGACCATCCGGAAGCTCGAAAGGGACCTGGGCGCGCCGCTGTTTGAACGCAACACCCGGTCCGTCACCCTGACCACGGCGGGGCACTCATTGCTGCCGCACGCCCGGAAGATCCTCGAAGAAGTCGACCTGGCGCGCAGATCGATCCAGGCGGAAAGCGGAACGGTCTACGGGAAGCTCGCCATCGGCTTTTCCGGCGCTCTGAACCACACCACTCTTCCAGCCCTGACGCGGGCACTGCGCCAGCACTACCCCCAGCTCGACGTGTCCCTGCATGGCGGTTTGCTCACCCAGGAAGCCCTGCAACAACTGATCCACGGCGCATTGGACCTTGCCTTCATCGGCCTGCCCATCGACGCACCCACGCTGGCCACCCGCAGAATCGCCACTGAGCGCCTTGGAGCTACCGTGCCGGCAGACCACCGGCTTGCCGGGAGGGAATCGGTGGAGGTAGCGGAGTTAGCCGGGGATCCATTCGTCACCATGCCCGCGGCTCAGGGTTCCACCCTCCGGGAGGTCACGTTCGCCGCCTGTGCTGCCGCCGGATTCCGACCAAGGATCAGCCAGGAAGTCGCAGATCCCTACACCGCGCTTTCACTGGTTGCCGGCGGGATCGGCATCAGCCTCATGCCGGAATCCATCGAAGGAATCATGCCCGCAGGCACGGTCTTTCTGCCACTGTCCGGGGATGAAGTCCTGCTCTTTTCGGGGCTCGCCTGGAACCCCGGCGCAATGTCCCCGGCCCTGCTGGCGGCCCTTAACCTGGCCGAAGAGGTGCTGCCCACGCCCGCGGAGTGATCCGACTATGTGCAATTTTCACATAGTCGATGACGTATTAAGTATTGGACAAGTCCTAATTCGTTGCCCAGCATTGAGGAAAGCCCAACCACCCACTCAATGAAGAGGACAACTCCATGCCCACTTTCGCCGTCACCTACGCGTACTCCTACTCCAGTTCCGCCGAGCGGGACGTGGCCCGGCCCGGGCACGTCGAATTTCTTAAGGCCCAATTCGAGACCGGCCGGCTCCTCAAGAGCGGCCCCTTCGGCTCCGAGGAAGCTCCCGGCGCCCTGCTGATCATCGCCGGGGATTCCAAGGCGGATGTCGAGTCGCTCATGGACCAGGACCCGTTCCAGCAGGCAGGCCTCATCGAGGAACGCACAGTGCGCCAGTGGAACATCTTCTTTGGCGTCGACGCTGGCCGGACCGCCGTGAACACAGTGCAGAACTGAGGCCCGGGATGCTGTCCGCGCTCACGGCTTCGAAAGAGATCATCGACTTCCAGGAATCAGCTGAACCCGCCCTCGAATCAGGGCACGCCCTGGTCCGGATCCACAACGTCACGCTTTGCGGCACCGACCTCCACATTTGGGAGGACGACTACCCCACAGAGCTGCCCATCATCCAAGGCCACGAGTTCTCCGGCATCGTCGAGGCCATAGGCCCAAACCAAGCCGTAGCCCCCGGCGAAGCCCGCATCAATATAGGCGACAGGGTTGCCGTCAACCCCATGATCTACTGCGGTGCATGCCAACCCTGCCTCACGGGCAGGTACAACGTCTGCCAAAACGTCGGCTGCCTCGGTTGCTACTCGGACGGAGCACTCGTGGAGCTGATAACAGTTCCGCTGGACAAACTGTGTCCCGTGCCCGACGAACTGCCCCTGGACATCGCCGCCATGGGAGAGCCCACATCCATCGCCATCCAGGCAGTCAACCGCGGCCGGCCCGTTGCCGGTGAAGTTGCGCTGGTGCTGGGAAGTGGACCCATCGGTCTGCTCGCCACGCTTTACCTGACGGAGTTGGGCGTCCACGTGGTATGCGCCGATAGGGAGCAGCACCGCTTGGATCTCGCCGTCCAATTCGGAGCTGCCGACACCTTGCTGGTGACGCCAGGCGGCGATTTCCCTGACGCCGAACAGGTGCCTCGGCTGGACGCGCTGACTGGCGGCTACGGTCCGCAGCTGGTCATCGAAGCCACGGGCGTGCCGTCCTCCCTTGAGAACGCCATCAGGCTTGTTGCCAGCGCCGGGAGGATCGTCCAAGTCGGCATCTCCCCGCGCCAAGCCTCCGTCTCCATGAAAGACATCCCCTATAAGGAACTGGACTTGATGGGAAGCCGCATGAGCCTGAACCTCATCCCGGACGGACTGGCATTGCTGGCACGCCACCCGGAACAGGCCCGGGCTCTCATGACCCACCGCTTCGCGTTCGCAGACCTTCAACAGGCGTTCCGACTGATGCAGGGGCGCACGGAGAAGATCGGCAAGATCCTCATCCAGATGCCCGCAGGAAGCGTCGCATGAGTACCTCAATCCTCACTCGACCCGAAAAGCTCGCCAGCGAGTACGACGTCGTGGTTATCGGCAGCGGGGCCGCAGGTCTGGTTGCTGCGGTCCGCGCCGCCGATGCCGGCCTGAGCGTCCTTGTCGTCGAAAAGGCCGCCCTTCTGGGCGGGACGACAGCCGCCGGTGGCGGCGTGATGTGGGCGCCGAACAACCACCTCGCCAAAGCCGCGGGGTACCAGGACAGCCATGCCGACGGCGTTGCCTACCTTTCAGAGGCGGCCGGCCACGTGATGGCGGCTGAGGAAATCGACTGGTACGTGGGCATTGCGCCCCGGGCCGTGGACTACCTCAACCGCAACACCAAAGTGTCCATGACTCCGATCGCCCGCCCGGACTATCACATGGAGTGGAAAGGTTCCGCGAACGGCGGCCGGGGCTTGGACAACAACGCTTTCGATCCCCAGGACTACCCGGGGTTGTCGGAACTGATCCGGCAGTCCTCCTACTTCCCGCTGCTCACCATGACCGAGCGGGACGAACTCAACGGCCGCGCCGCAGACCCGTCGCTCCTGGAGCATCGGGCTTCCACCGGGATACGGACCATGGGAGGAGCGCTGGTCGGGAGCCTGCTTGCGAGCGCCCTGGACCGCGATGTGCAGATCGCGGCATCTACTCCCGTGGAGGAGCTGCAGCCCGCCGATGCCGGATGGAAGGTGAGCCTTGGCGGTGCCGCGGCCGGCGCGCACGTGGCCGCGACCGCCGTCGTACTGGCCTCCGGCGGGTTCGAATGGAATTCGAGGCTCCGCAACGCTTTCCTGCCTTTCCCGGTGACGCCGATCAGTGCGCCGTCGAACGAGGGCGACGGTTTGGAGCTCGGGCTGAAGGCCGGCGCGGCTGTGGAGGACATGTCAGCCGTGTGGGGCGTTCCGGTGATTTCGACGGCGGCCCATCAGTACGACGGGCAGCGGTCCGGCCGGATGGGCAACGTCGAAATGACGCTGCCCGGCTCGATCACGGTGAACAGCGACGGGAAGCGCTTCGTGAACGAGGCCCTTAACTATCACGATGCCAGCAGGGTCTTCGCCTCCATCAACCCGCACACCGGCAGGCAACAGAACAGTCCCGCGTGGCTGGTTTTCGACTCCCATTACCTGGCCAAGTACCCGGTGGCGGGGTCGACGCCGGGTAAGCCCGCTGAGTGGATGGCGTCCGCTCCTAGTGTCGAGCTCTTGGCTTCGGAGGCGGGCATCAACCCGGCCGGGCTGGTTTCGACTGTCACAAAGTTCAACGCGGATGCGGCCCTTGGCATGGACACGGAGTTCGGGCGGGGCGCAACACCGCAGGACCGGTTCCTCGGTGACGCCGGAAACACGCCAAACCCCTGCCTGGCACCGCTGGCTGCAGGACCGTTCTACGCCGTTCCCATCCACGCCGGCGTACTGGGGACTTCGGGCGGGCTGGCCACGGACTTCAACGGCCGCGTGCTGGATCGCCGCCAGCAACCCATCCCGGGACTCTACGCCGCCGGCAACGTCTCGGCCGGCGTCTTCCGCAACAACTACCCGGGCGGCGGCGCCACCCTCGGCTCGGCGATCACTCGGGCCTTCGCGGTTGGCGAGGATCTGGCGGCCCGGCTGTCGCCGACAAGCTGAAAAGGTGACGAAACGCCCGACGGTAACTGCCCCTATGGGGCGCTTAGATCACTAAACGACACGCTCCGGACTAAAAGCGAAGGTAAGCGCCACGTTCAATCCCCCGAAGGATTCGAACCGGGGATCCCTCCGAGTGAAGGCTGTAATCCTCCCGCGCCGGGCCGCCTACGGAACGAAAGCCGCAAAGCCACAATGAGAGCCTCCTGTCGGATTCGAACCGACGACCCCCGCTTTACAAGAGCGGTGCTCTGGCCAACTGAGCTAAGGAGGCGCGCCCGTCAGGGCGTGCGCCACAACGGCGCTAGACAAGGTTAGCCCACGGACTGCCCGCAGGTAAAAACGGCGGTGGCCCGCTTCCCGGAAGAATCCGGGAACGGGCCACCGCCGTAAAGCCTGGCTGGCGCGGGCTAGGCCTTGGCCTTGATGGCTGCGTCGACGAAGGCCGGGAATTCTGTCTGGGCGCTGTCTCCCTTGCCCCACTGCTTGCCGTCCACCAGGACGGTGGGGGTGCCGGTGACGCCCAGGACCGCGGCTTCCTGGGTGGTGTACTTCACCCAGGGGCGGTAGGTCTTCTCTTCGACGCACTTGTCGATGCTCTTCGCGCCCACTTCGGTGGCCATCTTCTTCAGCTCATCGTCGGACAGCCCCGCGCTGCCCTCGGCAGGCTGCTTGTCGAACAGGGCGTTGACGTAGTCCGAGTACTTCTCCGGGGACTCGTTGACAACACAGGCCGCGGCGTTCGCTGCACGGGAGGAGTAGTTGGTGGTGGACCGGCTGTCCAGGAACCCCATGGCGCGGTATTCCACGGTGATCTTGCCTTCGTCGCGAAGCTTCGTGAGGGTCTCGTTGTACGTTGCTTCGAAGTTCTTGCAGACGGGGCAGATGAAGTCGATGTAGAGCACCACCTTCACCGGCTTGCCGGCCTCAGCCTCGGCTCCGGGGGCCTTGACCGTGGCGGGAGCCGATGCGGGGGCTTCCGGAAGGTCCGTGATGTTCACGGTCGCGGGATCGGACTTGGCGACCTCGGAGCCCTTGAGCAGGGTGATGCCGCCATGGGCGTTTCCGTTGGCCGGCGTAGGGCCCTGGTCCGCTACGGGCGCATTACTCCGGAGGCTTGAGCTGACGATGATCGCCACGACTGCAAGGATGGCGACCACCACAACAACGATGCCCCATCCGATGAGCAACTTGTTCCGCTTGTCCTTCTTCAGCTGCTCTTCACGGATCTGGCGGGCTTTCTCGCGGGCCTCTGCCGTGCGTTCTGCTTTGGACATGCGGGGTTCGTTTGCGGGGCTCATTAGTTCCTCGTGTCGATCGGACAGGTGCGGACCACCCAGGGGCAACTCTCCCATTTTAGGGGGAAACCCCGGAGCTTGCGCTTTCAAGTATTCCTTCAGCCTGCCCAACGGACGAATAGCCCGGAAGATTCCGGCCCGTTAGGGTTGGCTTAGAGCCACAAGCAACCCCAGGGGGCGCAATGCAAGGACCTGACAGCGACAAACCGAATACGGGAACGGACGGCGGGGCTACGTCTGCAGACAGCTCCCACGCCACAACGTACGACTTCATGGTGGTGTCCAACCGCCTGCCAGTGGACCGCTGCGCCCCGGGAGAGCACGGAGACGACGGCTCCGGCTGGCGCCGTTCGCCCGGCGGCCTGGTGACCGCGCTCGCTCCGATGATGACCAAGACCGACGGCGCGTGGGTCGGCTGGCACGGCGCCCCCGACGAAACGGTCAAGCCGTTCAGCCACGGCGGCATGGACCTGGTCCCGGTCCAGCTGAGCAACGATGACGTTGAGCTGTATTACGAGGGCTTCTCCAACGCCACCCTCTGGCCGCTTTACCACGATGTCATCGCCCCGCCGGAGTTTCACAGAACCTGGTGGGAGTCTTACCGGAAGGTCAACAGAAGGTTCGCCGACGCCGTCGTGCGCCATGCCGACCACGGCGCAACAGTGTGGGTCCAGGATTACCAGCTCCAGCTCGTGCCGCGGATGCTGCGCGAGGCCCGGCCCGACCTGCGGATCGGATTCTTCAACCACATCCCCTTCCCCCCGCCCGAGATCTTCGCCCAGCTCCCCTGGCGCCACGCCATCATCGACGGGCTGCTGGGCGCCGACCTCGTGGGCTTCCAGCGCAGCAGCGACGCCGGCAACTTCATGCGCTCGGCCCGCCGGTTCCTCGGCGCCAGCGTCAAGCAGCAGCAGGTCCACGTCAAGGGCGCCGACGGCGGCATCACCCATATCGCCCGCGCCCAGGCCTTCCCCATCTCGATCGACGTCCGGCAGATCACGGAACTGGCAAGAAAACCGGAAATCATTGAACGGTCGCGCCAGATCCGCCAGGACCTCGGCAATCCCAAGACCATCCTGCTGGGGGTCGACCGCCTCGACTACACCAAGGGCATCCGGCACCGGCTCAAAGCCTACGAAGAGCTACTCAAGGAGGGAAAGCTCAACGTTGGCGATGCAACGCTGATCCAGGTGGCCAGCCCGAGCCGCGAGCGCGTGGAGCAGTACCGCCTGCTGCGCGAAGAGGTGGAGGGCACCGTGGGCCACATCAACGGAACCTACGACACCATCGAGAACACGGCCGTGCGCTACCTGCACCACAGCTACCCCATTGAAGAGATGGTGGCGCTCTATCTGGCAGCGGACGTCATGCTGGTCACGGCCTTGCGCGACGGCATGAATCTCGTGGCCAAGGAATATGTCACTGCGCGGACCAACAACGACGGCGCGCTGGTCCTCAGCGAATTCGCGGGCGCAGCAGACCAGCTCAAGCAGGCGCTGCTTATGAACCCGCACGACATCGACGGGCTCAAGGACACTGTCATGCGGGCCGTAGGGATGTCTCCCAAAGAATCGGCCCGCCGCATGCGTTCCATGCGCAAACAGATCCTCGACCACGACGTCGACCATTGGTCCGCCGAGTTCCTGCACGCCCTTAACGAAAAGGTGGTCCGCGATGACTCCTGAGGCAGACCCCGCCCGCGCCCGTGAAAGCACCCCGCTGACGCTCCCGCCGGAGCTGCTGGAGGCCGTCCGGCGCATCGCCGGCACTGAACACCTGCTGGTCGCCATGGACTTCGACGGCACCATCTCGCCGCTCGTGGACCACGCGGGCGACGCGCGCCCGCTGCCCCGTTCCGCGGCCGCCTTCGCGGAGCTCGCTGTCCTTCCGCGCACGACGACGGCACTCATCTCGGGGAGGGCCCTCGACAGCCTGCGGGCGGTCGCCTCACCCCCCGAAGAGACTCTGCTGATCGGCAGCCACGGAGCCGAGGCCTGGCTCGGCCCGGGTTCGGCGCCCCTCACCCTGGAGCCCGAACAGCGGGAACTCCTGGCTGAGGTCCGCAGCATTCTGGAAGGCATCGTGGAGCTCGCCCCCGGCACACTCCTGGAGGACAAGCCCGCGGGCGTCGTCCTCCACACGAGACTGGCCGCGGATGACGTGGCCGAAGACGCGGTTTCCGCCGCCCGCGCGGCACTAAAGGAGCGCAAGGGACTTTATCTCAAGAACGGAAAGAGGGTTCTTGAAACGTCAGTGGTCCACGCCTCGAAGGGCGAGGGCGTCGACTTCCTCAGGCAGGCCTCAGGCGCCACGGCCGTGATATTCGCCGGCGACGACACCACTGACGAAGACGCCTTCGGACGCCTCACGCCGGGTGACGTGGGTGTCAAAGTGGGCCTCGATTTCACACAGGCCCAGTTCCGCGTCGAGGCGCCCGTGCACGTCGCCGAACTGCTGGAAGCCCTGCTGCGGGAGCGGCGCAAGACCGTGGAAGTGCCATCCTGATCCGGCCCGCGTGTGGCATCTCACGTGTGAGCTCCGTAACATTTGCAACCATTCGGGATAAATCTGACATACTCTCTATGTGATGTGGCGCACAGGAACCGTGCGGCGTCACGCGATACTCCTCGGCTTAGGCCGGGGAGTACATAAAGCAGTACATAACTGAATTACATGAACCATTCACTACGGATCGTCCGGCACGTACCTGCCGGTGAAGGGATTGATAACTGTGGCTACAGTTACTTTTGATAACGCTACGCGTCTGTACCCGGGCACAGAGAAGCCCGCTGTTGACAAGCTCAACATCGAAATCGCTGATGGCGAATTTCTGGTCCTCGTAGGACCCTCCGGCTGCGGCAAGTCCACTTCCCTGCGAATGCTCGCAGGCCTCGAAGATGTGAACGCCGGCCGTATCCTCATTGGCGACCGCGATGTCACCGACGTTCCGCCGAAGGACCGCGACATCGCGATGGTTTTCCAGAACTACGCCCTGTACCCCCACATGACCGTGGCGGACAACATGGGCTTCGCTCTGAAGATCGCAGGCGTCAGCAAGGAAGAGCGCGCCGAGCGCGTCCGCGAAGCTGCCAAGCTCCTGGACCTCGAGCCGTACCTGGACCGCAAGCCGAAGGCCCTTTCCGGCGGTCAGCGCCAGCGTGTTGCCATGGGCCGTGCTATCGTCCGTAACCCGCAGGTCTTCCTCATGGATGAGCCGCTGTCCAACCTGGACGCCAAGCTCCGTGTCCAGACCCGCACCCAGATTGCGTCCCTGACGCGCCGACTGGGCGTCACCACCGTGTACGTGACCCACGACCAGGTGGAAGCTATGACCATGGGCGACCGCGTCGCCGTGCTCAAAGACGGCCTGCTGATGCAGGTGGACACCCCGCGCAACCTCTACGACAAGCCCAAGAACGTCTTCGTTGCCGGCTTCATCGGCTCCCCCGCCATGAACCTGCTGGAACTCCCCGTCGTCGACGGCGGCGTCCAGTTCGGCGGAACCGTCTACCCGGTTCCCCGCGATGTCCTCGAAGAGGCACACGGCGCCACTGTCACCCTGGGTTCACGCCCCGAGGACCTCGAGCAGGTCGCTGCAGGTGAAGGTCTTCAGGTTGAGGTTGACGTCGTCGAAGAACTCGGCGCCGATGCCTACGTCTACGGTCACACCACGCTGGACGGCAAGAGCCACGACATCGTGGCCCGTGTCGACGGCCGCCGGCCCCCGATGAAGGGTGAGTCCATCTACGTTCGCCCGCAGTCCGGACACGTACACCTGTTCGACACCAAGACCGGCCTGCGCCTGGGCGACTAGTCCCCACCGGCGGTTGAGCCTGTCGAAACCGCCAGAGCATCTCCGGAATAAGCAACCGACGGCGGCCCTCCCAACCGGAAGGGCCGCCGTCGGGCGTTAAGCACCGGCACCCTGACTCTGTTTAGGCACGCCGACCCTACGTACGGAAGAATTGAGCCATGACCGAGGAATACAGCGCCCAGTGGCATGACGAACCCACCGACTACGGGCAGATCGGCAAGCTGCCGCGGTTCGAAGCCGCCAGTGCGAACGATGAAAAAGCGTCCTTGGTCTCCAGTTCCCTGAATATCACTGCGGCCGCCGCGGATCCGGAACTGCTGGACCTGCCGTGGCACATTGCGCTCGAAGACTGGCCGGCCGAGAACCTGGCCGCCCTCCCCCGCGGCATCTCGCGGCACATCGTGCGCTTCGCACACCTGGGCGGGTCCGTCATCGCCATCAAGGAAACCTCCGAACACGTTGCCCGCCACGAGTACCACATGCTCCGGAAGCTGGCCCGGCTGGATGTCCCTTGTGTGGAACCCGTCGCCGTCATCACCGGCCGCACCACCCCGGACGGCAGGCCCCTTAACCCTGTACTCGTCACACGCCACCTCAAGTTCTCCATGCCGTACCGCGCTCTCTTCTCCCAGATGCTGCGCAAGGACACCCTGACCCGGCTCATCGACGCGCAGGCCCTGCTGATGGTTCGGCTGCACCTCATCGGCTTCTACTGGGGCGACGTCTCGCTTTCCAACACCCTGTTCCGCCGGGATGCCGGCGCCTTTGCCGCGTACCTCGTGGACGCGGAAACCGGCGAACTCTATCCGGACCTCTCCACCGGCCAACGGGAGTATGACCTGGAGATTGCCCGCGTGAACATCGCCGGCGAGCTCATGGACCTCCTCGACGGCGGCCTGATCGAGGAGAAGGTGGACCCGGTGGCCACGAGCGAGCTCATCATGGAAAGCTACCGCCGCCTCTGGATGGAGCTGACCGAAAAGGAATCGTTCGAACTTGGCGAACGCTGGCGGGTGGGCGCCCGCATCCGGCGCCTCAACGAGCTGGGCTTCGACGTCGAGGAATACGCGATCAAGACCACCCAGAACGGCTCCACCATCCAGCTGCAGCCGAAGGTCGTGGACGCCGGCCACCATATGCGGCGCCTGTTGCGCCTCACCGGGCTGGATGCCCAGGAGAACCAGGCCCGCCGCCTGCTGAACGACATGGACTCGTTCCGCGCGGACAACAATCCGGAGATGGACGAGGAATACAGCGCGCACCTCTGGGTGAGCCAGATCTTCGAACCCATCGTGCGCTCGATCCCCCGCGACCTCTCAAGAAAACTGGAACCCGCCGAAGCCGTGCACGAAGTGCTCGAGCACCGCTGGTACATGTCCGAAAAACAGGAACGCCACATTCCGCTGGCCGAAGCGGTGCAGTCCTACATCGATTCCATCCTGCGCCACCGCCGGGATGAGGCAGCCATCATGCTCAACCCCGACACCGGGCTCCTGAAGATCCTGGAAGTGGAAACGGAAGAGTCCCGGTACGGCGACGAAGAATCCGTTGACGAGTACCCGGACTCAGACGACTGATCCTGAGCGCACGGCCAACGCGCCGCTGCCAGTGGCACGGCCGGTTGTGGCGCTGCTTATTGCGGCACTGCTTGTTGTGCCACTGCTTGTTATGGCACAGCTGCGTTAAATCGCTTTGCCCGGGTTCAGTATGCCTGCGGGGTCGAAGAGCTCTTTGACCCGTCGCTGCAGTTCACGGATGGGTTCCGGCTGCTCCAGGCTCAGCCAGCGCAGCTTGTACTGCCCGATGCCATGCTCCCCCGTGATGGTGCCGCCCATGTCCAGTGCAACCGCGATTGACGCATCCAGTGCCTTGTTCAGGCGTTGCATCGCATCAGCGTCCACAAGGTCATTCACGCGGTCCACCCAGAACGTGGGATGCAGGTTCCCGTCGCCGGCGTGGGCCACCACCTTGAGTTTCACTTCGTGGACCTCAGCCAGCGATTCGAGAGCTGCCACGTAGTCCACCAGCCGCGAACGGGGCACTGCCACGTCCTCGCCCACCCGGTACTGATCGTCCACTTCGACGCCGCGGCTGTTGCGCCGCAGTTCCACCAGCTGCTCGGCTTCCTCGCTGGCTTCGGTGGTCACCACCGCGCCGCCCGCGGCAAGCACATCCAGCACGACGGCGGCCTCCGCCGCTGCCCCGAAGCCGTCGGTCTGGATCAGCAGGAGGGAGGCCCCCCTCGACGCCAGGTCCGAGCCGTGGATCTCATCCAGCTGCGTGAGCGACCCGCCGTCGAGCAGTTCCATGATGGCCGGCTGTACGCGGGCCCTGCCCACGGCTAGCACGCCGGCGGCTGCCTGCCGAAAGTCAGGGTAGAAGGCTGCGATAGTGTGCACCTCCCGCGGCAGGTACTTGAGCCGCACTGTTGCGCCCACCACGATCCCGAGCGTCCCCTCCGATCCGACGAACAACCCGGTGAGGTCGTAGCCTGCCACGCCCTTGAAGGTCTGGTGGCCGGTGCGGATGAGCGAACCGTCGGCGAGCACCACATCCAGCGCCAGCACAGAGTCGCGTGTCACTCCGTACTTGGCGCAACGCAGCCCACCGGCGTTCGTGGCTACATTCCCGCCGATCGTGGACATCCTGAAACTCGCCGGGTCCGGCGCGAACATCAGGCCGTGTCTGGCGGCAGCATCGTTCAGGTCTGCGTTGACCACTCCCGGTTCCACGACGGCGGTCTCGTCGTCCGGGTTCAGGTCCAGTATCCGATTCATCCGCTCGAGGCTCAGAACGACCGACCCCTCGGTGGCGTGGGCTCCTCCGGAGACCCCCGTTCCGGCACCCCGCGCCACAAGTGGAACCAGGTGCGCGGCGCAGCTCTTCACGGTTGCCTGTACGTCCGCCACCGACGCCGCAAAGACCACAGCGAGCGGCTGCTGATAGTCCAGCACCGGCGCCTGGTCCACCGCGTAGGCGGCCAGGACGGCCGGGTCCTGGACTACTTTTCCTGGCCCCAGGTTTGACGTGAGTTCGTCAGCAATGCTGCTCATTGGGTCTCCCGTTTCCGTCACACGTGCCTCCCAGTCTAGATGTCGGCCCAGTCCCGTGAGTTACGTCTCACCTACCGGAATGCAAGCGCTTCCAATCCAGTGAAGGTCCTGACGCTTCTACACGGGAGTATTACCGAAACTGTCAACGTACTACGCACTGGAAGCGCTTTCATTCTGACCTGCGCTGCCTCTAAACTTGCCCAATGTCTGTTGACTCATTACTGCATTCCCCTTCGCCGCTGGCCGGCTCCCTGACACCCGTCCACGCCGCTGACAATGCCCACGGCTGGTGGCGATCGGCCGTCATCTACCAGGTGTACCCGCGGTCCTTCCGGGACATGAACGGCGACGGGATCGGCGACCTCGCCGGCATCACGGCGGAACTGCCGCAGCTGGCCGAACTGGACATCGACGCGGTGTGGCTCTCACCCTTTTACCGCTCCCCCCAGCGCGACGCAGGCTATGACGTCAGTGACTACTGCGATGTGGACCCGCTGTTCGGCTCGCTCGGCGACTTCGACGGAATGGTGTCCGAGGCCAACCGGCTCGGCATCAGGGTGATCGTGGACCTGGTCCCCAACCACTGCTCTGACCAGCACCGCGATTTCCAGGCTGCGCTGGCCGCAGGGCCGGGCAGCCCGCAGAGGGACATGTTCATCTTCCGGGACGGCACAGGCCCCGCGGGCGAGGAGCCGCCCAACAACTGGGAGTCGCACTTTGGAGGTCCGGCCTGGACACGGATCACCGAGCCGGACGGAACACCGGGGCAGTGGTACCTGCACCTCTTCGACTCTTCCCAGCCTGATTTCAACTGGGACAACCAGGCCGTCCACGACGAGTTTGAGCGCGTGCTGCGCTTCTGGCTGGACCGCGGCGTCTCCGGCTTCCGCGTGGACGTGGCCCATGCCTTGGTCAAGGCGCCCGGGCTTCCTGCTTGGGGCGGACGCGCCGACGGCACCAGCATCGATGGCTTCCCGGGGCATGCAGCCCCCATGTTCGGCCAGCCGGCCCTGCACGACATCTTCCGGAACTGGCGCCGCATCCYTGAAGAGTACGGCCCCGACCGCATCCTGTGCGCCGAGGCCAATGTAGAGCCGTTGTCCCGCCTGGCCGAGTGGGTCCGGCCGGACGAGATGCATCAGGCGTTCAACTTCCCCTACCTGCATGCCGGCTTGGACATCCACCGGCTGCGGCACGTCATCACCGAGTCCCTGACGTCGCTGGACGCCGTGGGCGCGCCCAGCACCTGGGTACTGTCCAACCACGACGTCGTGCGGCACGCCACCCGCTTCGGCTACTACTGGTCGTCACCGCGCGAAGGCGACGGAATCGGGCCCCAGGACCCCCAGCCGGATCACGACCTGGGCAGAACCCGGGCCGCAGCTGCCACCCTGTTCATGCTGGGCCTGCCTGGCGGTGCCTACATCTACCAGGGCGAGGAGCTTGGCCTTCCCGACGGCATCGACATCCCCGCCCACCAGCGGCAGGATCCTACGTTCGCGCGGACCGGAGGCGCCCGGCTGGGCCGCGACGGTTGCCGCGTCCCGCTGCCGTGGCGTGCCTCCGAGCCGCACCACGGCTTTGGTTCCGGCCAGGACCCCTGGCTGCCGCAGCCGGCGAGCTTCGCCGAACTGGCCCGGGACGCCCAGGCCGGGGACCCGTCGTCGCACTTGAACCTGTACCGGCGCATGCTGGCGGTCCGCCGCGAACTCGGCCTCGGCCGCGGTTCACTGTCGTGGGCCGAAGAGTGGTGCACCGGCGCCTCGTTGGGTTTCCTCAACGGCAACATCCTGGTGGTCATGAATGTCGGCCAAGACGCCCTCGAACTGCCTGCGGGTGCAGTGCTGCTGCGCAGCTCCGCCAGGGACTACGGAACCGAGGGCTGGCATGGATTAGGCTCTGGGGAGACCGTTTGGTTGAGGATTTCAGCAGAGGATACGGAGACCTAACAACATGGCCGGCATCAAGGACGTCGCGGAACGTGCCGGGCTCTCCATAGCCACCGTTTCGCGGGCCTTGAGCGGCAAGGGCAACGTGTCGCCGAAGAGCCGCGAACGTGCCCAGGCGGCGGCTTCCGATCTCGGTTTCGTGCCGTCTTACCAGGCTTCGAGCCTGGCCTCCGGCCGCAATTACAACATCGGGCTCGTGGTCCCCTCCGTCCACCGCTGGTACTTCTCGTCGGTGGTGGAGGGCGTTTCTGCGGCGCTGCTGGACGCCGGCTATGACCTGACGCTGTACAACGTCAGTGAGGGCTCAGCGCGCCGGCAGAGCGTCCTCAAGGACTTCCTGCTCCGCCAGCGCGTAGACGCCGTGATAGCCGTTTCGCTGGCCCTGACGGAGTCGGAGATCGGGCAGATGCTGGCTGTGCACCGGCCCATCGTGGGCATTGGCGGCCCGCTCCAAGGCGCCTCCACCATCCGGATCGACGACCACGGCCTGTCCGAAGCGGCGGTGAACCACCTCATCCGGCTGGGCCACTCCAGGATCGCGCATCTGACCGGAGATTCAGTCTATGAACAGGACTTCAAGATCCCGCGCACGCGGCTCGCAGGTTTTGAAATGGCCATGCGGGATGCAGGGCACGACGTCCGGCCGGAGTGGATTGCCACCGCTGATTTCACCATGCAGGGCGGCTACGCCACGGCTCGTCAGCTCCTCGGCAGCCCGTCTGAGCGTCCCACCGCGGTCTTCGCCGCTTCCGATGAAATGGCCATCGGCGCCATCCTCGCTGCCCGCGACTTCGGCCTCAGGGTCCCGGAAGATCTGTCCGTCATCGGTTTGGACGGGCACGAGCTCGGTGAACTCTTCGGTCTCACCACCATTGACCAGGATCCCCGCGGCCAGGGGGCGCTGGCGGTGCGCCTCTTGCTGGAGGGGCTCGACGGCGGCGCCGGCCGGCCGGCAGTCGATACCGAGTACCCCACGAAGTTCGTTATCCGGTCGAGTACCGCCGTACCGCCATCGATCAGCTAGCTGGCACGCCCATGAAGCGGGCAAACCTTGCGAGGACATCCGGCCAACCCTTGTCGTAGCTGGCGCGCGTCGCGGACGGGTCCTCCGCGCCCTCCCAGCCGTCATGGACCAGGCGCACCTCGGTGCCCCCATCCACGGCTCTGAACGCGACCCTCAGCTCCGTAGACCACAACGCTGTGGTTCCCGGATACCAGGACGCGTGGAACGACAACGGCGGCTGCCAATCATCGATGGTTCCCCACGAAGTGGTCTTGCCATCGTCCGCCGTCTCAAGGATGAGGTTTTCCTCAAACTCAACGTGCGACCCCGTACCGAAGACACTGTGCTCCTCCATGGGCCACCACAAATGCGTATGGTCCGTAAACCCCATGAAGGCCCGGGATACAGGTCCAGGCACAACCACGGTGCAGATCACCGGATCCAATTCGACGGAGGGATCAGGCTGATTGGCGCCGGGGCCGGCAGCGTGGCTGAAGAGGTTTTCCATGGGCACCAACTCTACAACCTCGAGACCGACAGGATCGCTGGTGCGGGCTGGTGGTTGAGCCCGTCGAAGCCCGAGCCGGGCTCTGGTTGTGCTCGCCGAAAATAGGGGCCGGTGCATGCGGCGGTGTGGTTGGTTTCCGGGTTAAAGAGCGAAGGCCCCGACATTTGCTGTCGGGGCCTTGGCCGTAAATAGTGTCCGGCGGTGACCTACTCTCCCACACCCTCCCGGGTGCAGTACCATCGGCGCTGTGGGTCTTAGCTTCCGGGTTCGGAATGGGACCGGGCGTTTCCCCCACGCTATGACCGCCGTAACCCTTGTAC
>NZ_JBFTZQ010000036.1:0-45761 GCF_056406715.1 Arthrobacter sp. P1_B11
GCTGGCGCTGGCGGCCTGGCTCACCCTCTCCCTGGACGCCCCGGTGACGATCGTCGCCGACCCCGCGGGCACCGGTATCCGGCGCGTCCGCCTGAGCCGGGCAAGCGGCGACGTCCAGCTGTTCCGGCCCGGACTGTCAGTGGCCGAACTGACCCAACCGGGCCAGCCTGCCCAGCGGATTTCCCTGCCGCGGCGAAGCCTGCGGGACTGCCTGGCCGAGGAACTGCGGCGTCTGGATCCCGACGAAGTGTTCGGCGAAGTGATTACTATTGGACTGCCACGTACCAATCTAAGGAGTGTCCGTCCCAGTGAGCGCTGACCCGAGAGTAAGCATCCATCCAGACTCTTCCGTCCTCATGGCCGCCATCGCGGCTCGCCTGATCACCAAGCTCGTCGATGTCCAGGACAGGTTCGGTGAGGCAACGGTGGTGCTGACCGGGGGCACGGTGGGCATCGGTACTCTCAAGGCGGTGGCGGACTCACCGGCGGCGCCCGCGGTGGACTGGTCCAAGGTGAACTTCTGGTGGGGTGACGAACGCTTTGTCGGCGCCAAGGATCCCGACCGCAACACGCTCCAGGCCCATGAGGCACTGCTGAAGCACATCGCGGTGGACCCTGCACGCGTCCACGAGCCGGGCTCTTCGGACGATTTCGAAGGCCCGGAGCTGGCCGCCGAGGATTATGCCCGCCGGCTCGCCGACGCTGCGGCGTCCGAACACGCCGCTGACATGTCTGACGACAGGCCCGAGAACCCTGGGAACCTGCCGCGCTTCGACGTTGTCCTGCTTGGTGTGGGGCCGGACGCCCATGTGGCGTCGCTGTTTCCGGAACAGGGCGGCGTCCGCGAGAAGCAGCTCACGGTGGTCGGGGTGCGCAACTCACCCAAGCCGCCGCCGGAGCGGATTTCGCTGACGCTTCCCGCGATCAACACGGCGGCAGAGGTGTGGATGGTTGTTGCGGGCGAGGACAAGGCGGGAGCGGTCGGTTTGGCTCTTGCAGGCGCCAACCCTGTGCAGGTTCCCGCGGCCGGACCGGCCGGGCGCTCCCGCACCCTGTGGCTGATCGACGAAAACGCGGCGTCACGCGTGCCTGAGCAGCTAGTCCGCAAGGCCCCCGCGGGCTCGTAGCCGTTGAAGCGCTCCGGCCAGGACATCTTCCGCGTCCTGGCTGGAGCGTCTTTCTTTAACGTAATCCAGGTGGCTCTTGTAGCCATCCTCGTTTGCTTCCTCCCCCAAGGCTGCCCCGGGGTGCCGGGAGGCGGCTTTCCCGCATCTGCGGCAATCCCACACTTCGGGAATCTGCTCTTCGGGCAGCTTAACGAAAACAGGCCGCGTCTCGTGCCCCTGGACGCACCAGTAGGAGACACAAATACGCGGCAACCGCTCACCGAGCGGGTCTTCGCCCTGATTCCTCAGCCCGGTCCCTTCCGTGACACCTACACGGGTACCCCGGAAACCGGAAGATGAATGCGCCACCGGGAACTCCTCGCTACTAGCACCATTGCTGTTAAGGTCAACAGCCACAGTTTAGTGCGGAGTTCCCGATGGCGGCAGGGTCATGCGCGGCGCCGGGCCTGCGGGGCCGGCCAGGCAGGGCCCGCTAGGAGTCAGCGACGCCGGTAAACCGCATCAGCAGACCGAGCGAGATGATGACCACGCCCCAGGTGATCCCGAGGATGATGGTGAACCTGTTCAGGTTCTTCTCGGCAACGCCGGAGGAGCTCAGGCCGGAACTCATTCCGCCGCCGAACATGTCCGACAGACCGCCGCCACGTCCCTTATGGAGCAGGATGAGCAAGGTCAGCAGGAGGCTGGTGATGCCCAGGAGGATCTGCAGAATGACATGAAGAACGTCCACGACGGCCTTTCAGAAGATAGGAAATGCGGGAATCTGGCCTGCGTCCGGACTAGTCCGTCACCAGGTGACTCTCGAACCTGACAATATTAGCAAACTCGGCAGGATCAAGGCTGGCGCCGCCCACCAACACGCCGTCGACGTCGCGCTCATTCAGGATCGCCGCCACATTGTTGGCTTTCACAGAGCCGCCGTAGAGAAGCCGCACCTTGGCCGCGATGTCCGCGCTGAACAGTTCAGTCAGTTCGGCCCGGATGGCGGCACACATTTCCTGGGCGTCTTCGGGCCCGGCAACTTCACCGGTCCCGATGGCCCAGACGGGCTCGTATGCGACCACGAGTTCCGCGGCCTCCTCTGCGCTGAGCCCTTCGACGTCGGCGCGGAGCTGATCCAGGGTGTGCTGGACGTGCGTGCCTGCCTGGCGGATTTCCAGACCTTCGCCGACGCACAGCATCGGCGTGACGCCGTGGCGGTAGGCGGCCTTGACCTTGGCGTTGAGAACGTCGTCAGACTCGTTGTGGATGGTGCGGCGTTCGCTGTGGCCGACCAGGACGTACGTGCAGCCGAGCTTGTTCAGGAACTGCCCGGAGATGTCCCCGGTGTAGGCGCCGGAGTCGAACTGGGACAGGTCCTGGCCGCCGTAGGCTACGTCGAGTTCGTCGCCCTGGACGAGCGTCTGCACGCCGCGAAGGTCCGTGAACGGCGGGAAGACGGCAACTTCCACGCGGCTGTAATCATGCTTTGCGTCGGACAGGGTCCACGCAAGCTTCTGCAGGAGCGTGATGCCCTGGACATGGTCCATGTTCATCTTCCAGTTGCCCGCAATCAGAGGCTTGCGGTCGAAGGTGCCGTTTGTTGACGTTGTCACGTGTTCTCCAAAAGTGCAGGTCAAAAGTGCGTGTCAGGTGAAACAGCCGGCAGGGCGCACGCATACTGGCGCCCTGCCGGCTGGGAGTGCTTTAGCGGTCCAGGACGCTCAGCCCGGGGAGTTCCTTGCCTTCAAGGTATTCCAGGCTGGCGCCGCCGCCGGTGGAAATGTGGCCGAACTGGTCATCGGCGAAGCCGAGGGTCCGGACTGCCGCGGCTGAGTCGCCGC
The DNA here is from genome assembly GCF_056406715.1 of Arthrobacter sp. P1_B11. Classification (NCBI taxonomy): domain Bacteria; kingdom Bacillati; phylum Actinomycetota; class Actinomycetes; order Micrococcales; family Micrococcaceae; genus Arthrobacter; species Arthrobacter sp. P1_B11. The sequence goes on from NZ_JBFTZQ010000036.1 coordinate 2,951, forward strand.
CGCCCACCACTGTGAAGGCATCCGTCTCGGTCAGAGCCTGTGCCACGGCCTTGGTGCCGGCCGAGAACGCCTCGAATTCGAAGACACCCATGGGCCCGTTCCAGAAGACGGTCCTGCCAGCCTTGATCCGCTCGGCGAAGGCCTTTGCGGAGTCCGGGCCGATGTCCAGGCCGATGCCCTGCGCACCAAAGCTGCTGCTTTCGATGGCCTCCGCACTGACGGTCTCGTGGTCCGCGTCGGCGGCGAACTTTGCTGCCACCACTACGTCGGTGGGCACCACGAATTCCGTGCCGGCGTCGGCTGCACGCTTGAGGTAGTCCTGGACGACCGGGATCTGGTCCTCTTCCAGCAGGCTGCCGGCGACCTTGTGGCCTTCGGCCGCAAGGAATGTGAACAGCATGCCGCCGCCAACGAGGATCGTGTCCGCCTTGCCGATGAGGTTGTCGATGACAGCGAGCTTGTCAGAAACCTTGGAGCCGCCAAGCACCACGACGTAGGGACGCTGGGTGTCTGCCGTGAGCTTGCGCAGCACCTCTACCTCGGTGTGGACGAGGTCGCCCTGGTACGACGGAAGCCGGGTGGCGACGTCGTAAACGCTGGCGTGTTTGCGGTGCACGGCACCGAAAGCGTCATCCACATAGGCGCCGTTTTCTCCGGTCAGGGCCACCAGCTCGTCCGCAAAGGCGCCGCGCTCGGCGTCGTCCTTGGTTGTTTCGCGGGCGTCGAAGCGGACGTTCTCGAGAACGAGAACCTGCCCGTCCTGCAGGGAGGAGGCGAGCTCCTTCGCTGCTGGTCCGACCGTGTCTTCCGCCAGCGAGACGGGGAATGACGCGAGCTCGGCCAGCCGCGCGACAGCGGGCTTGAGCGAGTACTTGTCTTCCGGGGCGCCCTTGGGGCGGCCCAGGTGGGCTGTTACCAGCACGCGGGCACCGGCGTCCGTGAGCTTTCCCAGCACTGGCAGTGAGGCCTTGATACGGCCGTCGTCAGTCACTGTAGAGCCGTCGAGCGGCACATTCAGGTCACTTCTGACAAGAATGTACCGCCCGCGGACACCTTCAGCGATCAGTTCGTTGAGGGTGTGAAATGTCATGTAGCTAACCCTAGCCCAGCTTGGATGCGACGAGCTCCGTGAGGTCCACCAGACGGTTTGAGTAGCCCCATTCGTTGTCATACCAGGAAACAACCTTGACCTGGTTGCCAATGACCTTGGTCAGTCCGGAGTCGAAGATGGAGGAAGCAGGGTCGCCAACGATGTCGGAGGAGACGATCGGCTCATCCGTGTAGGTCAGGAAGCCCTGGAGTGCCTCGGACTCAGACGCCTTCTTCAGTGCTGCGTTGACTTCCTCAACCGTGGTCTCCCGGGAAACCGTGACGGTAAGGTCGGTTGCGGAGCCGGTGGGGACCGGTACGCGGATGGCGTAGCCGTCCAGCTTGCCCTTGAGCTCCGGAAGGACCAGGCCGATGGCCTTGGCCGCACCGGTGGAGGTGGGGACCATGTTGATCGCTGCGGCGCGGGCGCGGCGGAGGTCGTTGTGCGGGCCGTCCTGCAGGTTCTGGTCGGCCGTGTAGGCGTGAATCGTGGTCATGAGACCGCGTTCGATGCCGAACTCGTCGTTGATGACCTTGGCCAGCGGGCCCAGGCAGTTGGTGGTGCACGACGCGTTGGAGATGATGTTGTGGGCTGCGGGGTCGTACAGCTCGTGGTTCACGCCCATCACGATGGTGATGTCCTCGTCTGAGGCCGGGGCGGAGATCAGGACCTTCTTGGCGCCGGCGTCGATGTGCTTCTGCGCTGCGGCGGCCTTGGTGAAGAAGCCGGTGGACTCGATGACGATGTCAACGTTCAGGTCAGCCCAGGGAAGGTTGGCCGGATCCCGCTCGGCAAGGACCTTGATGGCGTTGCCGTTGACGACCAGGTTGCCCTCTTTGACCTCAACGGTTTCGGTCAGGCGGCCGCCGACGGAGTCGTACTTCAGCAGGTGGGCAAGTGCCTCGGGGCTGGTGAGGTCGTTGACAGCAACGATTTCGAGGTCCGCACCCTGTGCAAGTGCTGCGCGGAAGTAGTTGCGGCCGATGCGGCCAAAGCCGTTAATACCAATACGGGTGGTCACTTTTTTCAGTCTCCTTGGTGCTTGTTGAAGCACAACTAGTTGAGCGGGCGTTCTAGCCAACTAACAGATCCCGCACGCCATTGGGCAGAGATGATTACCAGATCGGAGGGCGACCAGCCACATTGCTGAAGGCTAACCGCCTTCCGTGATCCATCTTACGTTTAAGAAGGTCTGCCCCCGCAAGTGCGGGGGCAGACCGTCCACAATTCGGCCCTAAAGACGCCGAATGTGAAGTTTGTTACCAGTGTGCGTTGCGCACATCACAGCCCTAGAGCGTGATCAGACCGGTGGCATTGGCGCGGGCGGCGGCGAAGCGCTGCGCGACATCTGCCCAGTTCACGATGTTCCAGAATGCCTTGACGTAGTCCGCCTTGACGTTGACGTAGTCGAGGTAGAAGGCGTGCTCCCACATGTCCAGCATGAGCAGCGGCGTGGTGCCAAGTGCCACATTGCCCTGCTGGTCGTAGAGCTGCTCGATGACGAGGTTGCCGCCGATGGGCTCGTACGCCAGGAAGCCCCAGCCGGATCCCTGCAGGCCGAGGGCGGCTGCGGAGAACTGGGCGCGGAAAGCGTCGAAGGAGCCGAAGGCGTCGTCGATGGCTGCAGCCAGCTCGCCCTCCGGCTTGTCGCCGCCGTCCGGCGAGAGGTTGTTCCAGAACACGGAGTGGTTGATGTGGCCGCCGGTGTGGAAGGCCAGGTCCTTGGAAAGACGGTTGATGTTGGCGAAGTCGCCCTTGTCGCGGGCCTCGGCGAGCTGGGCCAGCGCGTTGTTGGCGCCCGTTACGTAGGCTGCATGGTGCTTGCTGTGGTGCAGCTCCATGATCTTCGCGGAGATGTGGGGCTCCAGCGCTGCGTAGTCGTACTTGAGTTCGGGCAGAACGTACTCGGTCACAAAATCCTCCAATGTAGTGGACAGCTTGTCCGGTTTGGTAACTCTCGGATTGTGCATCCGGATGACTGGTCACCCGGAAATTTCCAATGGCTGGATCCTGGCACCCTCACCGGTTCCTGAGCCGAAGCTCCCGGCCAGCCAGGGTATCTCCACCATCTGGTCTTGATTCTAGGGGCGCCGCTACTCGTCCAGCATTTCCGGCGTCACATTGGCATCCGTCCCGGGAATGCCGAGATCAGAGGCACGTTTGTCGGCCATGGCCAGCAGACGCCGGATGCGTCCGGCGATGGCGTCCTTGGTCATGGGCGGATCGGCGAGCCGTCCAAGTTCATCGAGGCTGGCCTGTTTGTGGGCAACCCTGAGCTCCCCTGCGTATTTGAGGTGTTCGGGAACGTCGTCGCCGAGGATCTCCAGGGCTCGGTCGACGCGTGCTCCTGCGGCTACCGCCGCCTGGGCCGAACGCCGGAGATTGGCGTCGTCGAAGTTGGCGAGCCGGTTGGCGGTGGCCCGCACTTCCTTCCGCATGCGCCGTTCCTCCCAGACCATCAGCGCGTCGTGGGCGCCCATCCGGGTGAGCAGTGCGGCGATTGTGTCGCCGTCGCGGATCACCACGCGGTCCACTCCCCTGACTTCACGCGCCTTCGCCTGGATGCCGAGCCGCCTCGCGGCACCTACCAGGGCCAATGCGGATTCCGGGCCGGGACAGGTGACTTCCATGGAGGAAGACCGGCCGGGCTCGGTCAGGGAACCGTGGGCCAGGAAAGCACCGCGCCACACCGCCTCGGCGTCGGCGGCCGAGCCGTTGACCACCACCGAAGGCAGTCCGCGCACCGGGCGGCCCCGGGTGTCCAGGAGGCCGGTCTGCCGGGCCAGGGCCTCGCCGTCGCGGACTACCCGCACCACGTAACGGCTGCCGCGTCGCAGCCCGCTGCCGGAGACGACGATGATTTCGCTCTGGTGCCCATAGACTTCGGCGATGGCTGCCCGCAGGCGCCGGGCCGTGGAGGCCAGGTCCACTTCGGCCTCGATGACAATCCGGCCGGAAATGATGTGCAGTCCGCCGGCAAAGCGGAGCATGGCCGAGACTTCGGCCTTGCGGACCGAAGACTTCTTTATGTCCAGGCGGGACAGTTCTTCCTTGACTGATGCTGTCAGTGCCATGGCACCTTCCTAACTGTTCCCAAAAATATCCTGGTAGGCCGTTGCGAGCCGCAGGGGGTCGTGTACAGGACGCCGACCCGGAGCCCCCACTTTACCCAAGACAACCTCGGCTCCGATCATCCCGGCGGCCCGCTCAAACTCCTTCATATCCGAAACGGACGCGGGGTCGGCGAGCACCACGTCCGCGCTGAACTCCGGAGCGTAGGTGCGCAGGACGTGCAGGTGGTCGGCGGCGGACATCCCCGAGGTCTCCTTGGTGTCCATGGCGAGGTTCATGGTCAGGCAGCGTTTGGCCGGCGTGTCACACAGCGCCTGCCGCATCTCCGGCAGCAACAGGTGCGGCAGGACGGAGGTGTACCACGACCCCGGACCGAGAACCACCCAGTCGGCCAGTTCGATTGCCGTCAAAGCCTCCACGCACGCCGGTGCATGTTCGGGCAGCAGCCTGACGCTCTCAAGCGAGCCGGCGACGGCGCAGCGCGCCTGGCCTTTGATGGTGGTGAGCGTGCTGCTGCCGTCGGGCGAGGCAACGCGGACGTCACCCTCGATGGTGAGCGGCACCGTGGACATGGGCAGCACCTGGCCGCGGGCCCCGAGCAGTGCGCCGGCCCACTTCAGCCCGGCCACTGCATCGCCGAGCAGCTCCCAGAGCGTAACGATCAGCAGGTTTCCCATGGCGTGGTCGTCCAGCGAGCCGCCGCCCGGCCCTGACCGGAAGCGGTGCTGCATGACGTCGCGCCAGGTGCGGCCCCAGTCGGTGTCGTCGCACAGCGCGGACAGCGCCATCCGGAGATCGCCCGGGGGCAGGACTCCGTACTCTTCGCGGAGGCGGCCGGAGGATCCGCCGTCGTCCGCCACGGTGACAATAGCGGTCAGCTCGGACGTCAGCAGCCGCAGCGCCGACAACGAGGCCGAGAGGCCGTGGCCTCCGCCGAGGGCCACGACCGAAGGTCCCTTTGCCTGCTGGGAGCCGGCCAGGCCGGAGGGCGGAATGAGCGGCAGCGGGCCGGTGAGAACTCCCATTATTCGCGGCCCAGATCCCGGTGGGTGGTGGTCACCGTGACGCGCGGATATTGCGCCAGTTTCTTGGAAAGCTCGACGGCGACCGCCACCGAGCGGTGTTTCCCGCCGGTGCATCCCACGGCGATGGTGGCGTAGTGCTTGTTCTCGCGGCGGTACCCGTCGAGGACGGGTTCAAGTGCCAGGACGTAGCGTTCGACGAAACTCGGAACGCCTTCGGCCTCGAGGACGTAGTCGCTCACGTCCTGGTCGAGGCCGGTGTGCGGGCGGAGCTTCGGCACCCAGTGCGGGTTGGGAATGAAGCGGACGTCCGCCACATAGTTCGCATCCACGGGCAGGCCGTACTTGAAGCCGAAGCTCATGACGTTCAGCCGCAGGGCCACAGGGCCAGTCTCCGTGAACAGTTCCGTGATGGCGGTGGCCAGCCCGTGCACATTGAGCGCGGACGTGTCGAGGACGAGGTCGGAGGAATCCCGCAGCTCCTTGAGGAGTTCGCGCTCGGCGGCAATGCCGTCCAGGATCCGGCCCCCGCCCTGGAGCGGGTGCGGGCGCCTGCCCTGCTCGAACCGGCGGACCAGGACGTCGTCGCTCGCATCCAGGAACAGCACCCGGAATGTGACTCCACTGGCCGCCAGGGCGCCGAGGGCTGCGCGGATGTCCGCGAACAGCGCCTTGCTCCGCACGTCCATGACGACCGCCAGCTTGGGAATGGACTGCGGGGCGTGGGAGACCAGCTCGGCGAGGGTGCCCAGCATCTGCGGCGGCAGGTTTTCGACGACGTACCAGCCGTGGTCTTCGAGGGCGTCAGCCGCTGTGCTGCGGCCCGCCCCGGACATGCCGGTCACCACCAGCAGTTCTGCCTCGACTGGCTTGACCGGTGTGAGGCCGTCCTCGTCCGCGCCCGATCCCGCCGTCGACTCTGCCATTAAATCCAGCCCCATTCCTGCTCTGCGCTTCTTGTGTGCCTGCGCACGCCAGTGCGCGCGGCAGGATTCCCGTACTTACCCTAGCTAAGATTCAGGACGCTAGCTAAGTTTCCAGGACTTCGCCGGTGGTCATGTTGATGGCTGGCATGGCGTCGGCGGACTCGCTCCCGGCTCCGTTCGAGCTGAAGTGGGTGACGATGGCCGCGGCAAGCGACGGGCCGATGCCTTTAGCCGCGGTGAGCTCGTCGATGGACGCCGCCTTGATTTTCTTGGCGGAGCCGAAGTGCGCCAGCAGCGCCTTGCGCTTGGAGTCGCCGAGGCCGGGCACGCCGTCAAGGACCGAGACGGTCATGGCCTTTCCGCGCTTCTGCCGGTGGAACGAAATGGCAAAGCGGTGGGCCTCGTCGCGGATGCGCTGCAACATGTACAGGCCCTGCGACGAACGGGGCAAAATGACCGGGAAATCACTGTCCGGCAGCCACACCTCCTCAAGCCTTTTGGCCAGTCCCACAACATAGACGTCGTCCACACCGAGCCCCGCGAGGGCGCGTGCAGCCGCGTTGACCTGCGGTTTTCCTCCGTCCACCACCACGAGGTTGGGAGGGTAGGCGAATTTGGCCCGCGGTGCGGGAGTGGTGGTGTCCTCTACCGGCGCGTCGGCCGACCCGGCAGGCTTCGCCGTGACGGTTCCCAGGTCGGAGGCCTCCACCTGTGCCGTCTTATCCAGCAGATAGTGACGGAAGCGCCGGGTGAGGACGTCGTGCATGGCCGCGGTGTCATCCGTAGCCGCCGCTCCCGTGATGGAGAATTTACGGTAGTCGGATTTCTTAGGCAGACCGTCTTCCACCACCACCATCGAGGCCACGACGTTCGTTCCCTGGACGTGGGAGACGTCGTAGCACTCGATCCGCAGCAGCGGCACGGGCAGCTCCAGGGCTTCCTGCAGTTCCTGCAGGGCCTGGGACCGCACGGTGAGATCGCCGGCACGCCTGGTCTTGTGGAGCTTGAGCGCGTGCTCCGCGTTCTCCCGGACCGTCGACATCAGTGCGGCCTTGTCGCCGCGCTGCGGCACCCGGATGTCCACTTTCGCGCCCCGAAGGCCGCCCAGCCACACCGCCAGTTCAGCTGCGTTGCTCGGCTCCACCGGAACCAGCACCTCGCGGGGCAGCCGACCCTGGGTATCGCCGTCCTCCCCGTAGACCTGCTGCAGCAGGTGCTCCACAAGGTCCGGCGTCGTGGAATCCTCCACCTTTTCAACCACCCACCCGCGCTGGCCCCTGACGCGGCCGCCGCGCACATGGAACACCTGAACCGCAGCTTCGAGCTCGTCCTCGTACAGCGCGAAAACGTCGGCGTCCGTGTCTTCAGCGAGCACCACGGCGTTGCGTTCAAAGACTTTGCGGAGGGCGACGATGTCGTCGCGGAGCCGGGCGGCCCGTTCGTAGTCAAGTTCGGCGACGGCGGCTGCCATCTCTTTTTCCAGCCGGGAGATGAAGCGCTTGGCCTCGCCTCCCATGAAGGCGCAGAAGTCCTCGGCCAGAGCCCGGTGCTCCTCGGGCGTAACCCGGCCGACGCAGGGGGCCGAGCATTTGTCGATGTAGCCGAGCAGGCACGGCCGGCCGCTGGCCTGGGCTCGTTTGAGGACACCCGGGCTGCAGCTGCGCACCGGGAAGACACGCAGCAGGGTGTCCATGGTTTCCCGGATGGCGCCCGCCGTGTAGGGGCCGAAGTAGCGGGTGCCCTTGCGCCGCTCGCCGCGCATGACCTGCACACGGGGCAGCTTCTCCCCCATGGTGACGGCGAGGTACGGGTAGGTCTTGTCGTCCCGGAACACGACATTGAACCGCGGCTTGAATTCCTTGATCCACGTGTACTCCAGCTGCAGCGACTCAAGCTCGCTGCCCACCACCGTCCATTCCACGCTGCTGGCGGTATGGACCATGGCGTGGGTCTTGGGCAGGAGGCCCGCGGGGTTGGCGAAGTACGAGTTCAGGCGGGAGCGGAGGTTCTTGGCCTTGCCCACGTAGATGACCCTGCCGTGGGGATCCCTGAACCTGTATACGCCCGGATTGGTCGGAATTTCACCCGTCTGGGGTCGGTAACTTGCTGGATCTGCCACGCTTCAAGTCTACTGAGCTTCAGGCAGGCCCGTTGCCCGGCCCTGGAGGCGCCGGACGACGCCTGGGTGCGGGGGCACTGCCTACTCGACGGCCTTGCTCTGGTTGTAGCTCGTGGAGCGCTCCTGGCCGCTCAGCCCGGCAATGGCGTCCATGATGCGGTCAGTGACCTGGCGGCGTGCCGGCAGGGAGTGGTCCGGGCCGGTCTTCTCGAAATAGAGCGGCTCTCCGACCTTCATCGTGAAGTGCTGGGGTTTGACGGCATTGCGGCCGGCGGGTTGCAGCTTCTCGGTTCCGATGAGGCCCACCGGGATGACTGGCGCGCCCGTCGTGAGTGCAAGCCAGCCAACGCCGGTCCGGCCACGGTAGAGGATCCCGTCCCGCGACCGTGTGCCCTCGGGGTAAATGCCGATGCCTTTCCCGTCCTCCAGGATGTCCAGGAGCGTCTTCAGCGCCTGCACGCTGGCGGCCTGCTCCCCGCGCTCAACGGGAATGGAGCCGACGGCTTCAAAGAACGACTTCATGAGCCGCCCCTTGAAGCCTCTGGTGGTGAAGTACTCCGCTTTGGCGAAGAAAGCGACCGGCCGCGGCATCAGCGCCTGCACAATCACGCTGTCCAGGAACGAGAGGTGGTTGGGGGCCACGATGAACGGGCCCTCCTTGGGGACGTTTTCCAGTCCGATGACCGTTGGCCGGCACGTTCCCGAAATCAGCCCGCGGGTGGTCCAGCGGATGCCGTCAAACAGCTCCATCGTTGCGCACCTCACTCAGGGCGGCGGCGCGGACTGATTCCAGTTCCTCGATGGTGGTGCGCAGGCTGGGGGTGTCGTGAACCACGGCGACTGCCCCGGCTTCCTCCAGTTCGCCGTCAAGGGCAAAACCCCAGCCGACACCGACGCAGTCCAGGCCATTGGCGAGTGCTCCTGCCACGTCCTGGGCGCGGTCCCCCACCATCACGGCATGCTGCGTGCGGAGGTCGGCCATGGCGGCAGCAATGATGCCCGTCTTGCCGACCGGTCCGGCCGCCGCTGCGGTTTCGTTGACCGCGGATCCCCGGACGGACTGGAACCGGTTTGCTATCTTGTGGTGCTGCAGGACAAGCTGCGCCAGGGTTTCCGGCTTCTGCGTGGCTACGGCGACGGGCCGTCCTGCGGCCACGTAGCTGTCGAGGAGCTCCACAATCCCTGGGTACAGGCGGCTCTGCGATATGCCGGTGTCAAGGTAATGCATCCGGTAGCTCCGGATGACTGCAGCAAGCATGGCCGGTGGAACGGCCGCGATATTCAGCAGTGAATCGCTCAGCTTGGGCCCGATCATGGCGTCCAGGACGTCCTGGGCGGGGACGGGAAGGCCAAATTCCCGGAGGGCCGACGCAATTCCGTCTGTTATTCCGCCGGCCGGATCGACAAGAGTGCCGTCCAGGTCGAAGATCACGGGCACTGTTGTTGAAGTCACCGGCTTAGTTTCTCATGACAGCACCTTTGCTCAAACTCACATGCCGTGCAGGGAATACTTCCCCGCACGGCATGGTGAATTTCACCGCCGTCCGCCGAATGGGCTGGTCAGCTGCCTGCTCTAGCCGAGGATCTCCGCCAGGAAGCTGGCGGTGTGGCTCTCCGTCGACTTGGCAAGCTGCTCCGGCGTTCCTGATGCCACGATCCGTCCGCCTCCCGAGCCGCCGTCCGGGCCGAGGTCCACGACCCAGTCCGCACTTTTGATGACGTCCAGGTTGTGCTCGATGGTGATGACGGTGTTGCCCTTGTCCACCAGGCCCTGAAGTACCAGCAGCAGCTTCCGGATGTCCTCGAAGTGCAGGCCGGTGGTCGGCTCGTCCAGGACGTAGATGCTGCGGCCGTTGGAGCGCTTCTGGAGCTCCGCAGCGAGCTTCACACGCTGGGCTTCGCCGCCGGAGAGCGTGGTGGCTGGCTGGCCGAGGCGCACGTAGCCGAGTCCGACATCCACGAGCGTGTTGAGGTGACGGGCAATCGGGGAGAATGCCGCGAAGAATTCGGCCCCTTCCTCGATCGGCATGTTCAGCACGTCCGCGATGGTCTTGCCCTTGTAGTGCACTTCGAGCGTCTCACGGTTGTACCGGGCACCGTGGCAGACCTCACAGGGAACATACACATCCGGCAGGAAGTTCATCTCGATCTTCAGCGTGCCGTCACCCGAACAGGCCTCGCACCTGCCGCCCTTGACGTTGAAGGAGAAGCGTCCCGGCAAGTATCCGCGGACCTTGGCCTCGGTGGTTTCCGCGAACAGCTTGCGGATGTTGTCGAACACCCCCGTGTACGTGGCCGGGTTGGAGCGCGGTGTGCGCCCGATGGGGCTCTGGTCCACATGGACCACCTTGTCCAGGTGCTCCAGCCCCTGGACGGTCTTGTGCCGCCCCGCCACCTGCTTGGCGCCGTTGAGCTTGTTGGCGAGCACCTTGTACAGGATCTCGTTCACCAGGGTGGACTTGCCGGAGCCGCTGACTCCCGTCACGGCCGTAAACAAGCCCAGCGGGAAAGCGGCATCGACATTAATGAGATTGTTTTCCCGGGCGCCGATGACTTTCAGCTCACGCTTTTTGTCGTACTTGCGCCGTTTCTTGGGGACGTCGATCTTCTTCCGCCCCGAAAGGTAGTCACCGGTGAGGGACGCCGTGTTCTCGAGCAGGGCTTCGTAGGACCCGGAGTGGACCACCTGGCCGCCGTGCTCCCCTGCCCCGGGCCCGATGTCGACGATCCAGTCCGCTTCATGGATGGTGTCTTCATCGTGCTCGACCACGATGAGGGTGTTGCCCATGTCCCTGAGCCGGGTGAGCGTCTCGATGAGCCGGCGGTTGTCCCTCTGGTGCAGCCCGATGGAGGGCTCGTCCAAGACATACAGCACGCCCACCAGACCGGAGCCGATCTGCGTTGCAAGCCGGATCCGCTGTGCCTCGCCGCCGGAAAGGGTCGCGGAGGGCCGTTCAAGGTTCAGGTATTCCAGCCCGACGTCCAACAGGAACGTCAGCCGGGCCTGGATTTCCTTGAGGACCTGGTGGGCGATCTGTGCCTCGCGTCCGGTCAGCACGAGATTGCTGAGGAATTCGGCGCAATCCCGCATGGGCAGCGCTGCCACCTCCGCGATCGATTTGCCGTTGATGAGGACAGACAGCGACGCCGGGTTGAGCCTCGCGCCGTTGCATGCAGGGCAGGGAACCTGCCGCATGTATTCCTCGTAGCGGTCGCGGGCCCAGTCCGAATCCGTCTCGCCATGCTTGCGGTGCACGTACTGGATGGCGCCTTCGAACCCGGTGCTGTATTTGCGCTCCCGGCCAAACCTGTTGCGGTACTGAACCACCACGTTATGGTCCTTGCCGTGGAGGACGGTCTGGCGGACGTCGGCCGTCAGCTTCTCCCATGGGGTGTCCATGGAGAAGCCGACGTCCTTGGCGAGTCCGTCCAGCAGCCGGTTCCAGTATTCCGTGGTGGCGGTGCCGAGGGACCACGGCGCGATGGCACCTTCGGCCAGCGAAAGCTCCGCATTCGGAACGATGAGGTCCTCATCGACTTCGAGCTTGGTTCCGATGCCGCTGCAGGCCGAGCAGGCGCCGAACGGGTTGTTGAAGGAGAACGACCTCGGCTCGATTTCGTCGATGGCCAGCGGGTGCTCGTTGGGGCACGCCAGATTTTCCGAGAACGCACGCAGGCGGCCGGGGGCATCGGCGTCGAGGTCCACGAACTCAGCCAGCACGCGGCCTTCGGCCAGTCCCAGGGCCGTCTCGATGGAATCCGTCAGCCGCTGGCTGATGCCCTCCTTGACCACGAGCCTGTCCACTACGACTTCGATGGTGTGCTTGAACTGCTTGCCGAGCTTGGGGGGATCGCTGAGCTGAATGAGCTCCCCGTCCACCCGGGCGCGGGAATAGCCTTTTGCCGTCAGTTCCTTGAAGAGGTCGACGAACTCGCCCTTGCGGCCGCGCACCACGGGTGCGAGGACCTGGAAGCGGGTGCCGTGCTCCAGTTCCAGCAGCTGGTCCACGATCTGCTGCGGTGTCTGCTTGATGACGGGCTCGCCGCAGACCGGGCAGTACGGGCGGCCCACTCGCGCCCACAGCAGACGCATGTAGTCGTAGATCTCGGTGATGGTGCCGACCGTGGAGCGCGGGTTCTTGCTCGTGGACTTCTGGTCGATGGACACCGCCGGGGAAAGGCCTTCGATGAAGTCGACGTCGGGCTTGTCCACCTGCCCGAGGAACTGCCGGGCGTAGGCCGAGAGCGACTCGACGTAGCGGCGCTGGCCCTCGGCGAAGATGGTGTCGAAGGCAAGGGACGACTTCCCCGAACCCGAGAGGCCGGTGAAGACGATCATCGCGTCCCGCGGAAGATCGAGGTCCACGTTGCGCAGGTTGTGTTCCCGTGCGCCCTTGACTACCAGGCGGGACAGATCCGGGCGCGCAGGAGTCGCGCGCTCCGGTTTCGCAGGGTTCAGGGGCACGACGGCGGAGTGGGCATCAACGGCTGATTCTTCAGCTACGGCTTTAGGCACCCACTAATGCTAATCGAAAACTTCTTCGAATATCCATGCGGGCCTGCTATTCGGCGTCGTAGGCCGCGGCGAGCAGGTGGACGGCCTCGGCGAAGCTGGCGCCCTGCGACTTGGCGGCGTCGGCGTATGCGGCGGCGGCCGCCGAGAGCGCACCCCAGCGTTCATCCCGGGCACACACGACCGTCCCGTTCCGCCCTTTGGTGGCCACAACTCCGGCGGCTTCGAGCTCCTTGTAGGCCCTGGCGACCGTGTGGGGAGCGACGCCGAGAAGCTCGGCAAGGTTCCTGACAGCGGGCAGCCGGGTCCCGGGGGCAATCTTTCCCTGGTCTGCCTGCTCGATGACGTGGAGCCGGAGTTGTTCGTAGAGGGCCACGGAACTTCCGTGGTTGGGTTTCCACTCTCCGGGGAATGACTGACCGGCGCTCACAGGGCCGACACCCCGGTACCACCGTTGCCGGCGCCCCGGTGCCGTGCACTCCCCTGCCCCGCACCCTCACGCGCCGCTGCCGCGTCCCCGGTGACGTATGCCCGGTCGAGGCGGCGGAACTGTGAGTTGTAGAGGCGTGTGTAATGTCCACCCGCGGACAGCAGGCTTTGGTGGGTTCCCTGTTCAACGATGCGTCCGTGATCCATGACCAAGATTAGATCAGCGTCGCGGATGGTGGACAACCTGTGGGCAATGACGAAGCTGGTCCTTCCCTGCCGCAGCCTGTTCATGGCCAGCCGGATTTGCACCTCTGTCCGCGAGTCGACAGAGCTGGTGGCCTCATCCAAAATCAGGACGCCGCGCCCCGCCAGTTCCGCCCGCGCAATGGTGATGAGCTGCCGCTGCCCTTGGCTCAGCGAGTCGCCGTCGTTCCCGAGCTCTGTGGAGTAGCCGCCCGGCAGGGCGCGGACGAAGTGGTCAACATGGGTTGCTTCGGCTGCAGCAATGATCTCCGCGTCGCTTGCCCCCGGCCAGCCGTATTCAATATTTTCGCGGATCGTCCCGCTGAAGAGCCAGACGTCCTGAAGCACCACACCAAAGTTGGACCGCAGTGAATCCAGCGGCACGGTGGCGATATCGGTGCCGCCAAAAGTGATTCGGCCGGAGTCCAGCTCATAGAAACGCATCAGCAGGTTCACTACCGTGGTTTTCCCGGCGCCTGTGTGGCCGACGATGGCCACGGTCTGTCCTGGCAGGACTGAAAAGGTCAGCCCCCTCACGGCGGGCACGCCCGGGACATACCCGAAGGTCACGTCATCGAAGTCGATGCGCCCACCCAGGTTCTCTGGCTCCCGGAGGGCGGGTGCAGTCTCCGGAGGGATCTCTTCGGCGTCCAGGAGGGAAAAAACCCGTTCCGCTGACGCCGCGCAGGATTGCATCAGGGTCAGCATTCCACCGATCTGGCCCATGGGCTGCGTGAAGAGCCTGCTGAACTGGATGAAGGCCTGGATGCCGCCAATGGTCATGGTCCCGGCCGCGACTTGGAGGGCACCCACCACGGCCACAGCCACGTAGTTGAGGTTTGCAATGAACACCATGAGCGGCTGCACTGCGCCGGAAACGTATTGTGCCCTGGCGGATGTTCGGGCCAGGCGGTCGTTGCCGTGCCCGAAAATCTCCGCCACGGCTTCCTGCTGCCCAAATGCCTTGATCACCTCGTGGCCCGTCACGAATTCCTCGATGTGGGCGTTCAGCGTTCCCGTCGAAGCCCACTGGTCGGCGAAGTCTGCCTGCGACTTCCGGGCTATCAGCACGGTGATGAGAGTGGATATCGGCACGGAAATGAGGGCGATTGCCGCCAGCAGCGGCGAGATCCAGAGCATCATGGCCAGTGAGCCCAACAGCATGAGGACGGCCATGATCACCTGCGTGAGCAACTGGTTGAGGGACTGCGAGATATTGTCGACGTCGTTGGTCGCCCGGCTGAGCACGTCACCGCGCGTCTGCTCCTGGAAGTGCGACGACGGCAGCCGGTGCAGTTTTGCTTCGACGGCAGAGCGGAGGCCGAAGACGAGCCGCTGCACGGCGCTGGCGGTGAGTGCGCCCTGAAGCCAGTTGAAGAGCGACGTGCCGACGTACATCAGCGCCACCAACAGGAGCAGCCCTGCCAGCTTGCCTTCGTCTAAAGTGCCGCCCACAAAGGACGCCACCACTACGTCCGTGGCGTCGCCGAGGAGTTTCGGCGCCGCGACGTTGAGCGCTGCGAAACCGCAGGTGGCAGCAACGGCAATGGACATGCGGCCCCGGACCGGACGCAGCAGCCCGATGAGCCGGGCGGCAGCCGCCAAGAATATGTTCACCGGCCTCACGGCGGCATGTGCGCCTCTCATGGCAGTTCGTCCAGGGCGAGCTGCGATTCGGCGATCTCACGGTAGGTCCGGGAAGTCCGGAGGAGGTCCGGGTGGGTCCCTTGGGCCACCAGCCGGCCGTCATTCAGGACGAGGATTTGGCCGGCGTCCACGATGCTGGAAATCCGCTCGGCAACAATGATCACGGTGGCTGATTCCAGGGCGGGCACCAGCGCCTCCCGGACACTGGCTTCCGTGGCGTAGTCCAGAGCGGAGAAGCTGTCGTCGAAGAGGAAAAGCTCCGCCTTGCGGAGAATGGCGCGCGCAATGCAGAGACGCTGCCGCTGGCCACCCGAAAGTCCGGCCCCGCCCTGCCCGACCGCGGCGTTCAGGCCGTTCGGGAGGTTGCGGACAAACTCTTCCGCCTGCGCCCGCCGGAGGGCCAGCCACAGGTCTTCGTCCGTGGCCGCGGGCGATGCCATGCGCAGGTTTCCTGCGATGGTGCCGGAAAAGAGGTAGGCACGCTGTGGAACCACCGCCATCCGGCCCCGCAGCTCGTCCAGCTGCAGTGTGCGGATGTCCCGTCCGCCGAACCGGATTTCACCGCCGACGGCGTCCAGGAAGCGCGGCAGCAGATTCAGCAGTGTGCTCTTGCCGCTTCCCGTGGAACCGATGATGGCGGTGACGGACCCGGGGCCGGCCGTGAAAGAGATGCCGGCCAGAACCGGAGTTTCTGCGCCCGGATAGGCGAAAACGACGTCTCGGAATTCCACCGTTCCTCCGGTCGGCGTGCCGGCGTCGGATATTCCGCCAGCAGCGGCACCCTCGACGAAAGCGCCGTCGACGAAAGCGCCGGTCGGGGAGATCGGGGACGGACCCGCAATGGCCGGGTCCACGTCCAGCACGCCCTGGATGCGCTCAGCGCAGACGGCCGCGCGGGGAGCGGTCATGAACACGTACATGGCCATCATGATGGCGAGCAGGATTTGCAGGATGTACGCGATGAAGGCCGTGAGTGCCCCCACTTGCATCTGGCCGCTTTGGATGAGGTGGCCGCCGAACCAGACCACCGTCACGGACGACAGGTTCACCACGATCATGATCATGGGCAGCATGCCGGCGACGAGGAGGGCCGATTGGAGGTTGTTGCCCGTCAGTTTGCGGTTCGCCTCGGCAAAGCGTGCCGCCTCGTGGTCCTGGCGTACGAAGGACCGGATAACGCTGGCACCGATGATCTGTTCGCGCAGGATCCTGGTTGCGCCGTCGATCAGAGCCTGGCCCTGGCGGTAGAGCGGAATCAGGCGCCGCACAATGAGGGCCATGATGACCATCAGGAGCGGAACAATGGCGATCACGACGGCGGACAGGGCCGCGTCCTGCTGGATCGCCAGGATGATGCCGCCGATGCCCATGACGGGCGCGGCGGCCAGCATGGTGAAGACCAGCACGGCGAAGGTCTGGATTTGCTGGACGTCGTTCGTGGCCCGGGTGACAAGGCTGGGAGCGCCGAAGGCACCCACTTCCTGGGAGGACATGGCCTGGACCTTAGCGAAAAGTTCGCGCCGGAGACGGTGGCCGATCTTCATGGCCACCGCGGCACCGAGATAGCCCGCGCCGAGGGCGGCGGCCACCTGGACTACGGAGAGTCCGATCATCCAGCCGCCGAGGCGGAGGATCACGTCCGTCCGCCGCGGCAGGATCCCTTCATCGATGACGCTGGCGTTCAGCGTGGGGAGCAGCAGGTTGCCGGCGGTCTGGAGCATTTGCAGCACGATGATGCCCCACACCGTGGCGCGGTGTTCTCCGAGGAGGCGGCGCATCAAACCAAAGAGCACCGCGCCTCCTCCATCGCCGGGGCAGAACACGGGCCTGGTTAACCGGTCCCCATGCCCGCCTCGCCATTGTAAGCTACATCACATTCGTCACTTCGTTGTCTATAAAGACGCGCCGGAAACGCCTACGGTTCACCGCCGGCCCCAATTAAAGAGGGCCGGAGAAGAACCCGGGAACCGCGCCCTAAAGCTTCCGTGCCACGGCGAAGATCCTTCGGAACGGAAAGACGGTTCCATGGGCCGTGGCGGGGTACGCCTTTGCCAGGAGCGCGGCATATTCGGTCTCGAATTCGCCCCCCTCTTCCGGCGTGAGAGCAGCCAGGACAGGCCGCAGGCCTGTCCCCCGCACCCACTCCAACACCGGGTCTTCCCCGGAAAGCAGCTGCAGGTAGGTGGTTTCCCACGCATCAGCCGCGCACCCGGCGTCGAGCATGATCTCCAGGTACCGTGAGGGCTCGGCAACGGCGTCATCGTGGCGGAGGACGCCGTCGAGCCTTGCGGCCCAGCCCGGCGACTCGGCGAGTTCCCGCATGAGCGTGTGGGAAGGGGACTCGAAGTTGCCCGGCACTTGGAGCGCGAACCACGCACCCGGCCCCAGCGCTTCCAGCCAACCTGGGAGCAGTTCCCGGTGTTCCGGGATCCACTGCAGCGCGGCGTTGCTCACCACAACGTCGGTCTCGGGCGACGGCGTCCAGCCGGCAATGTCGCCGAGGCGGAACTCCAGGCGCGGTGCCGCCGCGTGGATTTCAGCCTTGGACAGCATCTCCGGCGAGGAATCGAGGCCCACTACCCGGGCCCCGGGCCAGCGTTCCGCCAGGGCCGCCGTCAGGTTGCCCGGCCCGCACCCCAGGTCCACCACTTCACGGGGTGCGGCGGCGTCTATGCGGCCGGTCAGGTCAAAAAACGGGCGCTGTCGGTAGTCGCCGAACTGGACGTATTTCGCGGGATCCCAGTGCACTTGGCCTCCGGTGGGTCGTGACGGCGCGGTCAGCGTCAGGTGCGGTCAGCCTGCGCCGCGGCCGCCCTGAACGTGCAGCCACCGCGAGCCTAGCGGCGGGCACGGGAGAAAGCACGCAAGGCAGGCACACGCACTAAGCTGGAAAGCAATGAAACTCGTTGAACAGCTCCCCTCCCCGGCCGCACGGATCGCAACGGCGGAGGTTGACCCGGACACTCTTTACCTGCGGTTCGTGGAGTGGACGGAAAGCCGGGGACTGGAGCTGTACGCCGCCCAGGACGAAGCCATCATGGAATTCGCCTCCGGCGCCAACGTGATCCTTGCGACACCAACCGGTTCTGGCAAATCCCTAGTGGCCATTGCCGCGCACTTCCAGGCGATGGCCCGCGGGGAGCGCAGCTACTACACGGCTCCCATCAAGGCCCTGGTCTCGGAAAAGTTCTTCGCCCTATGCGACATTTTCGGGGCTGAGAACGTGGGCATGATCACCGGCGATTCCGGCGTCAACCAGGACGCCCCGATTATCTGCTGCACGGCGGAAATCCTGGCCAACATCGCGCTGCGGGAAGGTGCCGCAGCGGACCTTGGGGCGGTCATCATGGACGAGTTCCATTTCTATGCGGATCCGCAGCGCGGCTGGGCCTGGCAGGTCCCGCTCCTGGAGCTCCCGCAGGCCCAGTTCCTCCTGATGTCCGCCACGCTCGGGGACGTGAGCCGCTTCGAGGCCGGGATGACCGAGCTCACGGGCCGGCCCACCACCACCGTCAGTTCCGCGGAACGTCCTATTCCGCTGCACTACTACTATCACCAGACCCCCGTCCACGAGACGCTCGAGGAATTGCTGTCCACCAGGCAGGTTCCCGTCTATGTGGTTCACTTCAGCCAGGCCGAAGCCATCGAACGGGCCCAGACGCTGATGAGCATCAACGTCTGCAGCCGCGAGGAGAAGGACCGGATCGCCGAGCTGATCGCGAACTTCCGCTTCGCCGCGGGCTTCGGCAAGACCCTTAACCGGCTGGTCCGGCACGGCATCGGCGTGCACCACGCCGGCATGCTGCCCAAGTACCGCCGCCTGGTGGAGCAGCTCGCCCAGGCGGGCCTGCTGAAGGTCATCTGCGGCACCGACACGCTGGGCGTCGGCATCAACGTGCCCATCCGTACGGTCCTGCTTACCGCGCTGAGCAAATACGACGGTGTCCGCACCCGCCTGCTCAACTCCCGCGAATTCCATCAGATCGCCGGCCGCGCGGGCCGGGCCGGCTACGACACCGCCGGCACAGTCGTGGTCCAGGCGCCGGAGCACGTGGTCGAGAACGTCAAGGCGATGGCCAAGGCAACCGCCAAGTTCGGCGATGACCAGAAGAAGCTGCGCCAGGTGGTCAAGAAGAAGCCGCCGGAAGGCTTCGTGTCCTGGGGCGAGCCCACCTACAACCGCCTGGTGGAATCTGTTCCAGACCCGCTCACCTCCAGCTTCACGGTCACCCACGCGATGCTGATGAACCTGATGGAACGGCCCGGTGATCCCTTCACTGCTGCCCGGCGCCTGCTCACCGAGAACCATGAAACGCGGCCTTCGCAGCTGCGGCTGATGAAGAAGGCGCTCGCGATTTACCGCGAGCTGCTCGCCGCCGAGGTGGTAGAGCGCATCCCGCCGGCAGAGCAGGGCGCCGACGGCAGGAGCGTCCGCCTGACAGTCCATCTGCAGGCCAACTTTGCCCTGAACCAGCCGCTCTCCCCCTTTGCCCTGGCCGCGCTGGAACTGCTGGATCCGGAATCGCCGTCGTACGCACTGGATGTGGTCTCTGTCATCGAGTCCACGCTGGAAAAGCCGCGTCAGATCCTCTCCGCCCAGCAGAAGAAGGCCCGGGGTGAGGCCATCGCCGCGATGAAGGCGGACGGCATCGAGTACGACCAGCGCATGGCGATGCTCGATGAGGTCACGTACCCGCAGCCCCTCGGGGAAATCCTTGGTGAAGCCTTCGAGGTCTACCGGAAGGCGGCGCCGTGGGTGGGCGACTTTGAACTGGCGCCGAAGTCCATCATCCGGGACATGTACGAACGCGCCATGAACTTCGGCGAGTTCGTCCAGTTCTACGGGCTGGCCCGCTCCGAAGGCATCGTGCTGCGGTACCTCGCCGACGGCTTCAAGGCCCTGCGGCAGACCGTGCCGCAGGACGCCCTTCGGGATGATCTCGAGGACCTCATCGCCTGGCTCGGCGAGCTGGTCCGCCAGGTCGACTCGAGCCTGCTGGACGAGTGGGAGGAGCTGACGTCCGGTGCGGCGCCGACTCCCCACGACGCCCCGCCTCCCCCGCCGCCGTCGCTGACGTCGAACATCCGCGCCTTCCGCGTCATGGTCAGGAACGAGATGTTCCGGCGCGTGGAGCTTTTCGCGGACGAGAATGCGGCCGCGCTGGGCGAGCTCGACGGCGATGCAGGCTGGGACGCCGACCGGTGGGAGAACGTCCTGGACGACTACTTCGACGAACACGACGACATCGGTACCGGCCCCGACGCCCGCGGGCCGGGACTGCTGATGATCACCGAGGGGCCGGAAGCATGGAAGGTCCGCCAGATCTTCGACGACCCCGCCCGCAACCACGACTGGGGCATCTCCGCCGAAGTGGATCTGGCCGCCTCCGACGAAACCGGCACCGCCGTTGTCCGGGTGACCGAGGTCAACAGGCTCTGACGGCCAGCCCCTTACGGGAGGACACAGTAAGCTCGGATACATGAGCGCAATCCGTCCCGCAACCCCAGACGACGTCCCCGCAATCCTGCAGATGATCCATGAACTGGCCATCTATGAGAAGGAACCGGACGCCGTCCGGAACACTCCGGAGATGCTGACGGCCGCGCTGTTCGGCGACACCCCCCGTGTGTTTGCCCACATGGCGGAGAACGACGCCGGGCAGGTCCGGGGCTTCGCACTGTGGTTCCTGAACTACTCGACCTGGGAAGGTGTCCACGGCATCTACCTGGAGGACCTCTACGTCACTCCGGAGGCGCGGGGCGAAGGCCACGGTAAGGCGCTGCTGCAGCATCTGGCCGCCACCGCCGTCGAACGCGGTTACGCACGGGTTGAGTGGAGTGTCCTGGACTGGAACGAACCGTCCATCAGTTTCTACCGGAACCTCGGTGCCAACCCGATGGAGGAATGGTCCACCTTCCGGCTTACCGGCGCCGCCCTGGCGGCGTTCGGAACCCGCAGCGGGGCCGGCGTCCGTGGCTGAGGCTGCGGTGGATGCCGCCATCCATACTGTCCGCGCGAGGCACGAATACCGCGGGATGCGCACCGCGGAACACTACTTCTCCGTCCCGCTGGACCATTTCAGTCCAGCCGCAAACGGCGCGGACTCCGAGACCATCACGGTGTTCGCCCGCGAATACGTCTCGACAGAACACAGCGAAGCGGCCGCGGAACGCCTGCCGTGGCTCGTGTACCTGCAGGGCGGCCCCGGCGGCCGCGGCAACCGGCTGATGTCCCTGGGCGGCTGGAGCAAGGCGGCCGCGAAGGACTTCCGCATCCTCATGCTGGACCAGCGGGGCACCGGGCTGTCCTCCCCCATCGACCGCAACACGCTGCCCGCGCGCGGTGACGCCCCGGCCCAGGCCCGTTACCTTGAACATTTCCGGGCCGATTCAATCGTTGCCGACGCCGAGCTGATTCGCCATGCCCTGGGCTCGGAGCCGTGGACCATCTACGGGCAGAGCTACGGCGGCTTCTGCGCACTGACCTACCTCTCGTTCGCGCCAGACGGCCTGCGCGAGGTCCTCATCACCGGCGGCCTGGCCCCGCTCACCGGACCCGCCGACAGGGTCTACCGCGAGACGTTCAAGCGCGTGGCCGCCCGCAATGCCGAGTATTACGGCTGGTACCCGGAAGACCGCGGGGCCGTGAACCGGATCGCCCGCCACCTGCGCGACACCGAGGAATTCCTGCCGGGCGGCGAACGCCTGACCGTGGAACGGTTCCAGATGGTGGGCTCCTTCCTCGGCGGGAACACCCGGGTGGACGGTTTGCACCACCTGCTGGAAGACGCCTTCGTGGACACACCCCGCGGTGCGCGGCTGTCCGATGCCTTCCTGGAGCAGGTCCGCTCGCTGGTCTCTCGGGCGGGCAACCCTCTCTACGCGCTGATGCACGAATCCATCTACGGCCAGGGACGGGCAACGGACTGGGCCGCATGGCGGGTCCTCAGGGAGTTCCCGGAGTTTAGCCCGAACGCCCCGGAGGTGCTCCTGACCGGCGAAATGGTCTACCCGTGGTACTTCGAGCAGGACGCGGCACTGCGCCCGCTGAAAGACGTGGCGGAGCTGCTGGCCGCGAAGACGGACTGGAAGCCGCTGTACGACACAGCGCAGCTGGCAGCCAATACCGTCCCGGCCGCCGCCGCCGTGTACAGCGACGACATTTATGTGGAGCGGGGCCTCTCGCTGGAGACTGCAGCAGCCGTCCGGGGGCTGCAGACCTGGGAATCAAGCGATTTCCACCACGACGGCATTGCCGACGACGGCGAGGCGATCTTCAGCCGCCTGCTGGGCATGGTCCGTTCAGTCCGCAGCTGACGACAGCACACAGCCTCCGCCCCGGCGCGAACGGACACTTCAGCCCCCGCCGCCTGCATAGCAAAAACAGACAACCCCGGCCGCCGGCCGGGGTTGTCTGTTCAGCGCCGCCAAGCGTGGCTGCCGCCCGCTGAACTGGGCGCCTGCTAAACCTAGTCGACGTCGCTCAGGCTCTTCCGGGCGTCCTCCTCGAGGCGGGCGTCCAGTTTGGCCTTCTGTGCGCCGGAACTGACCAGGCTCGCGATCACGGCGATGATGATGGTGCCCACGATGACCGCGAGGGAGACGTACGTGGGGATCTCCGGGGCCCACTCGATGTGGTGGCCGCCGTTGATGAACGGAAGTTCGTTAACGTGCATGGCGTGCAGCACGAGCTTCACGCCGATGAACGCCAGAATGACCGACAGTGCGTGCTTCAGGTAAATGAGGCGGTTCATCAGGCCGCCGAGCAGGAAGTAGAGCTGCCGCAATCCCATGAGGGCGAAAATGTTGGCGGTGAAGACGATGAACGCGCTCTGGGTCAGGCCGAAGATTGCCGGAATGGAGTCCACGGCGAACAGCAGGTCCGTCATGCCGATGGTCACAAAGACGATCAGCATCGGCGTGAAGACCTTCTTGCCGTTCACAACGGTGCGGAGCTTGCCGCCGTCGAACTTCTCCGACATCGGTATCACCTTGCGGATGCGGGCAATGAGGGGATTTTCCTTGTCCTCTTCGTCTTCGCCTTCGTCCTGGGCCTGCTTCCAAGCGGTCCAGAGCAGGAAGGCACCGAAGATGTAGAAGACCCAGCTGAACTGCTCGATGACAATGGCGCCGAGCATGATGAAGATGCCGCGCAGGATCAGGGCGATGATGATGCCCACCATCAGCACTTCCTGCTGGTACTTACGCGGCACGGAGAAGCGCGCCATGATGATGATGAACACGAAGAGGTTGTCGATGCTGAGGCTGTACTCAGTCACCCAGCCAGCAACGAACTGGCCGCCGAACTCCGGGCCGGTAAACAGGAACATTGCGCCGGCAAAAAGCAGGGCCAGGGCCACGTAGAACGTCACCCAGAGGCCGGCTTCCTTCATCGAGGGCTCATGCGGGCGCCGCAGCACCAGGAGCAGGTCCAGAGCGAGGATGATGCCGAGGACGACGAACGAGCCGACCTCGAACCAGACGGGAAGTTGCACAGGGATACCTTTCGCAGGGTACAGAAAACCGGTGTAAGTCTCTCCGGCGAACCTATGCACTTGGTGCTGATGTGGTTGCCCGCTACGCCCGGCAGGGCATCTGTGCCTTGCGTGTTGACGTTCGTAGCGCTTGGGATACTCCCCTACGTGACCTCAACTTTACCCCACACCGGCACTTGCCCGCGCCCTGGACGTGCCAAAGCCCGGACAGCGTTCCACTGTCCGGACACAACGCCCCCGCATTGGCTTTGGCCAACCCGCTCAGGCGTGGCCGGCAGCCTGCATCTGGCGCAGTTCCTTTTTGAGCTCGGACACTTCGTCGCGGAGCCGGGCCGCGAGCTCGAACTGAAGTTCCGCGGCAGCTCCGTGCATCTGCTCGGTCAGCTGCTCGATCAGTCCCACCAGGTCCTCGGCCGGCGCGGCCGCGAGCCCGTCCGCGCGCACGGTAGCTGCCCCCTTTGCCGCGGACTTACCCCGCTTGCCGCCCTTGGCCAGGCGGTTGTTGTTCAGCAGCTCCTGGGTGTCGGCGTCCTCCTTGGCGAGCTGGTCCGTGATGTCCGCGATCTTCTTCCGGAGCGGTTGGGGATCGATCCCGCGCTCCGTGTTGTAGGCAACCTGGATAGCGCGGCGCCGGTTCGTCTCGTCGATCGCGTGCGCCATCGAGTCTGTGATCCGGTCCGCGTACATGTGAACCTGGCCGGAAACGTTGCGGGCGGCACGCCCGATGGTCTGGATCAGGGATGTCGAGGAGCGCAGGAAGCCTTCCTTGTCCGCGTCCAGGATGCTGACCAGCGACACCTCCGGGAGGTCGAGGCCTTCTCGGAGCAGGTTGATGCCTACGAGAACGTCGAAGACACCCATGCGCAGTTCGCGGAGCAGTTCCACACGGCGGAGGGTGTCCACGTCCGAGTGCAGGTACTCCACTTTGACGCCGTGCCCCAGCAGGTAGTCGGTGAGGTCCTCTGCCATCCGTTTGGTGAGGGTGGTGACCAGGACGCGTTCGTTCTTCTCGGTGCGGGTCCGGATCTCACCCAGGAGGTCGTCGATCTGGCCCTTGGTGGGCTTGACGACGACCTCGGGATCGATCAGGCCGGTGGGCCGGATGATCTGCTGGACGAAACCGTCGGCCTTGCCGAGCTCGTACTTGCCCGGGGTAGCGGACAGGTAAACCGCCTGACCCACGCGGTCCTGGAACTCGTCCCACTTGAGCGGTCGGTTGTCCATCGCCGAGGGCAGCCTGAAGCCGTGGTCCACCAGGTTCCGTTTGCGGGACATGTCGCCCTCGTACATGGCGCCGATCTGCGGCACGGTGACGTGGGACTCATCAATCACCAGGAGGAAGTCGTCCGGGAAGTAGTCGATGAGGCAGTGCGGAGCGGTCCCGCGGGCGCGGCCGTCGATATGCGAGGAGTAGTTCTCAATGCCGTTGCAGAACCCCATCTGCTGCATCATTTCCAGGTCATAGGTGGTGCGCATCCGGAGCCGCTGGGCTTCGACGAGCTTGTTCTGGCCTTCCAGTACCGCGAGGCGCTCGGCCAGTTCGTCTTCGATTCTCTTGATCGCCCTGCTCATGCGTTCCGGACCGGCCACGTAGTGCGATGCCGGGAAGACGTACATTTCCTCCTCGTCCCGGATCACTTCACCGGTCAGCGGATGAAGGGTGTGGATGTTCTCAATCTCGTCCCCGAAGAACTCGATCCGGATGGCCAGCTCTTCGTACATCGGAATGATCTCCACGGTATCGCCGCGGACGCGGAACGTGCCGCGGTGGAAGTCCATGTCGTTGCGGGCGTACTGCATGGAGACAAATTTCCGGAGCAGATCGTCGCGGTTCATCTCCGCCCCCTTCCGGAGGGTCACCATGCCGGCGATGTATTCTTCCGGAGTGCCGAGGCCGTAGATGCAGGAGACCGTAGCCACCACAATCACGTCCCTGCGCGTCAGCAGAGCGTTGGTGGCGGAGTGCCGGAGCCGCTCCACTTCCTCGTTGACGGACGAGTCCTTTTCGATGAAGGTGTCCGTCTGCGCCACGTAGGCTTCCGGCTGGTAGTAGTCGTAGTAGGAGACGAAGTACTCGACCGCGTTGTTCGGGAGCAGTTCGCGGAATTCGTTGGCCAGCTGCGCAGCGAGGGTCTTGTTCTGCACCATCACCAGGGTAGGCCGCTGGACCTGCTCGATCAGCCAGGCCGTTGTCGCGCTCTTGCCTGTACCGGTGGCGCCCAGCAGCACGACGTCCTTCTCACCGTTCTTGATTCGTTCGGTCAGTTCCGCGATGGCGGCTGGCTGGTCACCCGCCGGCTGGAACTCGCTGATGACCTCGAAGGGCGCCACGATGCGGTTGATTTCCTGGGCAAGACTCATGTACCTAATCTACAGCGGGGCACGGACAGGAACTCCTGATTCAGCTTTAGGCTGTGCCGGACGTGCCGCCGGAGGTGCTCCCGGATTCCCACGACGGCGGCCGCCAGCCGCTGCTTTCGGCCCACCGCTCCATTTCCGGTCCGGCGGTCTCCGTGAACCAGGGTTCCTTGTCCGCGGCGTACCCGGACGTGGAGGAGTCTGAGGCATGGAGTGCCGCGACCCGGTGTTTCTCGGCCCCGTAGGCATCCCGCGCAGCCTGGTCCGCGGTGAGCCAGTCGCGGAAGCACAGGGCGAACCGCCAGCCAGGCGAGCCGGCCACGCGGACATGGACGTTGACGGGACGTCCCGGATCCGCGCTGCCGTGGAGCCGCTTGGACCACGCTGCGGGATCCGAATGTTGTGAGGTGGGGCTGTCGAGCAGGACCCCTGGCCAGACGGGGAAGCCGGCGTCGCCCAGCAATGGCGCGATGCGGTCCGCCGCGTCCATGTCCTTCACCGCCAGCTGAAGGTCGATGACGTTCTTGGCGGAGAGTCCGGGCACGGCCGTGGATCCGATGTGGTCCACGGCCAGGACGTCGTCAGGGGCGGCCGCCCGGAGCCGGGCCATGAGCAGGGATGCCTGACGTCGCCAGTCAGGGTCGTGCGCGGCCAATACCGGTCCACCATGCCGGGGAGCAACGGCAGCTTTGCTGACGTTCCGGGCAAAGGGCACGAGCCGGTCCTCCCACAGCCGGTCCACGGCAAGCCGCAGGTCCTCCGGCGTCCCGGAGTTGTCCAGCACGACGTCGGCGGCCGCGAGCCTGACATTACGGGCCGCCTGGGCCGCCATCCGGGAGCGGGCCTCTTCCTCGGTCATGTTGCGGTGCTCGACCATCCGCCGGACCCGGACGTCTCCCGCCGCATCCACCACAACCACGAGATGAAAACTGCTTTCCTGACCGGTTTCCACCAGGAGCGGGATGTCCTGGACCACGACGGCGTCCGCGGGGGCGGCGGCGATCACCGCGGCGGCCTGCTGCCGCACCAGGGGATGGACAATGCCATTCAGCACTGCCCGCCGTTCCTGGTCCCCGAACACGACGGCCCCGAGCCGCGGCCGGTCCAGCCGCCCGTCGGCGCCGAGGATATCCGGCCCGAACGTCTGCACCACCGCGGCTAGGCCAGGCGTGCCCGGCTCCACAACATCGCGGGCTATGGCGTCTGCGTCGACGAGGACCGCCCCCAGCTCCTGAAGGCGTGACGCCACCATCGATTTCCCCGAGGCGATGCCGCCCGTCAATCCGATCTTCAGCACTCCCCAAGACTAAACTGAACCGGTGGCTGACGACGCAGATTCCCAGGAGAGCAGGACGTCGTCATACACGACCCTTGCCGCTGGACCCGATTTCCGCCACGAGCTGGAGATCAAGCGATCGCGTTTCATAACAGTGCTGCGCCGCACGGACAGCGAAGACGGCGCACGGGCCCTGGTGGCGGGCCTGCGCCGCGAATTCCACGACGCCCGGCACCATTGCTCGGCGTTCGTTCTGGGCCCGGACCGGGACATCCAGCGCTCCAGCGACGACGGCGAACCCTCCGGGACGGCCGGGATCCCCATGCTGGAGGCGCTGATCCGGCGGGAAACCGCCCCGGGGGTGACGGACCTCAGCGACATCAGTGCCGTCGTCGTGCGTTACTTTGGCGGAATACTCCTGGGTGCCGGCGGGCTGGTGCGCGCCTACTCCGAATCGGTGTCCGCAGCCCTCGAACTCGCTCCCCTGGTGAACCGCAGCCGGCTGCGCCTCTGTGCCGTCCGGGTGGCCCATGCCGCGGCCGGGCGCCTGGAGAACGATCTCCGGGCCGCCGGCTACGTCATGGCCGAAACCGGTTATGAGTCAACAGTCCTGCGGCTCGCCCTGCCGGACTCACCGCGTGTCCTGGCAGATGCGGCCGGGCGGCTCGCCGCCATGACGGCCGGAAGAGCGGACCTGGAGCCGGAGGGCACGGACTGGGTTGACGGGCCGCTCCGCTGCTGATTATTAATCAGCTTAGTTTCTTGCTTCCCAGGGTTACTGGTGTTAGCCCACACAGCGCGCGGTGATACGCACCGGACATATGCAAAAAGGTGGCCGTCCCCGAWGGGACGGCCACCTTTCCGCGTGCTGTGCCGGCGTCCTGCTCTCCGGCCTTAGGGGCCGGCTAGCAGCACGCCGGTGTCACCAGCGCTGGGGCAATTAGTTGCCGGTCAGCTTCTCGCGCAGTGCTGCAAGAGCCTCGTCCGAAGCAAGCGTGCCTGCACCGGTCTCGGTTGCAGCCGGCTCGGAGGAGTAGCTGGTGGTGCCGGAGTCGCTGTCGCCGGACGTTGCAGCTGCAGCGTCGTCGGCAGCGTGCTGGGCAACCTGCTTCTTGTGTGCTTCCCAGCGGGTCTGGGCGTCAGCGTACTGCTGCTCCCAGGCAGCGCGCTGGTTCTCGTAGCCTTCAAGCCACTCGTTGGACTCCGGGTCGAAGCCCTCCGGGTACTTGTAGTTGCCCTCTTCGTCGTACTCAGCGGCCATGCCGTAGAGTGCCGGATCGAATTCGGTGCTGTCGGCGTCAACGCCCTCGTTAGCCTGCTTGAGGGAGAGGGAGATGCGGCGGCGCTCGAGGTCGATGTCGATGACCTTGACGAACAGCTCGTCACCAACGGAGACAACCTGCTCAGCCAGCTCAACGTGGCGGACAGCGAGCTCGGAGATGTGGACCAGGCCTTCGATGCCGTCTTCGACGCGAACGAACGCACCGAACGGAACCAGCTTGGTGACCTTACCCGGAACAACCTGGCCGAGGGCGTGGGTGCGGGCGAAGGTCTGCCACGGGTCTTCCTGCGTAGCCTTGAGCGACAGGGAGACGCGCTCGCGGTCCAGGTCGACCTCGAGAACCTCGACGGTGACTTCCTGGCCAACTTCGACAACCTCGGACGGGTGGTCGATGTGCTTCCAGGACAGCTCGGAAACGTGGACGAGGCCGTCTACGCCGCCAAGGTCCACGAAGGCACCGAAGTTGACGATGGAGGAAACGACGCCGGGACGGACCTGGCCCTTTTCCAGCTTGTTGAGGAACGTGGAGCGGACCTCGGACTGGGTCTGCTCGAGCCATGCACGGCGGGACAGCACAACGTTGTTGCGGTTCTTGTCCAGCTCGATGATCTTGGCTTCGATCTGCTGACCGATGTACGGAGCGAGGTCGCGCACACGGCGCATCTCGACGAGGGACGCGGGCAGGAAGCCACGCAGACCGATGTCGAGGATAAGACCACCCTTGACAACCTCGATGACGGTACCGGTGACGACACCGTCTTCTTCCTTGACCTTCTCGATGTCGCCCCAGGCGCGCTCGTACTGAGCACGCTTCTTGGAGAGGATCAGGCGGCCTTCTTTGTCTTCCTTGGTGAGCACCAGGGCTTCGACCTGATCGCCAACGGAGACGACGTCTCCGGGGTCAACGTCGTGCTTGATGGAAAGCTCGCGGGAGGGGATGACACCTTCGGTCTTGTAACCGATGTCGAGCAGAACTTCGTCGCGGTCGACCTTGACGACGGTACCTTCGACGAGGTCTCCGTCGTTGAAGTACTTGATGGTGGCGTCGACAGCTGCGAGGAAGTCCTCAGCGGTACCGATGTCGTTAATCGCGACTACGGGGGTACCGGGCTTCTCGGTGGAGGTGATGGTCATGTAGTAGGGGCTCCGTTGTGGATAGTTAGTCGGTCAGGCAAACCACCACGCCCGCGTTATTGAACGCAGGCGCAGGTCTCGGCAAATCCGGTGGATTTGCCGGGTCATCCTGATTTTGTGGATTGTAGATACGTGCACGTAGTACACGCCCGTTTATTATAGTGGCCCGCGCCAAGGCCGGTCAAAGCGCCTGGGCTGCCGTGCAGGCCCGCGACCTGCGCGAACACCGTCAGAAGTGCGTCAGGCAGTGCGGCGCGCGTTCGACGGCGAACATGAGGCGCGCTTTCAGCGCAGCTCCCAGGGCATGCTCGGTGATCCGCCCGGCCGAGGCCAGCGTCACCGGACAGACCGCACCAAGGTAGATGGAACCGAGTTCAGCGACGTCCAGCGAAAGCTCCGGGCGCGATCCGGCCGGAGCCTCCGTGACCCTCGCGCTGCCTCCGGTGACATCCAGGATGAACGTGCCGCCCGCAAAGCCAAGGCCGTCGCTGACCCCAAGAACCAGGGACCCGTCCGCGGAATAGTGCCGCGCGGAAAGGGCCTTGCCGGTGTCCAGGATCCGGAGCCACAGCATGTCCCTCTGGTCCGAAGACTCGATGCACCGCGGATCCTCCAGCGCCCACGTCAGGGGGTCGTCCACAGGGGCGTCTGCCCAGCTGACCCGGCCGGTCAGGTCGATGCTGCCGAGGAACTGCCAGAGTTCCAGGTAGGCGGCATCGGTGGCTGCCACCAGGTCAACCAGTTCGATGGTGTAGGGCTTGGTGTCCCAGCCGGCGAACTTGTATGAAACGTAGCCGTCGACCGAGCCCGCCGCGTCATAGTGGAGGGCGCACTTGATGGACTCATCCTCGGCGCCGTCGCGGCCGCACGTGCCGGACACAGTCTGGCGGTAGGCTTCCTGCCGCACGATCGAGCCCGGAGTCAGCCGGTGGACCCCTTCGAACACCTGGGGCGCCAGGTCCAGGAGGACTTTCCGGTCCGCGATTTCCACCGTGCCGGTTGCGGTATGGCGAAGCCGGAACCTGGGCCCGGTATCCACCTTCACCGTGCGCTCGAACGTGGCAACGCCGTAGCCGAAGCGGCCGTAGATCGACCCCTCGGACGCAGTGAGCGCGGCCACCGCCAGGCCGTCGGCTTTTGCGGCCGCGAGGTCCTCGGCCATCATCCGGCGCAGCAGCCCCTGCCGCCGGTGCGTCCCCCGCACTGTCACTGCGGTGACCAGCTGGGCCTCCAGCTGCCGTCCGTAGCCGATGTTCAGATTCTTGCGCAGCGTCCCGAACGTTGCCACGGGAATCTCAGCGCCCAGGGAATGCGGCGCCACCTCCCCCGTCTGGTAGACGCCGGTGAGCTCGCGGTTGTCCGCCCGGTACATGGCCATGAGCTTGTCCACGAACTCGTCGTTCCTGCGGCTGTCATGGAAACCGAAGCCCACGGCGCGGATCCAGTCGGTTCCCCAGGGATAATCCGGAGCTCCCTTGTCCGCTGCCCTGAACCGCCTGATCTCATACTCGTCTGCCACGTACTGCTCCCCCTTGAACGCGAATGTATGACGCGCGCAGGGCGCCGCTCCGGCGCCCTGCGCTTCCTGAAACTGCTAGTGGCCGGCGTCGTACCAGCTGGGGCCGACGCCGATCTGGACGTCCAGCGGAACGCTCAGCTGGGCCGCGGCGCCCATCTGTTCGGTGACCAGCTTCTCCACCGCCTCGCGTTCCCCCGCTGCGACCTCCAGGACCAGTTCGTCATGGACCTGCAGGAGCATGCGCGATTTGAGGCCCTGGGCTGCGAGTTCGGAGTGCACGCCCAGCATGGCGCGTTTGATGATGTCAGCCGCCGACCCCTGGATGGGAGAGTTCAGGGCAATGCGCTCAGCGTTCTCGCGCAGCTGCCGGTCCGTGCTGGTGAGGTCCGGGAGGTAGCGGCGGCGCCCCTCGATCGTGGCGGTGTAACCGTCGATCCGGGCCTGGTCCACCACGCCGCGGAGGTAGTCGCGGACGGCGCCGAACCGGTCGAAGTAGTCCTTCATGAGTGTCCGTGCCTCGTCGACGGAGATCTCCAGCTGTTTGGAGAGGCCGAACGAGGTCAGGCCGTAGGCGAGGCCGTAGGACATCGCCTTGACCTTCGATCGCATGGCACTGGTCACCTGATCGGTGGGCACATGGAAGATGTTGGAACCCACGAAGCGGTGGAGGTCTTCGCCTTCCTTGTAGGCCTGGATCAGGCCGGCGTCCCCCGAGAGGTGGGCCATGATGCGCATTTCGATCTGTGAGTAGTCCGCGGACAGCAGGCAGTCGTAGCCTTCGCTGACCACAAAGATGCCGCGGACGCGCCGGCCTTCCTCGCTGCGGATGGGGATGTTCTGCAGGTTGGGGTTGTTGGAGGAGATCCGGCCGGTGGCTGCCACGTTCTGCGCATACGTGGTGTGGATCCGGCCGTCTTCGGTAACGGACTTCTTGAGCGATTCCAGCATCTGGCGCAGCTTCGAGGACTCGCGGTGGGCCATGAGCTGGACCAGGAATTCGTGCCCTGTTTTCTCCAGCAGGTTCTTGAGCGACGCGGCGTCGGTGGTGTAGCCGGACTTGATCTTCTTGGTCTTCGGCAGCTGGAGTTCTTCGAAGAGTACCGTCTGCAGCTGCTTGGGC
The DNA here is from genome assembly GCF_056406715.1 of Arthrobacter sp. P1_B11. Lineage (NCBI taxonomy): Bacteria > Bacillati > Actinomycetota > Actinomycetes > Micrococcales > Micrococcaceae > Arthrobacter > Arthrobacter sp. P1_B11. The sequence goes on from NZ_JBFTZQ010000036.1 coordinate 35,196, forward strand.
GATCCGAGATTGACCTCGTGGCCGATCGCGGCGAAGGCGAGTTCCTGGGCGTTGTCGATCACCTTCGCGAGATCCGCAAGCTGTTCGTCCATGCGCGGCATGTCGATGGCGATGCCAGCGAGTTCCATGTCGGCCAGAACCCGGCTGACGGGCAGCTCCAGGGTGGTCAGCAGGTCCGCCGCCTTGCGTTCCGTCAGTTCCGATTCGAAGAAACGGCTCAGGGCCTGGACTACCGCGGCTACCCGGACCAGCGCGTCGGCAGCGGCGGCGTCGTCGCCGTCGAACGACAGCTCAAGCTGGCCTGCCTTGGCGGTCTCGGCTGACATGCTGATGTTGAGGTGGTGCTGAGCCAGTTCGGCGAGCTCATACGTGCGGCGGTCCGGCTGGATGAGGTACCCGGAGATGGAGGTGTCATCCACTACACCTTCCAGGCCCAGGCCACGGCTGGACAGGGCTTTCAGGGCTGCCTTGTAGCCATGCATGACCTTCGGGGCTTGCCCGTCACGCAGCCACTCCGCCAGGACGTTTTCCGCTGCGGCGTCCTGGGCGGCGAGGTCGATGTAGACGGCGGCGTCGTCACGGACAATGGCCAGTGCTGCGGCGTCTTCGCCGATGCGGCCGGGCACCAGGTCAACGGCGACGGCCGACCGCTTACCGGCTCCGGCCGCCAGGAAAGCACTCAGCTCAGTAGCGCCGGAAGGGGCCACAAAAGCCGGCGTGTCGATGCTCTCCCGCTTAGCGGATTCCACGTCGTCGCTGCCGTAGAGGGCGAAGAGCCGCGTACGGATGGTCTTGAATTCAAGGTCGTCGAACAGTTGCTCCAGGGCGGCCTCGTCCGGGCGGGGTTCCGCGAGTTCGTCCAGCGTTACCGGGAGCTGAAGATCAGTGTGGAGCCTGTTCAGCCGCCGGTTGCGCTTGACGTCCTCGACGTTTTCGCGGAGGGCGTCCCCCACCTTCCCGCCGATCGCGTCGAGGTTCTCCAGAACCCCCTCCAGCCCGCCGTACAGGTTGATCCACTTGGCCGCCGTCTTGGGGCCGACGCCGGGAACGCCAGGGAGGTTGTCCGCGGTCTCCCCGACCAGGGCGGCGAGGTCCGAGTACTGGGCCGGGCTGACAAAGTACTTTTCCTGGATGGCTGTGGCATCCATCCGGGGAATGTCGCTGACGCCCTTCCTGGGGTACAGCACAAAGACGTTGTCCGTAATCAGCTGGAAGGCATCACGGTCGCCGGACACGAGAAGTACCTCGAAGCCTGCCTGTTCACCCATTGCGGCGAGGGTCGCCAGGATGTCGTCCGCTTCGTAGCCGGGCATCTTGATGGTCTTGATGCCCCACGCGCCCATGACTTTGTCGATGAGATCGATCTGGCCGCTCATCTCCCTGGGCGTCTCGTTGCGCCCGCCCTTGTACTCGCTGTACTCGGCCTTGCGGTGGGTGGTTTCGTCCGAGACATCGAAGGCCACGGCAATGTGGGTGGGCTTCTGCTCCTTGATCAGGTTGATGAGCATGGACGTGAAGCCGTGGATGGCGTTGGTGTGCTGGCCAGCGGACGTGGAGAACTTGTCAGCAGGGAGGGCAAAGAAGGCCCGGAACGCCATGGAGTGTCCGTCCAGCACCAGGAGGCGCGGCTGGTCCGTCAGGGGAATAACCGGGGCCACGGTCGCGGAAGCAGCGGGGCCGGCGGGACGCGGGACCGCAATATCCTGCAGGGTGTCGGCGTCGGACGGGAAAGGGGCCGGTTTGGTAGTTTCACTCACAGGTGCCAGCCTAGTTGCCATGATGGACAATTTCACGCCCGGCCAGCCCGCCGAAGAGGTGCGGTTCAAGGACGAACTGATCACGGCCGGCGTCCCGGAGCAGCTGCACGATTGGCTCGGCGAGTTCGGCATCGGCGCCCTGGTGGTGAAGATGGGGATCCGCTTCCTGGAAATGAGCCCCGAGCGGACGGTGGCCACCATGCCGGTGGAAGGGAATACCCAGGTGGCAGGGATCCTGCACGGCGGCGCCCATGTAGTGCTCGCGGAAACCCTCGGTTCCTTCGCGGCCGGCATGCACGCCGGCCCCGGGCGCCAGGCGCTTGGCATCGAGGTGGGCGCTACGCATCACCGGGCCATCGCGGCTGGCACCGTGACGGGAACCTGCACGGCCATCCATCTCGGCCGCACGCTCACCACCCACGAAATCGTCATGACCGATGAGCACGGCCGCAGGCTTTCGACAGCCCGGATCACCAACCTGATCCGGGACATCAACACGTAGCATCACCGGGCCGGCCACACTGGCGTCTGGCGGCGCTCAGGCCGCCTTCCGGCGTGCCGGGTACGCTATCCGGCCTATCCGGCCTCTCCGCCGAAACGGTAGCGGAGCTCCACGATCCCCCGCCCCTGGGTGCGGGACTCAACCAACTCAAGTGGCGGCGTCGGGACGTTCAGGGGAAGCAGCCGCTTCCCCTGGCCCAGCACCACGGGGATGATCGAGACGATGAGCTCGTCCAGCAGGCCGGCATCGGCGAACTGGGCCGCAAGGTCACCGCCGCCCACCACCCACACATTCCTCCCGGCGGCATCGCCCGTGAAGTCCCTGGCGAACTCCTGGACCTGCCCCCGCACGAAGGTGACGTCTGCGCCCGGGGGTGCTGTGAATTCGTGGTGGGTGAAGACCCAGCAAGGGGTTTCGGGATAGGGCCAATTGCCGGACTCGTGGTCCATCAGCCACTGGTAGGTGGTGCCGCCCATGACGATGCAGCCGACGCCGGCCATGAACGAGTCGTAGCTCTCCTTGCCGCCGTCGAAGCCGTCGAACTGGAGCAGCCAGGCAAGATCGTCATCAGCGGTGGCGATGAATCCGTCGAGGGACGATGCAACGTAGTACTGGACGCTGGGCATGGTCTAAGACTAGCCATCCCCGGCCGTGGTTCCCAGAGGCCGCAGAGGCTTGTGTGGCGTCGGTGGGTTAGCCGCTGAAGTAAGGGATGATCAGGTACAGCCCGAAGAGTACGGCGATGCCGCAGAGCCCAAAGCAGGCGTAGGCGAGGTAGCGGACCCACACGGGAGCGGTGACCTGGCGGTCTCCGGCAATGGCAGTCAGGCGGACACCCAGGGAATAGAGGACCACTACGGTTACCGCGGCCACGAGCGTGGCTCCGGCTACTGTGAGGAGTTCCAACCACTTCATTGCTGAGAATCCTTCGGATTGTTCGCCTTGGCACGTGCCCGGGCGAGGGCTTTCTTCTTCGCGAAACGGACAGCCTGTCCGGCTTCTTCGACCTCCACGGCGTTGTGGTGGCCCACTTCGGACTTGCGTGAAACCAGGAACATATAGAGCACGGCTCCGGTGCCGGCGACCGCAGCGATGACCACGCCCACAACACCTGTCTTGACGAGGAGCGCGGTGAGGGCGCCAACGATGCCGGCAGCGGGAAGGGTAAAGAGCCAGCCGAGGGCGATGCGCCCCACCATCCCCCAACGGACGGTTGTGCCCTTGCGGCCCATCCCCGAGCCGATCACTGATCCGGAGGCCACCTGGGTGGTGGAGAGGGCGAAGCCCAGATGCGACGAGGCAAGAATGGCGGAGGCGGTGCTGGACTCTGCCGCGAAGCCCTGCGCGGGCTTCACTTCGGTAAGCCCGGCGCCCATGGTCCTGATGATCCGCCAGCCGCCCGCATACGTGCCAACGGCGATGGCCAGGGCGCAAGCGCCGATGACCCACAGCTGCGGTCCGGTGCCCGGACTCTGCGTGCCGGCCGCGATCAGCACCAGGGTGATGATGCCCATGGTCTTCTGGGCGTCGTTCGTGCCGTGCGCCAGTGCCACCAGGCTTGAGGTGAAGATCTGGCCGGTCCGGAAGCCGCCGCGTTTCTGCGTGAGCTTGCTGCCGGTCTCGGGATCGTGCCGGGACGTGAGCGCGTAGGCGATGCGGGTACAGATGTAAGCGACCACACCGGCGATGACCGGGGCGAAGACGGCCGGCAGAATGACCTTTTGCAGCAGGGTCTCGAGGTTCACGGAATTAAACCCGATGCCTGCAATGGCTGCGCCGATCAGTCCGCCGAACAGGGCGTGCGAGGAACTCGACGGCAGCCCTTTGAGCCAGGTGACCATGTTCCAGAGGATGGCACCCATGAGCCCCGCGAAGATGATGTCCGGGGTGATCTGGACGCCGTCGGCTCCCTCGCGGATGATGCCGCCTGAGACGGTCTTTGCCACTTCCGTTGACAGGAAGGCGCCCACCAGGTTCAGGACCGCTGCGAGCGCAACTGCCGTCTTCGGTTTGATGGCACCGGTGGCAATGGGTGTAGCCATCGCATTCGCCGTGTCGTGAAAGCCGTTGGTGAAGTCGAAAAATAATGCCAGCGCTATGACCAGCGCCACCATGAAGGTGATATCCACCTGTTGCCCAATCTGCAGAGTCGACGGTCAGCAGTTCCACTTTCCCCTGCCTGCCCTGCAAAGCATAGTTCACCGGCTGTTCGGCCGGTGTGACTTGCGGGTGGTTGCAGGACGGGTTTGAAACCTTATAGATCGTACGCGCCCTGAGGATCAGGTCAAACCGTGTCCTCCGCGAAAATCCGGATGGAGTCGAGCTCCACCGGTGACAGTCCGCGCCTCGGGTCAGGCGAAACCAGCAGGGCGCGGGCACCGAGCACTCCTGCCCATGCCTGGGCCCGGCCCTCGAAGGCGAGCTGGTCGTCAATCCAGATGATCCGCTCGGGACGGGTGAATTCGACGTCCGCCTGGATTGCCTCGAGCTTCCACCAGTCCGCCCCGCCTCCCGCGCCGTCCGCGGTCAGCACCGGCCACTGGCCGCCGTCGAGCCCGGTGACCGGGCAAAGGACCGCCGGTGCCAGTTCTTCCCAGCTCGTGAGCCACACGCAGCGGAGACCGGGGGTCGGTGCCAGCCGGTTCAGGGCCACCACCAGCTCCCCCGCATACGCAACCTCAAGCATCCCGGCGTAGGCGTACGTCCACGCCGAGCCCCAGGGGGTGTCGCCGGTGGCCCCGAACGGGCACACCACGCCGTCGACGTCCAGGTACAGCGACACGTTTCCCATGGCTTGGTCCTTCCGGCGCGGTCCTGGCCACGGCCTCTCCCGCCAGGCCGCCTGGCGATGCGTCTGGGCGGACGCCGGCTTTGGGCGGCCCGGGCTCGGGCCGCCCAAGGCTCTGAGGCCAACGCTACGGAACTGGCGTCCGGGCGGGCAAGGGCCTGGCACTTCGACGGTCCGCCACGCCCTTCAGGTATGGGCCGCCCAGATCCGCTATGGGCGTCCGGGCCGTCTCCCGGGAGAAGTAGGCAGCTATTCCGGCGATCACCATGCAGGCTGCGGCAAACAGGGCCACAGGAATCCAGCCGTTCCGTCCAGCGCCCAGCAACAGCCCGGCGATCATCGGGGCGAATCCTGCCACCATCAGGCCAAGCTGGTTTCCGATGGCCATGCCGGAATACCTGATGGGCGCTGCGAACTGTTCCGCGAAGAAGGCCGGCCAGATGCCGTTGAAGCATGAGTAGAAGAGGGTCATGTTGACGAAGGCGGCCAGGAAGATCAGGGTCATGTTCCCGGTGCCCAGGGCCCAGAAGTACCCGAAGATGGTCGCAGAGCAGCCAAGGGCTGCCGTGATGAGGAGCGGGCGCCTCCCCACGCGGTCCGAGAGCTGAGCCGTCACGGGCATCACGAACATCGACAGCCCAATGGAGACGGCATTCACCGTGAGGACTGAGGCCTTGTCCAGACCTACCGTGCCGGTGGCATAGGAGAGGCCGAACACCGTGAAGACTGTCTGCATGACGGACATGATGGACATGCCGATCACGCGCAGCACGTCAGGCGTCTGGAATCTGAACACATCGCGGATAGGCAGTGACTTGACCTCGTCGAACTGCTGGGCGGCCTCTTCGAAGACGGGGGTCTCGTCCAGATGCGTGCGGACCCAGTAAGCGATGGCCAGCACCGCCACAGAGAGCCAGAAGGGGACCCGCCAGCCCCAGCTCATCAGCTGGTCCTGCGGCAGGGCTGAAATCGGGATGAATACCAGTGTGGCCAACACCATGCCGGAGGCGTAACCGGTCATGACAAAGCTGGTGAAGAAGCCGCGCCGCCCCTCCGGGGAATGCTCAAGCGTGAGCGTGGAGGCACCCGCTGACTCTGCGCCCGCGGAGAATCCCTGGAGCAGCCTGCCGGCGGTCAGCAGGATGGGCGCCCAGACACCCACCTGCTCATAGGTGGGAAGGAAACCGATGCCCAGCGACGCCAGTCCCATCATGCCGAGAGTGAACAGCAGCGTGCGTTTCCGTCCCAGCCTGTCGCCGAAGTGCCCCATGACCAGCCCGCCGATGGGCCGCGCCACATAGGCGACGCCGAAAGTGGCGAAGGAGGCCACCAGCCCGACGGCCGGGTTGCCGCTGGGGAAGAACAAGTGGCTGAACACCAGCGCTGCGGCAGAGCCGTAGATGAAGAAGTCGTAGTACTGGAGCGTGCTGCCCAGGAAGGATGCGAGCGCGGCCTTGCCAGGCGTCTTGCGCGGTGGCGCAAGCTCTGCTGCGCCGGCAGGTGAATTTGTGGACATGTGAAATCTCCTTGGGACGTCGTAGTCCGGGCGGACGGGGTCTTGTCGGGATGGACGGGATCTTGTCCACCCGGACGGGACCGTATCCGGATGGACGGGACTAGAGGTGGAAATCGACCGAGAGGATTTGTTCGCTGTTCGGAAAGGAGTATTTCTTCAGCGGTTCGTGCAGCGGGTGCGTGTTGTAGACGGCGACGTCGTCCACTGACGCGAAGTCGGCCACGATGGCGTAGTCGAACGACCGTTCGGTGCCCATGACGTCGGGGCCGTGGGTGAGGCGCAGCAGGCCGGGGATGCTTCCGTCCATGCGGTTCAGGCCGTCGATCCAGGCCTGCCGGTCGGACGCCGGGAAGTCCGGTTTGAAGCGGAACAGGACGGCGTGCCGCATCATGGCCGGGCTCCGGCGAGAGCGGCTGCCCGCTCCCCGGCCGGGTAGCTGGCATTTTGGCCGGCGGCTGTCCGTCCTGCGAGGTAGCCCATCGTCATGATGGGGCCCAGGGTCGCCCCGGCGCCCGGGTAACCGGCCGCGTAGGCATTTTCGGTGGTGTTGCCGGCGGCGAACAGCCCGGCGATCGGCTGGTTGTCGACGTCGAGCACCCGTCCCCGGCCGTCGGTGGCCACGCCGCCGTTGCTGCCGAACGCACCGTTGACTACTTCCAGGGCGTAGTAGGGACCGTTCTGCAGCGGTCCGAGGGACGGGTTGGGCCATGGGCAGTCGTCGTCACCCCAGTACTTGTCGTAGGCGCTCTCACCCCGGCCGAAATCGGGGTCCTCGCCCTTGACGGCGAACTCGTTGAACCGGTCCACGGTGGCGGTCAGCTTGCCCGCAGGCACGCCGATCCTGACTGCCAGTTCTGCCAGGGTGGGCGCCTCAATCAGGTAGTCCGGCGTCTGCATGCCTGCGCGGTGGGCCAGGACGCCGTAGCGCTCCAGGTACGTGTGGTCGAACACCACATGGGCCGGCGTGTTCAGTGTCCGGTTGTTGGGCGAATCCCACGACTGCAGGCAGCGGGCGAGGTCGTTGTAGTTCTGGGATTCGTTGGCGAAGCGCTCGCCGTTGCGGTTGACCATGATGGACCCGGGACCCTGGCGTTCGAAGCGGAGCAGGGTGCCCACAGGCTGTCCGTCCCGGGTGTCCCCCGTGATCGCCATCGGAGCCCACCATGCTTCGCGCGTGCCCCGGGTCTGGCCGCCAACGCGCTGGGACATCTTCAGCCCGTCACCGGTGTTCGACGGCGTGGAGCACATCGCGTACAGCCGGGACGCCAGCAGGGAGTCGGCCAGCTGACGGTCCCATTCAAAGCCACCGGTGGCAAGGACCACGCCGTCGTTGGCCTGAATCTGTTCCCCGGTCTCCAGTTCAACGCCGGTCACCCGGCCGCCGCTGGTCAGAAGCCGGTGCCCCCGCGCGCCGACGGCGAGGGCCGCGCCGTCGCGGACCAGGCTGGCGAGCAGCATGGTAACAAGGGCGTGTCCCTTGGCCACGAGGCCCTCGGCCTGGCGGCGGTTGAGGTCGGCCCACGGGAACTTGGTGAAGGCACCCCACTTTTCGTATTCCTGCATGGTGAAGGGTGCCCGGCCGTCGGAGCGCACGTGCGCGGCGAGGTCGCCGAGGGCTTCGCGGATATTGAAGAGCTCGGGCTCCACGGTGCGTCCGCCTTCCACGGAGCCTGGCAGGTCCTGGCGGTAGTCGGGGAAGTTGTTCAGGAACAGGAACCTGAGGCCCAGTTCCTCTTCCGTGTAGCGGAGCATGGTGTCCCCATAGTCCAGGGCGGCGTCCAGGAGCTCACGGCGCCCCCGCCCCCGCGCCACTGCGGCGACGTATGTCCGGGCGGCTTCCTTGGAGTCGGTGATGCCGGCAGCCCTGGCGTGGTGGTTGTCCGCCACCCACAACATCCCGCCGGAGACGGCGGACGTTCCGCCCAGCAGGGCAGACTTTTCGAGGACAACGACGGACTTGCCGGCGTGCGCCGCGGTGGCGGCGGCAGTCAGGGCACCGGCGCCGGAGCCGACGACGACGACGTCGTAGCGGTCCGCGGGGGTTCCGTAGAGGAATTTCATGGCATGGCCTTTCAGCTGAAGCTTGGTTGTGCGGAAGGAATGGTGCGGCGCTCGCAGGCGCGGATCAGACGGCGGTGTAGCCGCCGTCGATCACAAGTTCGGAGCCGGTGGTGAACCGGGACTCGTCGGACGCCAGGTAGAGGACGCCGTAGGCGATTTCGTCCGGCTCGCCCTGCCGGGGCAGCGGGTTGGAGCCCACCAGCTGCCTGTAGTAGCGCTCGGCTCCGACGTCGGACTGCTCCGCGGAGCGCCGGCTCATCCTGGTGTTCATGGATCCGGGATGGATGGAGTTGACGCGGATTCCGTGGGCGCCGTAGGCGGCGGCATCTGATTTGCTCAGGAGCCGGACTGCCCCCTTGGTGGCATGGTAGAGCGGGACGTTGCGGCCGCCGGTGAGCCCGTGGATGGAGGAGAAGTTGATGATGCTCCCGGCCTTGTTTTCCATCATGCCGGGCACCACATGCTTGGTCATGAGCCAGACGCCCTTGACGTTCACGTTGAAGATGAGGTCGAAGTCCGGGACCGAGGCGGTGTGCGATGCTCCTGCCGGGCCGATAATGCCGGCGGCGTTGACCAGGATGTCGGGGGCGCCGAGGTCGTTGCGGATCCTGGCCACCGCGGCGGCGACGCTGTCCTCATTGGTGACGTCGACGTCGTACTCGGTGACACCGCTGTGCCTCACAGCAGGCGGCGTTCCGGCGATGTCCAGGCTGGCCACCTTTGCGCCGTGCTCTGCGAGGAGGCGGACAGTGGCGCTGCCCAGGTCTCCCCTGCCGCCGGTGACCACCGCGGTTTTTCCTGCTACCCGACTGGCGTTCATTGCATGCTCCTCCTGCCGCTCCGATGCGGCTGGTGTGATCGGGCACCGATCCTGCGGGCAGCACGAAACAGAGCCGGGTCGGCTCGTGCGTGGGGTGGGGTGGCCCCGTACGGGGTCTCTACCGGTTCTGCTCCGCAGTGTTTGGTGCGGTTCTTTTACCTCTCACCACAGACTGGCAGGGCGGATGTGAAGGGAACCACATCATTTCCGTTCATCGGTAATCCGGGACGTCCCTGCTCTGCCGCACCGTACCCGTGAGCTGTTCTCGCCGGCCGAGGGACCGGGAAATGCCGCGGGCGGCTGCCATGAGCACGGGGACGCGGGTCTGGATGTTTTCCTCGTTGCGCGGCACCACCACACTCAGGGCTGCAATCACCGTGTTGTCGGGGCCCGTGACCGGTACGGCGATGCCGCTGGATTCGGGAACGATGAATCCGGGCATGGCCGCGTACCCGCGCTGCCGGATCTCAGCCAGCTGCCGGCGGAGGGCCAGCGGGTCTGTGACGGTAGTTTCCGTGTACTTCTTAAGCGGCCGGGACAGGATCCTGTCCTGGTATTCCGGGGCGGAGTGGGCCAGCAGGACCAGGCCTGACGAGGTGCCGTGCAGCGGAAGCCGGCCGGCGATCCGGGTGATGTTGACGATCGACGAGCTGGCGCCGAGCCGCTCGATGTAGAGCACCTCGTCCGAATCGAGGATGCCGAGCGTGGTGGAGTACTGGACTACGGCCTGGACGTCCTCCATGAAGGGCAGGGCGGCCTCGCGGAGTCCGAGCATTCGCGAACTGCGGAAAACGAGTTCCCAGAGGCGCGTGCCGATCTGCACGCCGGCCGGTCCCCGCTCCAGCAGGCCCTCGGACAGCATTTCGTCCACGAGCCGGTAGGTGGTGGTGACGGGCAGTCCGGTGCGGCGGGCGAGGGCCGCGACGGTCATGCTTCGATGGATCTCGTCGAAGGCGCCGACGATCGTGACGAAGCGGCGGATGACGGATTCACCCGAGGATGAATTGGCCACGATGCCTCCTGATCACAGTGCCTCTTGGATAAAGCGCCGTCCTGCACACGGCGCCTTGAACACCGAGCCGCCCGATTCGGTCCATCTCCAGCTTATGGGGACACAGGAAG
>NZ_JBFTZQ010000037.1:0-52915 GCF_056406715.1 Arthrobacter sp. P1_B11
AATCCGGGGGGTGGATTGAATCCGGGGGGKGGATTGGGCCGGGAGTGACCCCGCGCTGTTTTTAGGCTGGGTTACAGCGTTGCGTAGACTTCGCGCAGCAGTTTCGCGGTCTCGGACGGCGTCTTGCCGACCTTCACGCCGGCAGCCTCGAGGGCTTCCTTCTTGGCCTGTGCAGTACCGGCCGAACCGGAGACGATGGCGCCTGCGTGGCCCATGGTCTTGCCTTCCGGCGCGGTGAAGCCTGCCACGTAGCCGACAACCGGCTTGGTGACGTTGGCCTTGATGAAGTCCGCAGCACGCTCTTCGGCGTCGCCGCCGATTTCGCCGATCATGACGATCGCCTTGGTCTCCGGGTCAGCTTCGAACGCTGCCAGGGCGTCGATGTGCGTGGTGCCGATGACAGGGTCGCCGCCGATGCCGATGGCGGTGGAGAAGCCAAGGTCGCGCAGTTCGTACATCATCTGGTAGGTCAGGGTGCCGGACTTGGATACCAGGCCGATGGGGCCCTTGCCGGTGATGTTCGCCGGGGTGATGCCGACGAGGGCTTCACCCGGGGTGATGATGCCGGGGCAGTTCGGTCCGATGATGCGGGTGACCTGGTTGCCCTCGGCGTCCACCTTGGACTGTGCCAGCGCCCAGAACTCTGCGGAGTCCTGGACCGGAACACCTTCGGTGATGACAACGACCAAGCCGATGCCGGCCTCGATGGCTTCAACAACGGCGTTCTTGGTGAATGCCGGCGGGACGAAGACGATGGAGACGTCGGCGCCGGTCTCTGCCATGGCTTCCTTGACGGTGCCGAAGACAGTGATCTCGTTGTCGCCGTGCAGCACGGTGGTGCCGGCCTTGCGGGCGTTGACGCCGCCAACAATGTTGGTGCCTGCCTTGAGCATGAGGGCGGTGTGCTTGGTGCCTTCGCCGCCGGTGATGCCCTGGACGATGACCTTGGAGTCCTTGTTCAGATAAATAGACATGTTTTCTTTCCTAGATCTCGACAGGCTCGATCAGCGGGCTGCGTTGGCGAGCTCGGCGGCCTTGTCGGCGCCCTCGTCCATGGTGGCGGCCAGGGTAACCAGCGGGTGGTTTGCCTCGGCCAGGATGCGGCGGCCTTCTTCAACGTTGTTGCCGTCGAGGCGGACAACCAGCGGCTTGTTGGCGGAGTGGCCCAGTTCGGCCAGTGCGCCCACGATGCCCTTGGCCACCGCGTCACAGGCGGTGATGCCGCCGAAGACGTTTACGAACACGGCCTTGACCTGCTCGTCGCCCAGGATGACGTCAAGGCCGGCAGCCATGACCTCGGCGGAAGCTCCACCGCCGATATCCAGGAAGTTGGCGGGTTTGACATTGCCGTGGTTCTCACCGGCGTACGCGACTACGTCGAGGGTAGACATGACGAGGCCCGCGCCGTTGCCGATGATGCCAACTTCGCCGTCGAGCTTGACGTAGTTGAGGTCCTGCGCCTTGGCCTTGGCCTCGAGCGGGTCGGCAGCGTCCTTGTCTTCAAGGGCGGCGTGCTTCGGGTGGCGGAAGTCGGCGTTCTCGTCAAGGGAGACCTTGCCGTCGAGGGCGACAATGTCGCCTGCGCCGGTCAGGACCAGCGGGTTGACCTCCACGAGAGTGGCGTCTTCCTTCTTGAAAACGTCCCAGAGCTTCAGGATGACGCCGGCGACCTTGCTGCGCAGTTCCTCGGCGAAGCCTGCAGCGGCGACGATTTCGTCGGCCTTGGCCTGGTCGATGCCTACGGCCGGGTCGATCGCGATCTTGGCAAGGGCCTCGGGCCGCTCAACGGCGAGCTGCTCGATTTCCATGCCGCCTTCAACCGAGCACATGGCCAGGTAGTTGCGGTTCGCCCGGTCCAGGAGGACGGAGAAGTAGTATTCCTCGGCGATGTCCGCGCCCTGGGCGATCATGACCCGGTGGACGGTGTGGCCCTTGATGTCCATGCCGAGGATGTTGGTGGAGTGTTCAAACGCCTCGTCGGCGGTCTTGGCGACCTTGACGCCGCCGGCTTTGCCGCGGCCACCGGCCTTGACCTGCGCCTTTACGACAGTTACGCCGCCGATCTTCTCGGCAGCTGCCTTTGCTTCTTCAGGGGTATGCGCCACGATGCCAGCAAGCACGGGTACACCGTGCGCCTCGAACATATCGCGCGCCTGATATTCAAACAGGTCCACGGTTTAGTGTCCTCTTCTACGTCGAAGTAGTTTCTGTACAGCCGGAAAACACCACAGATGTGGACCGGGCTGCGGAATAAACGCGCCTGCGGCATGTCCGGAAACGAGCCACGCGGCGCAATGCTCCTCTCGGAACTCTAGTCCTTCATGGGGACAGGCCCGTTCCAGAGTACCTGTTATGTGAGTAAGGACACTATTCTATTGACCGTAGAAAAACCGCATGATTACGGGGATTTTGGGGCCTTGGACGGTGCGGCGGAGGCCTTTTTGCCCGCGTCGGAGATGAGTTCGTAATGATCGCGGCTGACGAAGAAAGCAACGCCGCCGGAGACGTTGCCGCAGGCCACCCCGTTGTTGTACGAAGAGCACCGCAGACCGTTGCGTTCGAGGTTTGCGCCGTCGGGCAGGACAGGCAGCTTGGCGATCACCCCGTCCCGGCTGCCCTTGGGGCCGTATTCGGATTCCATCTCGGTGACGCCGGACCGGCACTCGCCGTAAGTGGCCCGGTCAGGGGTGAGCAGGGCCGCCCCGCCAAGGTAGCCCAGGCCTGTCCCCGTGCAGTCATCCCTGACATCCCGGGCTTCCGGTGCGGGATAGAAGGCCAGTTCGCAATGTGCCACGGGAACGGTGTCCAGTCTCCTGGTGGCAGGGTCATTGAAACTGTTCGGTTCGTACGGCAGGTTGAGGTGGGCGCCGCGGGCAGACGTCAGGGCGCACACCACGTTCCGGTCGGCGGTAACGAAGGCCACGGCGTCCTCACCTGCGGTGAACCCGGCGGCGTCGGCCAGCGGGGCCTGCTTCAGCTGTTCGAGGGCCGGCGGAGGAGGCGGCGGCGTGTACCCGGGATCCGGCACCGCGACGGAACAGCCTGTGGCCGCCAGCAGCGCGAGGGCCGCGATCCCGGATGCCATCCGGCGGGCTGGCTGCCGCCGCACTATCCGGCGGAGCGCGGGGATCCTGCCCGACGGCATGGCGAGGCGGCCCGCCACGGTCAGGCGTCGAGCTTGGTCAGCGGCGCGTAGCGCAGCAGCAGCCGTTTCTCGCCGACGTCGAACTTCACCTTCGCCACAGTCTTGTCCCCCGCACCTTCCACTGCCAGAACAGTCCCGTTACCGAAGCTGGTGTGGTTGACTTTGTCGCCCACGCTGACTGCTACAACTTCCTTTTGCGGCTGTACCCGGTTCTTCGCGACGGCGGCGGGAACGTCCGCGTTGAAGCCTGCCGAGGCGTCTGCCTTGGCGCCGCGGGCCGTCCCTGCTCCCCAGAACGATCCGCCATACCGGCTGGAACCGATGGATGCGCCGCTCCCCCAGCCGCCGGTCTGCCTGCTGGTGCCCTCGCGTTTCCATTCGACGAGCTCCGAGGGGATCTCTTCCAGGAACTGGCTGGCGGGGTTGTACTGGCTTTGGCCCCACATGCTCCGCACCTCGGAGCGGGTGACGTACAGCCGCTTCCGGGCACGCGTCAGACCCACATAGGCCAGTCGGCGCTCCTCGGCCAGTTCCTTGGGGTCGGTGGCGGAGCGCTGGTGGGGGAAGAGTCCGTGCTCCATGCCGGTCAGGAACACCACGGGGAATTCGAGGCCCTTGGCCGTGTGCAGCGTCATCAGGGTGACGACCCCCAGCCGCTTGGCCTCGGCAACTGCGGCATCGATGTCTGCCCCTGGGGCGTCTGGAATCTGGTCGGCATCCGCAACGAGCGAGACCTGCTCCAGGAAGGCGCCCAAGGAGCCCTCCGGATTCTCCTGTTCGTATTCCCGCACGACGGCGACGAGTTCCGCGAGGTTCTCCACCCGGGATTCGTCCTGCGGATCGGTGCTGGAGCGCAGCCCGGCGAGATAGCCGGTCTGTTCAAGCACGGCTTCCAGTGCCGCCGCGGCGCCGGACCCGGCGGCGACCTCGGCGAGGTCGTCGAGGAGCTTCACGAAGCCGAGCACGGCGTTCACCGAGCGGGTGGCCATGCCGGGCGCCTGGTCGGCGCGCCGGGCCGCCGCCATGAAGGAAGTCCGTTCGCGTTCCGCGAGTGCAGCCACGGCGCCCTCGGCACGGTCGCCGATCCCGCGCTTCGGTTCGTTAAGGACGCGCCGGAGGTTGACGTCGTCGTCCGGGTTGACCAGCACGCGCAGGTAGGCGAGGGCGTCCTTGATTTCCTTGCGCTCGTAGAACCGCGTGCCGCCCACCACCTTGTAGGGGAGGCCCACCCGCACCAGGACGTCCTCGATGGACCGCGACTGGGCGTTGGTGCGGTAGAAGATGGCGACGTCCCCGGGGCGGAGGTTGTCCTCGTCCTGCAGCCGGTCAATCTCCTTGGCGATGAACTGGGCTTCGTCGTGTTCGTTTTCACCCACGTAGCCGATGATCTTGTGGCCCGCGCCCTCCGCCGTCCACAGGCGCTTCTCGGGCCGGTTCGGATTGCGGGAGATGACGGAGTTTGCGGCGCTCAGGATGTTCTGGGTGGAGCGGTAGTTTTGTTCGAGCTTGATCGTGCGGGCGTCGGGGTAGTCCTTCTCGAACTCCACGATGTTGCGGATGTCGGCCCCGCGGAAGGCGTAGATGGACTGATCGGAATCGCCCACAACGGTAAGCTCGGCCGCTCCCGGCCCCTCACCCACGATTTCCCGGACCAGCGCGTACTGCGCGTGGTTGGTGTCCTGGTATTCGTCTACCAGCACGTGCCGGAAGCGTCGCCGATAGGAATCAGCCAGCGCCGGGAACGCCCTGAACATGTAGACGGTCTCGGCGATGAGGTCGTCGAAGTCCATGGCGTTGGCCTGGCGGAGACGCTGGGTGTAGCCCTTGAAGACATCCGCCACGGCCTGCTCGAAGGGATCGTTGTGGTTCGCCGAGGACGCATAGGCGTCAGCGTCAATCAGCTCGTTCTTGAGCGCCGAGATCTTGTGCTGGATGGCCTTGGGGGCGAACTTCTTGGGGTCCAGGTCCAGGGCTTTGGACACCTGCGTGACGAGCCGCAGGGAATCCGCGGAGTCATAGATGGAGAAATTGGACTTGAGCCCGACGTTGGCGGCTTCCTGCCGGAGGATGCGCACGCAGGACGAGTGGAAGGTAGAAATCCACATGATCTTGGCCCGGCCGCCCACCAGCGCTTGGATGCGTTCCCGCATTTCGGCGGCGGCCTTGTTGGTGAAGGTGATGGCGAGGATCTCGCCGTGGTGGGCGCGCTTGGTGGCCATCAGGTAGGCAATCCGGTTACTGAGGACGCGGGTCTTGCCTGAGCCAGCGCCAGCCACGATCAGCAAAGCGCTGCCGGCGTGTTTGACGGCCTCTTCCTGCTGCGGGTTCAGCCCCTGCAGCAGGGCGCCGGCGTCCGGCAGCTGGGGCCGCGCCCAGTCACCCGCCGGGCCTCCGGAAGGCTCCGCCCGGCGAGGGCCCCCGCCGCCGAAGTCGGCCGGCGACAGCCCGGATTCAGGGCGCGACTTGGTGAGGGCGGCCGCCTGCGCGCCTGCCTTGAACGGTCCGTCAGCGTACGGGTCAAACAACATATCCATGGTGACTACAAGTCTAGGCGGTGGGGCTGACACTGATTTCCGGCCTGTGGATGACGCCGGATCCGGCGTCGCAACGCTTGTCCCCGAGAAGCCTGTCCCCGAGAAGCCGGTCCCCGAGAAGCGGGGCCGCGCCGCAATAGCTAGTCCACAGAGCCTGACTCAAGAGCCGCACGCAACTGGTGTACCGCCGTCGCGCCCCCTGCCATGAACCACTCAAGGCCGTTCACGGAGACGCTTCCGGCGGCGCCGCCGGCGGCGAGCACAATTGCTTTCCCCGGAAGCCAGTCCCACTCCGGGCAGCTGTGCTGGAACCAGCAGCCGAGCTCTCCGTCGGCCACGCGCCCGAGGTCGCAGGAGCCGGACCCGAGCATGCGCAGCGTCGCCGCGGAAGTGGCGGCAGCATGCCAGGGCATGGCGCACATGGGGTCCGCCAGCCAGCGGGGGTGGATGTACGTGGCGGCGCCGATGTCGGCGAGCGGGGCCGCGCTGCGGTCCGCGCCGGCCGGCTGGAACGTGGTGAGGGGGGCGCCGTTAAGCGTGGCCGCGCGGCCCGTGCCGCCCAGCCACAGTTTGTCCTCCTCCGGCTGGAAGATGGCACCGAGCAGCACATCGGATTCATCTTTCAGGGCAATCGCCGAGCACCAGTACGTGGATCCGTTCAGGAAGTTGTAGGTGCCGTCCACGGGATCAATGACCCAGGTACGGCCGCTGCTTCCACGGACGGCCGCTCCTTCCTCGCCGAGCACGCCGTCGTTGGGCCGGCAGCGCTGCAGCTGTTCCAGCACGTAGGCTTCGGCGGCATGGTCTGCCGCGGTGACGACGTCGGAAACCGAGGTCTTGCGCTGGGCGTCAAGGCCGCCCTGCCGCATCATCAGCGCCAGCATTCCCGCTTCGCGGACCAGGCCGGATGCCAGCTCAAAATCGTCAAGGTCGGGGCTCAGGTTGGCCGCACTGTGTTTACCCAGCTTGTGTCTTCCAAGTTCTGTCACGGTCCCCAGCCTATCGGCGGCCACCGGCACTGAACAGGCGGCCCCGACCAGGCGGAACATAACAGGCGGCCCGGGGACGTGGCGGTGGCGCAGCCGGCCGGAGCGGACGCGGGCAGCGGTCGTGAATCGCGGGCGATAATGGACGCATGGCCAAGACACCTGCACAGCGGATCAAGAAGCACGGCGCAAAGGCCGCAGTCCCCCAGCACCACCTGCCGCCGGTGATCAACCCCACCACGGCCCGCACGCCGGAGAAGGCGCAGAACAACAGCAACGTGATCCTCATCGCCGGCCTCGTGGCCAGCCTGTTCCTGTTCTGGTACGTTCACCTGCTCACGCTGAACCAGCTCACCCAGCTTTCGGGCGGCCTGCCGATGCCCGATTCGCTCATCGGCGGCTTTGATCCGGGCTTCGCGGAGCAGCTGCGCAGGGCGCTGGACGGCGACGCCCGCGGGCAGCTCAACTACATCCACAAGACCGCGGGCACCTTGTTCCCGCTGATCTTCGGCTTCACCTGGCTCCTCCTGATCGGCACGAATGTGGCGAAGAAGGCACTCCGTTGGGCACTGTGGTCCCTCCCGCTGCTCTTCGTGGTGGCCAGGCTATGGGCCAACGTGGCCATTGACGCGATGGTGTCCGCTCCCACCCTCGACGCCGGGCAGGTCGCCTTGGCGTCATTTCTCACCGTTGCCGGCTGGGTGCTGCTGGTGGTGAGCCTGGCCGCCGGCGGCGCCGCCGTCTTCCTCGGGCGCCGGGCTGCCAAGGAAGGCGCCAAGACCACCTAGGTGGGCCCAGTCCCTTGGACGGCACGGGCCCGCAGGGCCCTGCGCACCGACCGCTCCTGCCGGACGCGCTGGGCAATGACCAGCCCGGCTGCAGCCAAGCCAATGGTGATGGGATAGCCCATCAGCCGCTCCAGTGTGCCCGGCTCGGGGACATGAAGGCCGGTGACGCCCGACGTGACCACGGCCGCCGCGGAGACGCCGCCCGAGGCGAGAATGAACCACCCCAGCGGGGTCTGACGCAGCCACAGACCGCCCAGCAGCAGCAGCGCGAGGGCTCCGGCGCTGAAGTACATCACCGCCCCGGCGACGTGCCAGCCGGAGCCCAGGTCCTCGGGCACAAGACCCACAATGACTGTTCCGGTGCCGGCCGTTCCGGTCAGGACGCGGGCACCCACCGCCGCGAACCACGGCGTCTCGCCGGTGTGGCTGGCCGCCACGCGGACTCCGGGCCGGGCAGCGATCCGCAGCAGTGCCGAACCCAGCAGGAGCGCGCCCAGCAGCATGCCCAGGCCCTGGACCACGAACGAGGCGTTCATGAGGAAGTGCAGCGGCGAGCAGATGCTCCGGTCCTCGTAAATGCCGCAATGGACAGCCCCCAGGTCACTGATGAGCCCCGTCCGCCGGCTGTACGGTTCAGGCCCGGCCCAGGCCCCGATCACTGCGGTCTCCGCGACGAAATACTGCACGACGCTGAGCACCGCCCAGGCCCCGATGTAGTGCCTGGTCGAGGCGGTATCGGGCAGGAAGGTTTCCCGGACGGACGGGGCGTGAGCTGCGGCGGCCATGCCAAGAGCGTAGTACGCGCCGTCACCTTGTATGCTTGTAAGCGTGTCCGAACGGGCCGGCCCCGTGCCGGTTGCGACGGACGCCCGCCCTCGTAGCTCAGTGGATAGAGCACGGCTCTCCTAAAGCCGGTGTCGTTGGTTCGATTCCAATCGAGGGCACTTGAAAGCGCAGCACACATCCGGGCTCCGCGCCTACCTGCTGGGTCCTCCGCTTCCGGACTCCGGCCGTGAGGGACGCTGGTCCGTGGAGCGGACGCTTTTTGATCGCGCCGCCGGGACCCGCGGCACCTTTACCGGCGTCGTGGTTTTTTCTGAGACGGCCGACGGCGGCGGGCTGCGTTTCCATGAAGAGGGCACCGTGCGCTGGCCTGCTTCGGGCGGGGGGATCTTCGCCGGCCCTGCCACGAGGGAGTACCTCCTCAGGCCCACGGAGTCGCCCGACGCCCTGGACATGACGTTCCCCGACGGCCGGCCGTTCCACCGGATGAGCTTCTCCACGGACGCGGGCCAGGACCAGCACTGGTGCGATCCAGACACCTACCGCGTCACGTACTCGCAGCGCGGTCCGGATGAATTCGGCTATGTCTGGGACGTCACGGGCCCCCGCAAGGACCTGCTGCTGGAATCCGTGCTCCGGCGGATCACCGCAACGCACGGCGCCGGGGAGCTAGGCTCGAGGGCGTGAATCCGCGCATCATTGTCTCCGCCGTGTGTGTCTATGACGCCGCCGGCCGGCTCCTCACCGTCCGCAAGCGCGGCACGGACAAGTACATGCATCCCGGTGGCAAGCCCGAGCCCGGCGAGACCGCCGTGCAGGCCGCCGCCCGGGAGCTCGCGGAAGAAGTGGGGATCGTCATTGACCCGCGCGAGCTGAAGCCCATGGGTGTTTGGCTGGCCGACGCCGCCAACGAGGCTGCAACGGAAATCGAGGCCACCGTATTCACGGCCCCCGGGACCTGGGTTGCCCACCCCTCGGCCGAGATCGCCGAAATCCGCTGGCTGGACCTGGCAGCCGAGCTGCCCGCCGACCTCGCGCCGCTGCTCACGGACCACGTCCTCCCGGCGCTGGCCCGGCGTCCACTGACACCGGCGTCCGCCGACACCGTCACCGAGTAGTGAGATCTCGGCACTTTGACGGTGCCTAAGCGCCGAGATCTCGCCCGTCGACGACGGTCAGAGCTCCGGGACCGCTTCCTCGGCCACTGCGGTGGCCTCGGCGAACTGCGTCCGGTACAGCTCTGCATAGCGGCCGTCGGCGGCGAGCAGTTCCGTATGCGTTCCGCGCTCCACAATCGAGCCGTCCTCCACCACCAGGATCACGTCCGCAGCACGGATCGTGGAAAGCCGGTGGGCAATCACGACGGCGGTACGCCCCTCGAGTGCCGCGCCGAGCGCCGCCTGCACGGCGGCTTCGTTGGTGGAGTCCAGTGCCGCCGTCGCTTCGTCGAGAATGACCACCCGCGGCTGCGCGATCAGCAGCCGGGCGATGGTGAGGCGCTGGCGTTCGCCGCCGGAGAGGCGGTAGCCGCGCTCCCCCACCACGGTGTCCAGCCCGTCCGGCAGCGAGCGGATCATGTATTCGAGCCGTGCCTGTCGCAGCACGTCCCACATGTCCTCCTCGGTGGCGTCGGGCCGGGCCAGCCGCAGGTTGGACGCGACGGATTCGTGGAACAGGTGCCCGTCCTGGGTGACCATGCCAAGGGTGTCCCGCATGGAGTCGAATGTGAGGTCGCGGACGTCCAGCCCGGTTACGGGACCACGGCCGCCGAGCCGCACGGCGCCGGAGTCGACGTCGTACAGCCGTGAGAGCAGCTGTGCGACGGTGGATTTTCCGGCCCCTGACGAGCCCACGAGCGCCACGGTCTGGCCGGGTTCCACGCGGAAACTGATGCCGTGCAGCACTTCCTCGCCGCCGCGGGTATCCAGTGTGGAGACTTCCTCGAGCGAGGCAAGGGAGACCTTGTCCGCGGACGGGTAGGCGAACCGGACGTCGTCGAACTCCACGGCCACAGGCCCAGGGGGGACGGCAACGGCGTCGGGCTTTTCCTGGATGAGCGGCTTCAGGTCCAGGATTTCGAACACGCGCTCGAAGCTGACCAGGGCGCTCATGATTTCCACGCGGGCGTTGGACAGCGCGGTGAGCGGCGCATAAAGGCGGGTGAGCAGCAGGGCCAGCACAACGACGTCGCCGGGTGCGAGCTGGCGTTCAATCGCGAGCCAGCCGCCGAGGCCGTAGACGAGGGCCAGCGCAAGCGCCGAAACCAGCGTCAGGGCCGTCACGAAGGTGAACTGCAGCATCGCGGTCCGCACACCGATGTCCCGGACCCGGCCCGCACGGAGCGCGAACTCACGGGATTCGTCCGCCGGGCGGCCGAAGAGCTTCACGAGCGTGGCGCCGGGGGCAGAAAATCGTTCCGTCATCTGGGTGCCCATGGCGGCATTGTGTTCCGCCGCTTCGCGGCGGAGATCGGCCAGCTTGGAGCCCATCCGGCGGGCCGGAATCAGGAAGATGGGCAGCAGGACCATGGCCAGCACGGTGACCAGCCAGGAAGTGTTGAGCATGACGATGAGGGTCAGAATGAGGGCCACCACGTTGCTGACCACCCCGGACAGCGTTCCGGCAAACGCGGACTGCGCCCCGATGACGTCGTTATTCAGCCTGCTGACGAGGGCGCCGGTGCGGGTCCGCGTGAAGAAGGCAATGGGCATTTTCTGCACATGGTCGAACACCCGGGTGCGGAGGTCAACGATGACACCTTCCCCGATGGTCGAAGACAGCCAGCGGCTCACCATTCCCAGCGCGGCTTCAGCAACGGCAACCCCGGCGATCAGCCCGGCCAGACGGATCACCTCATCCGTGCCCGCGGACGCGACGATGGCGTTGACGACCTGGCCGGCGAGGACCGGCGTTGCCACCGCCAGGAAAGCCATGACGATGGACACGGCCACGAAGGCAATCAGTTTGCCGCGGTGTGGCCGCGCGAAACCAAGAACGCGCTTCAGCGTCTCCTTGGAGAACGGCTTGGAACCGCTCTTGGCGCGGGTGATGTTGTAAAGCGAGCGCCAGGCCACGCCGTCCATGCTCATAGTTTGTGCTCCATCTTGCCTGTCATAACTTCAGTGACCACGCCGTTGTCCACATTCCAGCGCGCATCGAGCCTGACGTTTTCGAGCAGGCGGCGGTCGTGGGTGACCAGGAGCAGGGCACCGTCGTAGCTTTCCAGCGCCTCCTCCAACTGTTCGATCGCGGGCAAATCCAGGTGGTTGGTGGGTTCGTCCAGGACCAGCAGGTTTACGCCGCGGGCCTGCAGGAGAGCCAGGGCGGCGCGGGTGCGTTCCCCGGGCGACAGTGAATCCACAGTGCGGGACGTGTGGTCCGCCTTGAGTCCGAATTTGGCCAGCAGCGTGCGGACCTCTGCCGGAGTCTGATCGGTCAGCACGGCTTCGACGGCGGTCCCGAGGTTCAGGTGGCCGGCCAGCAGGCCGCGGGCCTGGTCGATTTCGCCGACGGCCACCGAAGCGCCCCTGGAAGCGTCACCGGAATGAGGCTCCTGGATTCCCAGCAGCAGGCGAAGCAGCGTGGACTTGCCCGCGCCGTTTGGCCCGGTGATGCCGATCCGTTCGCCGGCGTTGAGCTGCAGGTTCACGGGGCCCAGTGTGAAACTTCCCTGCCGGACCACCGCGTCGCGGAGTGTGGCCACCACGGAACTGGAGCGCGGCGCCTGGCCGATGCTGAACTGGAGCTGCCATTCCTTCCGCGGCTCCTCCACCGCATCCAGCCGGGCGATGCGCGATTCCATTTGCCGGACCTTCTGCGCCTGCTTTTCCGATGACTCTGTGCTCGCAGCGCGGCGGATCTTGTCATTGTCCGGGCTTTTCTTCATCGCGTTCCGGACGCCCTGTGAGCTCCACTCGCGCTGGGTCCGCGCCCGGGACACCAGGTCCGCCTTGGTGGAGGCAAATTCCTCATAGCGTTCGCGGGCGTGCCGGCGGGCGACGGCGCGCTCCTCGAGGAACGCCTCGTAACCGCCGTCGTACACCGCCACGGAATTCTGGGCGAGGTCCAACTCCACGATGGTGGTCACGCAGCGGGCCAGGAATTCGCGGTCGTGCGACACGAGCACCGCGCCGCCGCGGAGCCCCTGGACGAACGATTCCAGCTTGGCGAGTCCGTCGAGGTCAAGGTCGTTCGTTGGCTCGTCCAGCAGTACGATGTCGAAGCGGCTCAGCAGCAGGGCGGCGAGCGCAACCCGCGCTGCCTGGCCTCCCGACAGGCCGGTCATTTCGGCGTCCGGCCCAATGTCCAGTCCGAGATCGGCGAGGACGGGCGGAATGCGCTCGTCAAGGTCAGCGGCGCCGGAAGCCATCCAGCGGTCGAAGGCCAGGGAATACGCATCGTCGGCGCCGGGCGCTCCTCCGCCGAGAGCCTCTGCGGTGGCTTCCATCTCGGCGGTGGCCTGGGCGCAGCCGGTGCGGCGGGCGATGTAGGCAGCCACGGTTTCACCGGCCATCCGCTCGTGTTCCTGCGGGAGCCATCCCACGAAGGCGTCTGCCGGGGCGAGGCTCACGCTTCCTTCCTGCGGCAAATCCACGCCGGCAAGGAGGCGGAGC
Organism: Arthrobacter sp. P1_B11; assembly: GCF_056406715.1. Lineage (NCBI taxonomy): Bacteria > Bacillati > Actinomycetota > Actinomycetes > Micrococcales > Micrococcaceae > Arthrobacter > Arthrobacter sp. P1_B11. The sequence goes on from NZ_JBFTZQ010000037.1 coordinate 12,850, forward strand.
AGCGTGGATTTGCCGGCTCCGTTGGCACCGACCACGCCAACAACGTCCCCCGGGGCCACCGTCAGGGAAAGCTTTGAGAAGAGAGTGCGGTGATCATGACCGCCCGCAAGGTCTTTGGCAACAAGGGTTGCAGTCATTAGTCCATCCTCTCACCGCTGCCCGTTTCGGCCAGAGAAATTCCGGCGGGCATGAAAGAACCCGCTGGTCCGGACTTGGGGGGTGTACGGACCAGCGGGTTCGAGAAACTAGCATAGTTGAAGCTGTGGGCTGCGTAAAATCGAGAGTGGCGGCAGCTACTATCGTGCCAATCATTCGTTCAGCAGAGAGCGTTCCATGCCACTCCCCGCCAAAGCGTTCCAGCGCTGGCTACACGGCATCGCACCTGACACCAGCATGGCCGATGTCTCCAGGCTGTCGCAGGTCAAGCGCACCACCCTGGCCCAGCAGCTCGTCCGGGGCAAAGTGGCCGAAGCGACGGTGGTCAGCATCAGCCGGGCCTTCAACGTCAATCCGGTCGCCGCGCTGGCCTATTTTGAGACCTACCGCGATCTTGCCGAACCCCAGGTCCCTCCTACCCCGCAGGAGCTGGTCAGCCAGATTGCCACCGTTGATCTGCTGCGGGCGGTCATTGCACGATCCGCACCGGAAGCCGGATCCGGCGCCGACCCCGGATCGGGCGCGCAGCAGGCCAAGCGGCCGGAACTCGGCCCGGCGCCGCACGTCACCTCCGTGAAGAACTGGGTGGACGCGATTGACGACGGCGAACTCCGCCACCGCGTCTCCGCCGCCACGGGCATCGCACCGCAGAACTATTCGGCCCAGCTCACCGCAAACCGGCTGGCACCCGAGGTGGCCATAGCCACCTCCCGGGCTGCCGGCGTCGGACTGACGGGAGGGCTGGTGGCCACCGGCCTGATCACCGAAGCGGAAGCCGGGTGGGAGCCAGGGGCCCGGCAAGCGGCGCTGGACAGGCTGTCCGACGGCGAACTGGCAGTCCTGGCTGGAGACCGGCTGCAGGCGGTCGGGAAGACACTGCGGCGCCAGGAACAAGACCAAGAACAAACCGAAAAGATCTGGGAGAACCTCGGATGATCGAGATCCTGCAGTGGACCACCCTGATCGCATGCGGCGCTGCGGCGCTGTCCCGGATCCCCAATCTGGTCCGCAAGAAGAACAGATCGCTGTTCTACATTCTGGCGCTGATGACCGTTGCCATCCTGCTCAGCATCAAGGGCCCCTACATGGCCATTGACAGCCTGCTCGGAAACACTAACGTGGCCAACCTGCTCCTGCGCTTCATCATCTTCGCGGCCGTCTACGTCCTGGGCATGCGCATCGCTAAGGGTTTCGGCGACCAGCCCGGCCTCCGGCTCATCCGCGGCCGCCGCGGCACCTTGGTCCTGGGACTGATCTCCGCAGCAATGCTGGTCTTCTTCGCCCTGATGGACAGCGAGGGTTCGTCAGTGGGCCTTGTGGGCGTATATGCCAAGGATGAGCGGAACAGGGCGCTGGTCGAGTACTACGGCGCTGCCGGCCGCGCCTATCCGGCCTATGTTTCCCTAGCCATCCTGCCCGGCCTGCTGCGGGCAGTGCGCGGCACCCTTCCCGCTCTGCTTCGCATCAGTGCCCTGCTGCTTGCCATCGGGGGGATAGCCACCATCCTCAGCCTCTTCTTCCCGGTGATTCCAGCCGCATTGGGGTACCTCACGTTCGTTATCAACTACACCGCCATCCTGTGCTTTGTGGTCGGGCTGACGCTGATCTGGCTGGCCAAGCTCCGGGCGGGCAGGAAGGTCACCGGCGCGCTGTCCGCCCCTGACTGACGGGGCATGCCGGACCACCGTCGAGCGCCCGGCAATCCCACGACGCGAGAATCAAGACCAGGAAACAAACCGAAAGATCTGGGGGAATCGCGGATGACAGAGATCCTGCAATGGACCACCCTGATCGTTTGCGCCGTTGCCACCCTGGTCCGAATTCCGAGCACCCTGCAGGGCCGGAACCGCTCGCTCTTCGTCATCTTCCTTTTGGCCACGGCTGCCGCCGCACTCAGCATGGGACCGTTCTACCTGGCCATCGATCGCGCTGTTGGCGGCATTAACATTGCCAACGTCCTGCTGCGGCTTATCGTTTTTGCCACGCTTTTCCTGGTGGCGCTCCGCGTGAGCAGGGCATTTGGCGCCGCCGACGCATACCGCCTCATCTCCGGGCGATTCGGGCTCGCCATGCTGGGATTGTTTTCCGCGGCCCTGGTCACGATCTTCCTGGCCATGGACTCTTCCGGGTCATCCCTGGGCCTTGCGGAGGTCGGCGGGACAAGTGCCCGCAACGCTGCCCTGCTGCCTTTCTACTGGGCCGTCGCACGTGGTTACCCGGTCTACGTATCGCTGGCACTTCTGCCTTGCCTGCTCCGGGCCGCCAACAGCAGGCTGCCCTCCCTCGTCCGCACGGGGGCGTCCCTGATGGCGGCAGGCGCCGTGGCCACAACGGCAGGACTCGTGCTGGAGTTCACGGGGCCGGCCTTCACCTTGCCGCGGCTCGTGGTCAACAACGGCGCCGTCGTGTTCTATGTGCTGGGGCTTGGAATGGTCTGGCTGGCCCGGGTCCGGGCCACAGGTTTCCGTGCGCCGGGGACGTCATCTACTGAAAGGTAAGGCGGCGGGATTCACAAAATCATTAGACCGTGAGAGAATCATGAATGTGTGAAAGCAGTTGCTGCCTAGCCTTCCGTGAAGACGGGGCCGTGGCGCCTGCCGGAGCGCACATTGGGGGGATGAGTGGTGGCGGGACGTTGGGGACCGCCCCCACTCAGCCTGTTTAAGGGCTGTAGCTGTCCCCCGTAAGATGGCGAAATAAAACAACTTTCCAAGTGCGTTGTGGGGGGTAGTGTCGCGTGTGACCGGCTCCGGCCGCCGTGACAAAGCCCTACGCAGCCAGCAAGAAGAAGGAACCGCCATGAACCGCCTCCACACCCGCCGCAGTGCAATCGCAGCCACGCTCGCAACTCTCGCGCTCGCGCTGTCCGGCTGCGGCGGCTCACAGGCGCCGGCAGCAAGCAGCAGTTCGGATTCGTCGCTGAGTGACGTGAAGTCCAAGGGTGAGATCGTCATTGCCACCGAGGGCACCTACAAGCCCTTCAGCTTCCACGCCGAGGGCGCAGGCGAGCTCACCGGGTTCGACGTCGAAATCGCCAAGGCGGTCGCCGGGAAACTGGGTGTGAAGGCAAAGTTCGAGGAGACCCAGTTCGATGGCATCTTCGCCGGCCTTGATGCCAAGCGCTTCGACACCATCGCGAACGAGATCTCCATCAATGCCGAGCGCAAGGCAAAGTATGACTTCTCCACACCGTACACAGTCTCCACGGGTGTGATCGTGACCAAGGCGGACAACAACAGCATCACGGGTTTCGACAGCCTTAAGGGCAAGACCACCGCACAGTCGCTGACCAGCAACTTCTACAAGCTGGCCGTCGATGCCGGCGCCAACGTCCAGTCCGTGGAGGGCTGGGCCCAGGGCGTGACGCTGGTCCGCCAGGGCCGGGTGGACGCGATCGTCAACGACAAACTCACCTACCTTGACTACGCCAAGACCAACCCGGACGCCGGACTGAAGATCGCCGCCGAAACCAAGGAAAAGTCGGAGAGCGCCTTCGCGTTCCGCAAGGGATCCACCGAACTCACCGCCGCCGTGGACAAGGCGCTTGCCGATCTCCGGGCCGACGGCACACTGACCAAGATCTCGGAGAAGTACTTCGGCGCGGACGTCACCAAGTAGATGCCGTTTAACTGGGACCTTGTCTGGAGCTCCTTCGGCCCGATTGTCACCGGGGCCATCACCGGGACCATCCCGCTGACCCTGGCCTCCTTTGCCTTCGGCCTGGCCCTTGCTCTGCTTGTAGCGCTCATGCGGCTCAGCCGGAACCCGGTGGCGTCAGGGGCGGCGAGGTTCTATGTCTCGGTGATCCGCGGGACGCCGCTGTTGGTCCAGCTTTTCGTGATCTTCTACGGCCTGCCCAGCCTCGGCGTAAAGCTCGATCCCTGGCCCAGCGCCATCATCGCCTTTTCACTCAACGTGGGCGGCTATGCGGCCGAGGTGATCCGGGCGGCCATCCTCTCGGTCCCCAAGGGGCAGTGGGAAGCCGGGCACACCATCGGCATGTCACGGGCGCAGGCATTGCGCCGCATCATCCTGCCCCAGGCAGCCAGGGTGTCCGTGCCGCCGCTGTCCAACACTTTCATCTCCCTGGTCAAGGACACCTCGCTGGCCTCGCTGATCCTCGTCACTGAGCTCTTCCGGAATGCCCAGCAGATCGCTGCGTTCAGCCAGGAGTTCATGGCGCTGTACCTTGAGGCCGCACTGGTCTACTGGGTCATCTGCCTGGCGCTGTCCACCGGCCAGTCCGCCCTCGAAAAGAGATTGGACCGCTATGTCGCCCACTAGCCAGCCCGCCCGCGCAGGCGCGCCCCAGCCAAAACCGGTGCTGTCGGTCCGCAACCTGGCCAAGGCCTTCGGCAGCAACGTGGTGCTCCGGGACATCGACCTCGATGTCCGCCGCGGCAACGTGGTGGCCCTCATCGGGCCCTCGGGTTCCGGCAAAACCACTGTGCTCCGTTCGCTGAACGGACTGGAAACGCCCGACGCCGGCACCGTCACCTTCGCGGACACCGCCACCGGCACGGACCTCGCGCTCGACTTCTCCGCCAAGGTTGCCAAGAAGGACATCTCGGACCTCCGCGACCGCAGCGCCATGGTCTTCCAGCACTACAACCTCTTTCCGCACATGACGGTGCTGCAGAATGTCATTGAGGGCCCCGTCCAGGTGCAGAAGCGGAAGAGGGCGGAAGCCGTCGCCGAGGCGGAGAAACTGCTGGCCCGCGTAGGGCTGGCTGACAAGCGTGATGCCTACCCGTTCGAGCTGTCCGGCGGGCAGCAGCAGCGCGTGGGCATTGTGCGTGCCCTGGCCCTGAAGCCCCAGCTTCTGCTGTTCGACGAACCCACCTCGGCCCTGGACCCGGAACTGGTGGGCGAAGTCTTGGGCGTCATCCAGGAGTTGGCCGAGGAGGGCTGGACCATGGTGATCGTCACGCACGAGCTGGCCTTCGCCCGTCAGGTGGCCGACGAAGTCATCTTCATGGACGGCGGAGTGGTGGTGGAGCGGGGCCCGGCGGCAGAGGTGCTGCGGGCGCCGCGCCAGGACCGCACCCGGCAGTTCGTGCGGCGCCTGCTCCACGAATTCTGACCCGTTTGTGACCGCCGCCGGCGCCGCCCCGCTACCGGGTCAACGGGCGAACCTGAGCGTGACCAGCTGGAACGGACGCAGCGTGAGTTCCGCGGATTCCCTGCCGGCCACCACCCCTGGTGCGTCGACTTCCCGCTCGAGCAGATCCACGGCGCGGACGCTTTTGGCCGGAAAGTTGGCGGTGAGCCGTCCGGCGGAGCGTTCACCCAGCGACTCGTAAAGGCGAACGATGACATCTCCCGAGCCGTCCTCCGCCAGCTTCACCGCTTCAACGACCAGTGCCCTGTTGTCCACGGTGACCAGTGGCTCAACGGCATGGCCGCCCGTCATTCTCCGAGGGGCTAGGTTGGCGCGGTATCCTTCCTCGACGGCCTCGGCGATACCTGCGCCGGGCCGGATCCAGACGTCCAGCACATGCCGGCCCCGGTCGGCATTGGGGTCCGGGAACTTGGCCGCGCGCAGCAGCGAGAGCCGGACGGTGGTGGTGGTGCCGCCGTCGTCGTCGTCCCTGATGCTCCTGGCCACATCGTGCCCATACGTGGAGGCATTGGCGATGGCCACGCCATAGCCGGGCTCGGCGACGTGGATCCAGCGCTGGGCGCAGATCTCGAACTTCGCCGCCTCCCAGGACGTGTTCACGTGGGTGGGCCGGAAAACGTGCCCGAACTGGGTCTCGGCGGCTGAACGGTCCGCGCGGAGGTCCAGGGGAAAGCCCAGCTTGAGCAGCTTCTCGCGTTCCTGCCAGTCCACGTCGGTGGAAATGCCCAGCGCGCCGGCGCCGGGCGACAGGGTGATGCGCTGCGTGATGCGCGAGGCTCCGGTGAGGCGCTCAATGACGACGACGGCGTCCCCGCCTTGCTGCTCCAGCGTCACCGAGGCCGCGTCGGTCAGTGACGTGACATTCCGCCGGTAGAACTCGTCGATGTCCCAGGCGTCCCATTCGTTGGGGGTGTCGCGGTGCAGCTCCAGGTGGTTGCCGAACTGGCCCGGGGCGATGGCTTCCCTGCCGCTGGCGTGGTCCCGCAGCGAAGTCAGCAGGCCGTTGGCGTCCAGCACGGCGCTGATGATCCCGTTGTCCAGCACGAAGCCGCCGTCCCGGGCGGCAGTCCGAACGGGCGTGCCCAGCTGAACCGGCAGCGCGGCCGCGAGCGCCGGCACCCCGTTGCGCTCATGGGGGCTCGCGTTGAGTAGGAACTCCTCGCTGCCCTCCCCCAGCGCAGCTGCCGCAGCCTTGGCGATGACCGCCTCGAGTCCCCTGGCCACGGCGGCGTAATTCCGTTCGGCGTCCTGGTGCACCCAGGCGATGGAGCTGCCGGGCAGGATGTCGTGGAACTGCTGAAGGAGCACCAGCCGCCACAGCCGCTTCAGCTCAGCCGCAGGATACGCAAAGGAGCCACCGGTGCGGACCGCGGCAGTGGCGCACCACAATTCCGCTTCGCGGAGCAGGTGCTCGCTGCGCCGGTTGCCCTGTTTGGTACGGGCCTGGCTGGTGTAGGTGCCGCGGTGGAGTTCCAGGTACATCTCGCCCACCCAGACCGGCAGCGCCGTGTACTCGGCCTGGGCCTGCTCGAAGAAGCTCCGCGCCGTTCCGATCCGGACCTTGGGCGAGCCCTCCAGGTCCTCGGTGCGGTGGGCGGCGGCAAGCATTTCCCGGGTGGGTCCGCCTCCGCCGTCGCCGTAGCCGAAGGGAACCAGCGAGATGGTGCCGTGGCCATGGTCCCGGTAGTTGCGTTCGGCGTGGGCGAGGTCCCGGCCGCTGAGCTCCGAGTTGTACGTGTCCACGGGCGGGAAATGCGTGAACAGCCTGGTGCCGTCGATCCCCTCCCAGTTAAACGTGTGGTGCGGCATCCGGTTGATCTGGTTCCAGGAGATCTTCTGCGTCAGGAACCACTGGCTGCCGGCGGCCTTGACGATCTGCGGCAGGGCCGCGGAGTAGCCGAAGGAGTCAGGAAGCCAGGCCTCCTGACATTCGATGCCGAACTCGTCCAGGAAGAAGCTCTTACCTTCGAGGAACTGCCGGGCCATGGCCTCACCGCCGGGCATGTTGGTGTCGGATTCCACCCACATGCCGCCCACGGGAACGAACTGGCCGGACTTCACCTTCTCCCGGATCCGACCGAACAGCTCTGGATAGAACTCCTTGATCCACGCCAGTTGCTGTGCTGAGGAGCAGGAGAACACGAAGTCGGGATCATCATCCATGAGGGCAACCACGTTCGAAAACGTCCGGGCACATTTCCTGATGGTCTCCCTGACCGGCCACAGCCAGGCGGAGTCGATGTGGGCATGGCCCGTGGCGAGCAACTGGTGGGCGGAGGCGTAGGCGGGCCTCGCCAACACTTCGGCGAGTGCGGCCCGGCCTGCCGATGCGGTTCCGGCGACGTCGTCCGGATCCATGATGTCCAGCATGCGCTCGAGCGCGCGGAGGATCTCGTGCCGCCGGGGCAGCTCCATGGGCAGTTCGTGCATAAGGCCCCTGAGCGTCCAGATGTCCTGTTGCAGCTCCCATACGGGCCGGTTCAGCTCGGCTATGGCAATGCTGCCCAGGCGGTACTGTGGCCGCGTCCCGGCGGTGGCCTTGTCCCCGTAGGGCGTGGCCGCGAAGCTCCAGCCCTGGGCCACGTCCGGGTTGGCAGCTGCCTCCACGTAGAAGTCCACAGCCATCCCGCTGCCCAGGAGCTTGAGCGGAACGTACTGGTTGCGTGGAGAAATTGCCTTAATGATGCTGCCGTCAGGACGCCAGGCGGTTCCTTCGCACTGGAATCCGGGGATCTCGGTAGTGAACCCCAGGTCCACCACCATCTCCACCTCGGTCTCTGGTGCCGTGCCCCAGGAGTCGGGAACCTCGCCTTGGAGCCGCAGCCATTTGGTGCCCCAGGGGCGGCCCCAGGCGGCACCGTGTTCCTGTGGCACGAAGTCCTGGCGCAGGGCCTGCGTCACAGGGACGGGTTCATCCGGAACGTCCCAACTGCTGAGTGCCAGGGGTACACTTCGCGAGTAGATCGCGGGGGTGATCCGCTCCCGCAGGAAGCGGTCGAGGCGGACTTCCGTGATCCGGCGGTCGTCGTGCAATGTATTCCTCTTTAATGCTTTAAGCCGGTGCGTCCTGTGCCGGCTTCCTCGCGGGCCTGGGCGTCACGCAGCTGATGTCCGGGCAGGTTCGCTGCCGTGAAAGAGCGGATCGCGTCCATTCGATGGATAAAATCTACTGCGTCAGAGGGAAATAACCAAGGGTCCGCACCCACTACCGCGGCAGCGGCGCAGGCAGGGAAATCCGCTCGGCACCGGCATAGACGTTAAGGCTGCTCCCCCGGCTGAAACCGGCTAGGGTCACCCCGCTGGACTCCGCGAGCTCGACGGCAAGGCTGGAGGGGGCGCTGACCGCGGCCAGTACCGGAATGCCCGCCAGGGCAGCTTTTTGCACGAGCTCAAAGGACGCACGGCCGGATACCTGGAGCACCGTTCCGGACAGTGGCAGGCGACGCTCGCGCAACGCCCATCCGACGACCTTGTCCACTGCGTTGTGCCGGCCCACGTCCTCGCGCAGGCACAGCAGCCTGGCACCGCCGTCGTCGTCGACACTGAAAAGACCTGCCGCGTGGACTCCGCCGGTGGCGTCAAATACCGTCTGCGCTTTCCTCAGCAGGTCCGGAAGGGAGGCGAGGGTTCCTACCGGGACCGTCAGCTGGTCCTCAGCGGCGCTGAAGTGCGAGGACTTCCGGACCGACTCGATTGAGTCGGTCCCGCAGATCCCGCAGGAACTGGACGTGTACACATGGCGTCCAGTGTCCGGCAGCACCACATCCGGCCGGAGCTGGGCTTCCACCACGTTGAAGGTCTGGACGCCGTTTTCATCCTCGCCGGCACAGAACCTCAGCGAGATCAGCTGCTCAGGGCTCCAGATGACGCCCTCGGACACCAGGAACCCTGCCACGAGGTCGAAGTCGTCCCCCGGCGTCCGCATCGTCACGGAGAAGGAAAGACTGCCGAGCCGGATCTCCAGCGGTTCCTCCACTGCCAGGACATCCTCACGGTGCCGCACCGGAAATTCGAGGGAAGCCGGCGAGCCGTCCAGGACGTACCGGTGGATCTTGCGCCGTTGCGTCACGCGTCCCATCGGGTCACCCCGTATGCCAGCCTGTTCATGCCTCCATCATTGCAAGTCAAGGTCAGGGATACCAACGCCGTCCGTTCTGCTTGGAATTCAGTCCAGGAGCGCGCTCCAGTCCACGGGGCCGCTAATCGCCGGCGGCTTGGCCGAGGACCGGTTTCCGGTCTTGCGCGGCGGGGTTTTAGGCTTGGAACCGGCCGACGTGGGCTGAGGGATGGCTGGGCCCCATGGCAGCGCGAACGCAGGGACGGCCTCGCCCAACTGCACGCCGTGGGGCGGAACCACCATGACGCCGTCCGCTGAGGCCAGGCCCCGCATCATGCCAGGGCCGGTGTGCGGCGCAGGCGAGGCCATGCCGTAAAGGAGCCGGAACGGCATGAGCCGGGTCCGGCCGGGGTCGGGATCGATCATCGCTCCACACGGCACTTCCTGCACAGGCGGAATGGCTCCGTGGCCCAGGGCCGCGAGAAGCGGCGCCCCTACCGTAGACAGCGCCATCATGGCAGCGAGCGGGTTTCCGGGCAGCCCCAGCACGAAGCGCCCGTCCGGAAGCTCGGCCAGGACAGCGGGGTGGCCCGGACGCATGGCCACCCCGTCGATCACGAGCCGGCCGCCGAGTTCAGCCACCGCCCGCCTGAAGTGGTCGGTTCCGGATTTCCCGGTGCCTCCGGTGGTGATGACGACGTCGGGGGGAAGGCCTGCCCCTGATGCCTCGCCGGGGAGGCCGTCCGGCTCGGCACCTGGACCCTCGTCCTCCAGTGCCTCCAGCCATTCGCTGTAACTGTCGCCAATTCTTACCTGAGCGGCGCAGATGCCGCCCAGCATCCCCACCACTGAAGCCAGTTGCGGGCCAAAGGTGTCGCGCACCTTTCCCGGTTCAGGGATGCCGTGATCCACCACCTCGGAGCCCGTCAGCAGCAGCTTCACCACGGGTTTTCCCAAGACCGGCACGTCGTCGTAGCCGGCGAGGGCGGCAAGTGCCAGATGGGCGGGATTCAGCAGGATGCCGGCTTTGACCAGCACCTCGTCGGCTGTGGCTTCCTCCCCTGCCTTGCGGATGTGCTGCCCGTTCCGGGGTTCCCCGGGACGGGCGGTTCCGCCCGCCGCCAGCACGGGCAGACCCTCGTCATCCGTGGATATGACGCCGCTTTCACTGCGCAGCACAGCCTTGGCTCCGGGCGGAAGGAGTCCGCCGGTCACGATGACGCTGGCCTGGTGCGGGGCCAGCCGAAGCCCGGGTTCGGCAAGGATCCAGGGACCGGTGCCGTTGACGGCCCATCCGTCCATGGCCGAGGACGCGTAATGGGGCATGTCCTGCAGCGCCGTGATGTCGGCAGCCAGTGTCCGGCCCAGTGCCTCACGGAGGGGAACCGGGGCAGCCGGGATCGGGGCGGCGCAATCAAAGGCGGCCTGCCGCGCTTCCTCCCAGGTGTGCGCCAGGTGTTTCCCGGGGGCGGCGTCCTTGGCCTCGGCACCGCTTTCGGCGGAATTGTCCGGGGACAGGGTTCCAGTCCCGGAAGTCCCCCGGGAGGGAGTTACGTTTCCGGCGGCGGCRCTGTCCTCGGCGGGGGCGGCGGCCGGCTCCATGGCATCGGCAGTTGGATGTCCGGGGGCGGCGGTCATTCCCCCGGTGTCCCGCTGGGAGCCGGAACGTCTGTGGAGGTGCCCACCGCCGGTGAGACGGAGTCCTCCCCTTGCTCTTCGGCCGCGTACACCCTTGTGACGGAACGGGCGACGTCCATTGCCGCTTTCATGGAGGTGGAATCCGGGGCCTGGCCCGAACCGGACGCAAGACCCGCAGCAAACCCGGCTATGAATGTGGTCAGCGGCGCCGCTGGCCGCACCACCGAGTGGGCGGCCACTCCGGCAAGCGACAGCACTTCATTGACATCCACCTGCACGTCTTCGAGCTCGAAGGCCCGAAGCAGCAGCCGGCACCACTCCTCAAGCGTTTCGTCCTGGCTTTTCATGCCTGCCTCCAAACTCAAACTGCGGCTGCGACGTTCCGGGCCGGGCTCATCGTCCCTGCCCTTCGACTCCTAATGCGGCGGCATCATCCCAGGTATCCACATCATCTGTGGAGCCGGCGGGGACGGTGACAGCCTGTACGTCAAGCCTAGCAAGGAGAGCGAAAACTGACCCGTGATCCAGGGTGTTCCGTGCGGCTGCATCGTCCACGGCGCGTTTTAGCGCAGCCGTGCTGTAAAAGCCGGCCAGCGGCTGGCGGCGTCCGTCTCCGGATGCGGCCATGACGCCATCTTTTCCCTGGGAGGCACGCGCGGCATCTCCGGGGGCCGCAGCCCGGAGAGCGTCCAGAAGAGCATGGACGGCATCTTGCGCGCGCGGCATGTCACACGCGAGGACCAGGGTCAGTGTTGCGGCCTGTGTCTCTGTGCCTTCCAGTCTTCCGGCGGTTCCAGCGTCCGGTGCCGGGTCCGGCCGCTGCAGCCGGTCCAGGCCTGCGGCGATCGCCGCAGCAGGCCCGGCGAAGGGCGGATCCTCGCGGCAGTTCAGCACGCCGGACGGAAGGTTCGTGTCCGGCCCCACCACCACAATCCGGCGGGCACCACGGGCAGCCGCGATGGACCGGCTAAGGAGGCTCTCGCCGTCGTATGTCAGCTCGGACTTGGGCGAGCCGCCAAGCCGCGAGGAGCGGCCGCCGGCAAGGATTATTGCGTCGAATTCCACATCCCCAGCGTAGTGCCGGGCAGGTTACGCGGCGGTCTCCGGAAGCAGGAACGGATCCCACGCCGGCGTGGGCTTCTCCAGTTCCTTGATCTGCCAGATGGTGCCTACGGGCGGCGCCGGGGCGAACCGCAGCTTCCAGCCCATTTCAGCAGGCGTGTGGTCTCCCTTGACGTTATTACAGCGGAGGCAGGCCGCCACGAGGTTCTCCCATGAATCGGCACCGCCCCGCGATTTTGGCTGGACATGGTCAATGGTGTGGGCTGCCTTGCCGCAGTAGGCACACCGGTGCCCGTCCCTGCGAAGGACGCCACGCCGGCTGACGGCGGTGATCATGTTGTAGCGCGGCCGGATGTAGCGGTTAAGGAGGATCACGGACGGGCGGCCCATGATGTCCTGCGGCCCGACGACAGGATCGTCGCCTTCGGCCACCACGCTAGCTTTTCCAGTGAGCACAAGGACCAGCGCCCGGCGGAAGGTCACAACCGCCAGCGGTTCATATCCAGCATTCAGAACGAGAGTGCGCATGCACATACCTCTTCACGGCCGCACCCGGCAGAGGCGCGAGGGCCGGCTGCCCTCTGCATGTCCGGGCTATGGATCGACACCACAAGAGTAAACACTCAAGGGGCGGATCGGCGAATCGACGGAATGCACTCTGACGCCGTGTCGGCATGGCAACCGGGCCTACGGGCATGCAAAAGGACCCCTGCCGCAGTGGCAGGGGTCCCTTTCTAAGCCTTGGTAGTCTTAGCCGCCGACGCGGATGAAGACCGGGCCGGAGCCGACGTTTACGCTGAACAGTGCGGTGGTTCCGCCGTTCCAGCCGCCGTGGACAGCCTGGCCGTTGCCGACGTAGACAGCGATGTGGGCCATGCCCATGCCGCCGTTTTCGTAGTAGGCAAGGTCGCCCGGCTGGGCTTCAGCAGCGCTGACGGTGCGGCCGAGGGACAGGTAGCCTGCCGGCCAGCCGTGGTAGTTGATGCCCACGGCGGCCAGGGAGTTGGTCGCCAGCGCGGTGCAGTCCTGTGAAACACCCAGCTGCGCGTAAGCAGCAGCGGCGATCGAAGCGCCCATGCCGCTTCCGGAAGCGGTCTTGGCGGCGGCAGGAGCGGCCGGAGCAGCCTCAACGGCAGCGGCGGTCTTTACTGCCGGAGCAGCCTCGACGGCGGGAGCAGCTTCCTGCACCTGAACGACGGGCTTGGGTGCCTCGACGACGGGAGCGGCCGTGGTGGAAACAGCCGGCTTCTCGTAGGAGATGGCGATGCTGGACGCAGCGGAAATGGTTGCCGGAGCAACGGACTGCACTTCCAGGGCGGAAACAGGAACCGATTCACGCTGAACGTTGGTCTCGGCAGCGTTTGCAGCGATACCGCTGGTCAGGACCAGGCCGGACGCGGCAGCGATAACTGCGGCCTGGCGGCCCATGCCACCGGCGTTGTCGCCGACAGCCTTGGCGATGACAGCCAGCGAGTTGGTCTTGGTGACCTCGGCGCGGTGGCGTGCAATGGTCGCACGTGTAGTCATAAGTTTCTCTCTTTCGTGTTCCACGGACCGCGGTAGCAGGACGTGGCTTAGCGACGCGCCGGCATCTTGGGGGTAAGCCGGCGCGTCCCGAACGGGATTTTTAGCGAAGGGTGAAGAAGGAGGACGTGCCCGTGGCGGACGCAGCGTGCAGGATCGTTCCATCCGAAGGGTTCAGGGCGCTGATCATCATGCCGTTGCCAACGTAGATGCCCACGTGGGCGCCGCCGTTCTGCATGACCAGGTCGCCCGGAGCGGGTGTCGAGGTGGGCTTCATTGCAGTCCAGGCGTTGACGCGGGGAATGCTGATGCCTGCCTGCGCGTAAACCCACTGGGTGAAGCCGGAGCAGTCCCAGCCGTTAGGAGTGGTGCCACCCCAGACGTACGGGTGGCCGATACCGGTGTAGGCAATGGCCGCCAGCCCTGACGTTGCGGCGGCGGAGCCTGCGGCATCCACCAGCTTGCTCGCCTTGGCAGTAACGGTTTCGGCAGTATCAGTCGCACCATTGGCCGCGTCGTCGCTGGACTGCGCGGCCAGAGTCTCGATGACCGGCGCTGCCTCGGTGGTGACGGCAGGACGCTCGAAGGAGACAGTTGCGGTTGGTGCGGCGGTCACAGCAAGCTGCGTGGCCTGGGATCCGGACTCCGTGGAGGCGGAAACACCGATGTTGGTGTCGGCTGCGTTAGCCGGCATGCCAATGCTCAGGATGAGCCCTGAAGCAGCTGCGATAACAGCTGCCTGGCGACCTACTGTGCCGGCATTGGCGCTTACTGCCTTGGACACTGAGTCCAACGGGTTCGTACGAACCGTTTGCGCACGGTGGCGCGCAGAATTGTGGCGTGAAGACACGAAGGTAGCCTCTCCCAATGCCTACGAGGTGAGCTGTCGGATTCGGATGGGAGTCACCCGGCCGCGCCGCTTCCTGGGAAGCTTTGCGACTTAACCCCAAGGCCTTCTTGCGAAGACCAAAATTGGTTCCCCCGCCCCTGCCAGACGATGTCATGCGAACGGACCTTGAGCGGTGGCAGAGTTAGGCAATCCACTCAAAGGCGTCAACTTCGGAAAAGTTGACGCGGTTTAGACGGTACAGCAGTTCGGAGCGAATGTCACATTCAGGTCACGGCATGTCACAAGAATGCGAGAGTTCTCCATCGGTTTTACTTAAAGCCAGCCCAGAGGGTCAACGACTTCTCCGTTGACCATCACCTCGAAGTGGAGGTGGCAGCCCGTCGAGGCGCCGGTGGTCCCGCTGAGAGCGATTACGTCACCGCGGTTGACCTTCTGGCCGACGCGGACACTCGAAGAGGACAGGTGGTTATACGTGGTCTCGAGGCCGTTGCCGTGGTTGATCACAACCCTGTTGCCGCCCCCGTAGGGGTGCCAACCGGCGAAGGTGACCGTGCCGCTGGCCGCGGCGAACACCTGGGTTCCGCACTCGGCGGCAAAGTCCTGGCCCCGGTGAAATTCCCCGGAGCCCCCGGTGATCGGGCTGACGCGGTATCCGAACGGAGACGATTTGACCATGGTGGTCAGGGGCGCACCAAGGCTGCCCGCCGAGGCGGCGCGGGTGATGCTGCCGGCCGACTGTGCACTGAGGAGCTGCTTGAGCTTGCTGTCCGGGTCACCCTGGGTGGAGACGGACGTTCGGCTGAAGTCGATCTTTGCGGCCGCCTCAGCGGACACCTGCGGCTGGACACGGGAGGACAGCGCCGCGGCCCCGCCCTGGTCAGCGGTGGCCATGACCGGACTGGTTGCAGGAACCGTGACTGTCAGCAGGAGGCCTGTGGCAGCTAGTGCGACTCCGGCCTTCTGGCCCACTCCGCTTGCGGCTGCGAAGTCGGTGACCTGGCGGAACGGACTGCGGTGCCTCCGTGCTTCGCGCTGCGCATCCCGCGGACGCTCCCCTGCGAAGACTTCGGCGGCGCGCGGCTCCGCAGCGGGGCCGGCCGCGCGGCGGCGGCCCCGGGCATTCTGCATGGTCAAGAAGTGTTCCTCTCTGGATAGCCTGCGAAGTTAGCTGTCGGATTCGGGTCAGAGAGATCATCGACCCGGTCCGCCGTGACAAGCGTTTCGGCACAGGGGTATCCCGGGAGATTCCATCTGCGGAAAGTGGCTTGCTGCTGCGGACTTCACCCCAAGGCCGTTTTTCAACGGCCGGTTGTGGTTCCCCCGCCTCTGCCAGAAGGTGACTCGTGCGACTGATCCGCTGGCAGAGTTCGGCTCCAGATCAGGTAACGCTTTAGTATCGGCGCTGCTGTTTAACTATAAGTGATTAAAGTGGGCAGTAATAATTCCGTTATCTAAGCTGTGCAAAAGTCGTAGGGCATCCTGCCACCTGATGTCAGACAAATCACGGGCCAGCACGTCAGCTGACACGGACAAACACGTGGGCGGCGACTTCCGGCGGCAGTTCGAGGGCGCCTTCGATCCCCGGCAC
This sequence comes from Arthrobacter sp. P1_B11, assembly GCF_056406715.1. Lineage (NCBI taxonomy): Bacteria > Bacillati > Actinomycetota > Actinomycetes > Micrococcales > Micrococcaceae > Arthrobacter > Arthrobacter sp. P1_B11. Next base: position 28,847 of record NZ_JBFTZQ010000037.1, read on the forward strand.
ACGGACCGAGATGTACTCCCCCACGCGTTCGAGGGAAACGGCGGCACCGGGGCGGATCCCGCCTTCATCGAGCTGGACCAGCAGCTCCGGCTCCACCTGGATGGGTTCTGCCAGCCGGCTGACGGTAACGCGCGAATCCGGACCGTAGCCGGGCATGGCGTCCAGCAGGTTCATCACGCCGTCGGTGAAGGCCAGCGAAGGCTCGCCGCCGAGCGCAGCCAGCCCAGGAATCGGGTTGCCGTAGGGCGATTCGGTGGGGTGGCCAAGCATTTCAAAGATCCTGCGCTCCACGCGTTCGCTCATCACGTGCTCCCACCGGCAGGCCTCGTCGTGGACGTAGGCCCAGTCGAGGCCGATGACGTCGGCGAGCAGCCGCTCGGCCAGGCGGTGCTTGCGCATGACCTCCGTGGCCCGTTTGCGGCCTGTTTCTGTCAGCTCCAGGTGACGGTCGCCGGACACTACCACGAGCCCGTCCCGTTCCATCCTGCCGACGGTCTGGGAGACGGTAGGGCCCGAATGGCGGAGGCGTTCGGCGATGCGGGCTCGCAGCGCCACGATGTTCTCTTCTTCAAGCTCCAAAATGGTCCGAAGATACATCTCCGTGGTATCGATCAGATCCGTCATTCAGCTCAGCTCCTCGAGCACAGTACTTGTGTCCGTCCCACCGTACCGCGGGCCCACCGCACAGCGGCCCGGCGTCAAGCTGCCGCGGCCGCAATTCGACGACGGAGCAACACCGGCTCTCCGCCCGTACGTCCAGTGAAAGCTTAGCCTATTTTGAATTACTCCGGATAATTCGGACGAAGCGGGCGACCGGTTTCAATGACCGGACTATGACGGCAGCGTTTCCCGGGATTTCCGGGCTTCGGGCAGAATAAAAGGGGCCTTCATGGCAGACATGACTGCCCGCCGGCCACCTCTTGTCCCCGCCGAACTGCATGTCCATGCCGAAAATTGGAGCCACTGTGAGCGACACCAGCATCACTATCCCAGCAAACCTCCTGCCCAAGGACGGACGGTTCGGCGCCGGGCCCTCCAAGGTCAGGCCCGAGCAGATCGAGGCGCTTTCCGCAGCCGCCACAACGATCCTCGGCACATCCCACCGCCAGGCGCCCGTGAAGAACCTGGTGGGATCTGTCCGCGAGGGCCTCAGCACCTTCTTCCGCGCTCCCGACGGCTACGAAGTGGTTCTGGGCGTGGGCGGTTCGACGGCGTTCTGGGATGTCGCGAGCTTCGGCCTGGTGGACCAGAAGGCCCAGCACCTGTCCTTCGGCGAGTTCGGTTCCAAGTTCGCTTCCGCCACCAACAAGGCGCCGTTCCTTTCCGAATCCTCCATCATCAAATCCGAGCCCGGAACGTGCCCGGCGCCGAAGGCCGAGGCGGGAGTTGACGTCTACGCGTGGCCGCAGAACGAGACGTCCACAGGCGTTGCGGCTCCGGTCAAGCGCGTGGACGGGGCAGACGCCGATGCCCTCGTGCTGGTGGACGCGACCTCCGCCGCAGGCGGGCTGGACGTGGACGTCGCCGAGACCGATGTGTACTACTTCGCACCGCAGAAGAACTTCGCTTCCGACGGCGGCCTGTGGCTTGGCCTCTTCTCCCCGGCGGCCCTCGAGCGCGCCGCCCGGATCAAGGCCAGCGGCCGGTGGATCCCGGACTTCCTGGACCTGCAGACCGCGATTGACAACTCCAAGCTGAACCAGACGTACAACACCCCGGCGCTGGCCACCCTGGTGACGCTCGATGCCCAGGTGCAGTGGCTCAACGCCAGCGGCGGCCTCGACTTCGCGGCCGGCCGGACGGCGGACTCCGCGAGCCGCATCTACAAGTGGGCCGAGGCTTCCGATGTCGCCACGCCCTTCGTGGCCAACGCCGCCGAGCGTTCCAACGTCATCGCCACGATCGATTTCGACGACTCCATCGACGCCGCGGCCATCGCCAAGGTGCTGCGCGCCAACGGCATCGTGGACACCGAGCCCTACCGCAAGCTGGGACGCAACCAGCTCCGCATCGCCACCTTCGTGGCAATCGAGCCCGCTGACGTCTCCGCACTGCTGGAATGCATCGACTACGTGGTGGGCGAACTGAAGAAGTAGTCTCCCCAGACCGCGGTGACGCTTACAGCGTCAGCGTTCTACGGCGTCGTCCGGGCTTGTATCCCGGGCGGCGCCGTCCGCCGTTCCGCCACCTTCACCGGTCTGAGTGCCGGTCCGGGCTGTCGGGCGACCGGCCTGGTTCAGCGAGACGAGCCGGATCTGTGGCAGCCCGCGGGGCTGCCGGCTCACACGGATCCGCAGCATTCTGGTGCGGATGATCCACACCAGTCCGATCGCGGCCGCCAGCAGGCCGGAGGCCGCCGCCACCGCCAGCGACCAGCGGGCCCCGGCGACGTTGGCCACCCAGCCCACCAGCGGTGCGCCGATGGGGGTGCCGCCCATGAAGATCGCCATGTACAGGGCCATGACGCGTCCCCTCATCACAGGGTCCGTGGTGGTCTGCACATAGCCATTCGCGCTGGTGAGCATGGTCAGGGCGAAAAGCCCGACGGGCACCAGCGCAACTCCGAACCAGAAGTAGCTCGGGGCGAGGGCGGCGAGCCCGGACGTGACCCCGAAGGCGGCGGCAGCACCGAAGATGATGCGTAGCCTGGGCCTGCTGCGCCGGGCGGACAGCAGGGCACCTGCCACCGAGCCGATGGCCATGATGGAGTTCATGAGGCCGAAGGCGCTGGCGTCCAGGCCGAATTCGGTGCCAACCATCGCAGCGATGAACAGGACGAAGTTGAGTCCCAGCGTTCCCACGATGAAGATGGCCACCAGGACCACCACGATGTCAGGACGGAAACGCACGTAGCGCAGCCCCTCGCGGATCCGGCCTTTGCCGGCCCCGGCGCGGGGCAGGGACCTGAGCGACGCCGTCGGGATTTTTGCCAGGCTGGCCAGCAGCGCAAGGAAGGTGAAGGTGTTGATCAGGAACACCCATCCAGGCCCCACCGCCACTGTCAGGATGCCGGCAACGGCCGGGCCAATCATGCGGGCTGCATTGAACGAGGCGCTGTTCAATGCAACGGCGTTCGGCAGGAGGTCGTCCCTGACCAGCTCGGACACGAACGTCTGGCGGACGGGCGCGTCCAGCGCGGAGACCATTCCCAGCATGAGCGCGAACGCGTAGACGTGCCAGAGCTGTGCCGCCCCCAGCACCACCAGGATGCCGAGGCCGGCACTTAGCAAGGCCATGACGGACTGGGTCACGACCAGCAGCTGCTTGCGGTTGTACCGGTCGGCGACGAGCCCTGCCACGGGCGCCAGGAACAGCTGGGGACCAAGCTGGAGCGCCATGGTTACACCCATCGCGCCGGCGTCATGGGCTGTCAGATGGTCAAAGACGAGCCAGTCCTGGGCGGTCCGCTGCATCCAGGTCCCGATGTTGGAGACGAGGGCGCCGACGAACCAGATGCGGTAGTTGAGGATATGCAGGGATCTGAAGGTGGACATCATTGCCTGCCTTCGGAGTACTCAGTCCCGGATGATCCCAACTGTGCGATCAGCCCCGTCCGCGGCTCTCGGCGTCGTAGCCGGCTTCGGCGTCTGTGGGTGCGTCGTCCGGGTCGGCCTCGGAAGCCTCCGCAGAATTCCCACCGTTAGCCTCGGCAGGTTCATCCTCCGGAGATGCGGCAGGGCCGTCCGCGGAATCCGCCTCGCGGGCAGTCTCGTCCTGGGGCGCGCCCTCTTCAGATGCCTCGTCCTCGCGGGCGTCCTCGGGACGTACCCGCTCGGCCCACGGAACCCATTCCGGGGCCAGGATTGAATCCTCGGAGGGCAACAAGCCCAGCTCATTCACTGTGATCACCTTTGACCGCGAGTTCCGCGTCAGCACGGCATACCACTGCCAGCCGAGGTACCCGGGCAGCCGCGACTCGAAGAGATGCGTCACAAGGCGGTCGCCCTCGGTGCGCGCCGCCAGGTGTTCGCCGATTTCGGATGCCTTCGCGATGCCTTCGATGGCGGTCCGTGCAAGGTCCACGGCAGCGGCCAGCACGGCATCCGGCTTACCGGTGCGCCATGCGGGGACGCCGGCGCGACGCTTGGGCGCCTTTGGCTCCACCTTGGATTCGCCCTGTTCAGGTTCCGGGTTCATGTGGATGCCTAAGCGTCCAGCTCGTCGGCAACCTTGCGCAGGGCGGCCGCGATGGCCTTGCCCTTGTTGCCCTCCGGGTATTTGCCCGCAGAAAGGGTTCCGGACAGGTTATCCAGCACTGTGACGAGGTCCTGAACGAGCGGCGCGAGATCCCTGGCGCTGGGGCGCTTGGCCTTGGCGATGGACGGCGTCTTGTCCAGGACGCGCAGGCCGAGGGCCTGGGCGCCCTTGCGGCCGTCGGCCACGCCGAACTCCACACGGGTGCCGGCCTTCAGTTCGGTGACGCCCTCGGGAAGCGCCGACTTGGGCAGGAACACTTCCTGCCCGTCCTCGCCTGCGAGGAATCCGAATCCCTTGTCCTTGTCATACCACTTGACTTTGCCGGTAGGCACGTAATCAACCTTCTTCGTTCTGGCGTTATATAAGACATGTCCGGCCATCAGCGCATCCGCACGGATGTGCGGGTTCAGGGTGTGACTGCCTGGTCCATGTTGGTCTGTTGCCTCAAGGTTATCCTGACTGGCTTGGGATTCCTGCTTTGAGGCGCGGCCGCGGCCGGACTGTTAGCGTTACGTGCATGATACCCACGCGTTTCCGGCGTCCCCTGATGATCGCCGCAGCGGTCCTGGCAGTGCTTTCCGTGGCCGCCGTGGGAATGGTGATGGCGTTGGCGTTTGGCGGCCAGCCGGCCCCTCCCTGGATAACTTCCGCCGCCCTTTACGGACTTCCGGTGGCCTTCGTCCTGATGTTCGTCCTGGTGATCGACGGAGTTACCGCCCGCCGCCGGGCAGGAAACGGCGGCGGGCGGTAACGTTGGACTGATGTCCCTTATTCGTGCGCTAAGCAAGGAACTGGAGGCACGCAGCGACGAGTCGCTGCGGGCTCTTTTCGCTGCGCGGCCGGATTTGATTTCGCCCGGTGTTCCGGATTTTGCGGCCCTGGCAGCACGCGCGAGCGCACGGGTCAGCGTGCAGCGGGCGCTGGAGCGCCTGAACCGGCCACAGATGCAGGTGCTGGAGACCCTTCATCTGTGCACGAACACCGATACCGGGCACAGCGCCTCGGCCACGGGCGTCAGGAAACTGATCGCCGGCTCAACGGTGGCCGCCGTTGAGCGGATCCTGCTCTCGCTCCAGGAGTTGGCCCTGGTCCACCGGGCCGAGCCCCCTCACAGCGCCGGCCCCTCCGCGCACCGGCAACGGTTCTACCTGCCGGTGGGCAGCCTGAAGGACGTGGTTGGAATCTATCCGGCCGGGCTGGGCCGCAGTTACACCGAGCTGGTCCGGCTGCAGCCCGCCTTCGCCCAGCGCGTGGTCCATCTGGTGGCCGAACTGCACCGCAGCGGCGCCGAAATCCAGCCGGCAACCACACCGATGGAGGCCGCGCTGGCGCTGCAGCACTGGACATCCTCCCCGGAGGCCCTGCGTGCCATCCTCGCCGAGGCACCGGAACGCACGACGGCGTTGCTCGCCCGGTTCAGCAACTGGGCCATGGGTGCCGTCCCCCAGGCGCAGCGGAAAGCGTCCGTCACCGCTGAGGGTCCCGACGTCGGGCCTGTTGACTGGCTGCTGGCCCGGGGTCTGCTGGTGCCGCTGGATGCCGCGCACGTGGAACTTCCGCACAGCGTCGGCATGTCGCTCCGCGGCGGCGCGGTGATTGATGATTTTTCGCTGACTCCCCCCCGGCCGACGCTGGGAACAACCACTGGGTCCCTACGCCGAAACGCCGCACTGGGAGCGATCGCCGAAACCCTGCGGCTTACCGGAGAGCTGCTCCACGCGATCAGGGAACAGCCGCTGGCCACGCTGCGGAGCGGCGGAGTGGGCATCCGCGAAATGCGCAGGCTTGCCGACTCGTTGCGGGTGGACCAGCATATTGCCGCCGTGCTGCTGGAGTTCTGTGCGCTGTCGGGGCTGGTCCGGCTGGACGTGGACAGCTCCTGCTGGGTGCAGCCGCCCCAGCTGGAATGGCTGAGCCTCCCCCGGCAGGAACAGTGGCTATGGCTTGTCAACGCGTGGCTGGCCAGCGAAAGGGCTCCGTCCCTGGTGGGGCAGCCCACCAGCGGCCCGCCGGCCGGCCCGCCAAACCACCGGACGCCCACTGGAACCGTAGTCAACGCACTGTCCGCTGAGGCGCAGCGGTCCGACGCGCCCGTTGTCCGCAAACGAATCCTGGAAATACTGCAGGAGCTGACGCTCGAGGCCGAAGCGCCCGATGGCACCGCTCCCGTCCTTAACGCCGATGCCGTGCTGCAGCGCGCCGAATGGTCCCAGCCCCGCATGGCGCGGCGCTTCAGCTCGCTGATCCGGGGAGTCCTGGCAGAGGCGGAGATGCTCGGGCTGGTCGGTTCCGGTGCCCTCAGCCAGCTGGGAGCCGCCATCGCAGCCGACGCGCCGGACGACGCCATGGACATCCTCGGCGAACACCTGCCTGCCGCGCTCAACCACGTCCTGCTGCAGGCCGACCTGACCGCCGTCGCTCCCGGGTATCTGACGCCCGAATTGAGCGAACAGCTGCAGCGGATGGCAGATGCCGAGGGACAGGGCCCGGCCACCATCTACCGCTTCTCGGTGCAGTCCATCCGGCGGGCCCTGGACTCGGGGCAGGATGCCGCGGCCATCCTGGAATTTCTCCGCCGGCATTCGGCCACCGCTGTACCGCAGCCGCTGGAGTACCTCGTGGAGGATACCGCCCAGCGGCACGGCAAACTGCGGGTTGGCGCCGCCGCCAGCTTCATCCAGAGCGACGACGAAGCGGCCCTTTTGGAGCTGGCCGGTGAAGCCGCGGCGGCCTCCCTGAACCTGGTCCGGATCGCCCCCACGGTCCTGGTGTCGCATGCATCGCCCCGGCAGACCGCTTTGGTGTTGCGCGGGCTGGGACTGTCGCCCGCCGTCGAAGAGCCGGAATCCGCCGTCGTCCGGTTTAACCGCACCACACCGGTTGCGGGCGCAGGCGCCCGTCCGGTGTACAGCGCGCCGCGGACGGCGCCGCCGGACGCCGACATTGCGGCGCAGCTGGCGGTGCTCCGCAGCCGCGCGGCCGTGGCAGGCTCCAACGGCCACCATTCCAGTGCGGCCCTCAACGGCGGAGAGGAAGCAACGCAGCTGGGACTGGAAACACTGCGGAAGGCCATCCGACTCAAGCAGCGCGTGACCATGAACGTGGTGGACAGCCTGGGGAATGCCAAGCTGGAAACGGTTGTTCCGGTGTCTGTAACCGGCGGACGGGTCCGGGTTTTCGACCCTGCCAAGGACACCGAGCGAGTGCTGTCCATCCACCGGATCATCGACATCGAAGCTACAGAGGAAATGCACCAGTGAAGGTTTTCGCCGCATGAATGACGGCCCGCTGATTGTCCAAAGCGACAAAACCATCCTCCTCGAAGTGGATCACGAGCAGGCCACCGAGGCCAGGCACGCCATCGCGGCCTTTGCCGAGCTGGAGCGCGCGCCGGAGCACATGCACAGCTACCGGCTGACCCCGCTGGGGCTTTGGAACGCACGGGCTGCGGGGCTGGATGCCGAGAAGGTGCTGGACACCCTGCTCAAGTACTCCCGCTTCCCAGTGCCGCACTCGCTCCTGATCGACATCGAAGAAACCATGTCCCGCTACGGCCGGCTCCGGCTTGAGAAGGATCCGCAACACGGGCTGGTGATGCGCACCAGCGACTACCCGGTGCTCGAGGAGGTCAGCCGGGCCAAGAAGATCCAGCCGCTGCTGGGTCCGCGCATTGACGGCGAGACCGTAGTCGTCCACTCCTCGCAGCGCGGCCAGCTGAAACAGCTCCTGCTTAAGATCGGCTGGCCGGCGGAGGACCTGGCGGGGTACGTCGACGGCACGCCCCACCCCATCATGCTCAACGAGTCCGGCTGGAAGCTGCGGCCGTACCAGCAACTGGCGGCGGAGAACTTCTGGGCCGGCGGCAGCGGTGTTGTGGTGCTCCCCTGCGGTGCCGGCAAAACCCTGGTGGGCGCCGCGGCGATGGCCACGAGCTCCACCACCACCCTCATCCTCGTCACCAACACCGTCTCCGCGAGGCAGTGGAAGGACGAACTCCTCAAGCGGACCTCGCTCACGGAAGATGAAATAGGCGAGTATTCGGGGGCGGTCAAGGAAGTCCGGCCAGTCACGATCGCCACGTACCAGGTGCTGACGACGAAACGCGGCGGCCTCTATCCGCATCTGGAGCTTGTGGACGGCCACGACTGGGGTCTGATCATTTACGACGAAGTCCATCTGCTCCCAGCACCGATCTTCCGGATGACGGCGGACCTCCAGGCCCGCCGCCGGCTGGGGCTGACTGCCACGCTGGTGCGTGAGGACGGCCGTGAAGGCGAGGTGTTCAGCCTCATCGGCCCCAAGCGCTATGACGCGCCGTGGAAGGACATCGAGGCCCAGGGCTATATTGCCCCGGCGGACTGCGTCGAGGTCCGCGTGGACCTCCCCCGCGATGAACGCGTCGCCTACGCCATGGCCGACGACGCGGACAAGTACCGGCTGTGCGCCACGTCCGAAACGAAGACCCAGGTGGCGGAGCAGCTGGTGGAAAAGCACCGCGGCGAGCAGGTGCTGGTGATCGGCCAGTACATCGACCAGCTGGATGAGCTCGGCGAGCGCCTGGGCGCTCCGGTCATCAAGGGCGAGACATCCGTCAAGGAGCGCCAGAAGCTCTTCGCGGCTTTCCGCGCGGGCGACGTCCAGACGCTCGTGGTCTCCAAGGTGGCCAACTTTTCCATCGATCTCCCGGAGGCGTCAGTGGCCATCCAGGTCTCCGGTTCCTTCGGGTCGCGGCAGGAGGAGGCCCAGCGGCTCGGCCGGCTGCTGCGCCCCAAGCAGGACGGCAGGGCGGCGCGTTTCTATTCGCTGGTGGCCAGGGACACCCTGGACCAGGACTTCGCCGCCAAACGCCAGCGGTTCCTGGCCGAACAGGGCTATGCCTACCGGATCATGGACGCGAAGGACGCGGGCGCGGTGGGCTAGCCACAACCAACACACAACTTTCATTCAGAAAACTCCCAGTTTCTGGGAGCATCATGGGAGATATGAAAAAGAACGGTGCCGAAGCAAAGCTCCTCGTGGTCGATGATGAACCGAACATCCGCGAGCTGCTGTCCACGTCGCTGCGCTTCGCAGGGTTTGAGGTGGTGTCTGCGGGCAACGGGCGCGACGCCCTGGCCGCAGCAGAAGCCCATACCCCCGACCTTGCGGTGCTCGATGTGATGCTTCCGGATATGGACGGGTTCACCGTGACGCGCCGGCTCCGTGCCGCGGGCAAACACTTCCCGGTCCTGTTCCTCACCGCCAAAGACGACACCGAGGACAAAGTCACCGGACTCACGGTGGGCGGTGACGACTACGTCACCAAGCCGTTCAGCCTCGACGAAGTGGTGGCCCGGATCCGTGCAGTGCTCCGCCGCACCCAGCCGATGCTCGACGACGACGAAGCTGTCATCCGCGTGGACGACCTCGAGCTCGACGACGACGCCCACGAGGTGCGCCGCGGCGGGACGGTGATTGAGCTGTCCCCCACCGAGTTCAAGCTTTTGCGGTACCTGATGCTCAATCCGAACCGGGTGCTCTCCAAGGCACAGATCCTGGACCACGTCTGGGAATACGACTTCAACGGCGATGCCTCGATCGTGGAGTCCTACATCTCGTACCTGCGCCGCAAGGTGGACATCGATCCCGAAGCCCCGGCCCTCATCCAGACCAAGCGGGGTGTGGGGTACGTGCTCCGGACAGCAGAAAAGCGCTGATCTTGCTCGAACGTTGGAAGTCCGCCACCCTCCGGTCCCAGCTGGTGGCCATCATGATGGCTCTCATGCTGGTGGCACTCGCCGTGACCGGAGTCGGCACACTGACGTTGTTGCGCAGCTTTCTTGAGGGGCAGGTGGACGACAAGCTCCGGGCCGCCGTCGAGTCCGCCGAGCAGCAGCGGTCCTTCAGCCAGCTCATTGTGCCCAACCCGGTGATCCCCACCGATTACACGGTCACGGTCTATTATCCGGGAGCCGCGGGGCGCAACCTCGATGGAAAGACTCAGGAGCGCCCGGACATCGACCACATCACAATTGATGAGGCCCGGCTGCGGGGGTTCAAGCCGTACCAGGTCCGCGGTACGGACGGTGCAAACTGGCGGGTGGTCGCCGTCAGCATCCTGGACAGCAACCAGCAGAGGGCAGTGGTGGTTGTGGGGCTGCCGCTTTCGCCGGTGGACGAAGTGCTGCGCCATGCCACGCTGGTTGTGGTGGGCGTTGGCCTGTTGACCCTGATCCTCGCCTTCTTCATCGCGTCCTGGATGGTAACCAGGTCGTTCAGGCCACTCGCCCGGGTGGAGAAAACTGCCGCCGCGATCGCGGCCGGTGACTTGTCGCGCCGTGTGGCCGTGGGTAATCCGGCCACGGAGGTGGGCCGCCTCGGACGTTCGCTGAATGCCATGCTGGCCCACATCGAGGCCGCCTTTGCCGCCCGGATGGCATCCGAGGACCGGATGCGGCGCTTCGCGGCGGATGCTTCCCATGAGCTGCGCACTCCGCTGGTGACCATCAGGGGCTATTCCGAGCTCTACCGGCACGGGGCGCTGCAAACTGACGAGGACGTGTCGACTGCCATGGGCAGGATCGAGAGCGAAGCCAAACGGATGGGCTCCATGGTGGAGGACCTGCTCCTGCTTGCCCGGCTGGACGAGCAGCGGCCCCTGCAGGAGAAGCCCGTTGACCTGCAGCTCATCGCCCACGATGCCGTGGTGGACACGCAGGCGAGCGACCGGGACCGCACGATCACCCTGACCGGGCTCGACGGTGGAAACGCCGCGCCGGCACCCGTGCTCGGCGACGAGTTGAAGCTGCGTCAGGTGGTGGGCAACCTGGTGGGAAATGCACTGCGGTACACGCCCGAGGGAACGCCGATAGAGCTTGCCGTGGGTGTGCGAAATGACGAGGACGGTGCGCCGCTGTCTGTCCTCGAAGTCCGGGACCACGGACCCGGTATTCCTGAAAGCGAAGCGCCGAAGGTCTTCGAGCGCTTCTACCGGTCAGACACCTCACGCACGCGGGAAACCGGCGGCAGCGGCCTTGGCCTTGCCATCGTGGCGGCCATCATCGGTTCGCACGGCGGCTCTGTGCGGGTGGAAACCACCGACGGCGGCGGCGCAACCCTGGCGGTCAGCCTCCCGCTCCGGGATGACTCGGAGGACGGCCACCGCGGGGACGGAGCCAGCGAGGACCTGGGCAGCCATAACGATGGGCAGGACCGCGGCAGCCAGGACGACGGGCAGGTTATCCACATATAGGAACCGGCTGTGGTGCGGGCTGCCGTCATGTTCGTAGGCTCGACTCAGCGGACCGGGAGACCGGCCGCTTCTTCCAATTCCGGTCCGCGAACCCCGGTTCCGCGCACGTCGAGAGGCCACAGCTATGAGCATCATTTCCGTCGATACCGAACTCCTCCAGGTGAAGTCAGCCAACGTGAAAGCGACAGTTGACCGCATCAGCGCCGACGTCCAGGCGATGAAGCGTGGCCTGGATGAACTCCAAGCCACGTGGCGCGGTTCGGCCGCCACGAACTTCCAGGCGCTCGTCACCGAGTGGACCCTGACGCAGGGAAAGGTGGAGGCGTCCTTGGCGTCCATCAACCTCGCGCTCTCGTCCGCTGCTGCCACCTACGCCCAGGCCGAACAGGGCAACGCCCAGCGCTTCAGCTGAGACGCCCGTCAGGGCGTGGCAGGTCGTCGTGGACCCGTCAGGCCTCCGGGGTGCCCTGGTGGAAGCGGAGGCGCCATTGTCCGCCATCGAGGACCCACAAGGAGCTGCGAAGGGCCGCGCCGGCGCGGGAGTGGCTCCGGTAGGTGAGCAGGATGGTGTCCGCGCCGATCCGGTCGGCACTAATCACCTCCAGCTCGGTCGGACCGCCCGGGCTTTCCTCGAGCGACATCATCATGGCATCGCGGGTCCAGATCCGGCCGGAGCTGCCGATCTCCGTGAACTCCGGATGCAGAAGAACGCCGGTCCGCCCAATGTCGCTGCGCACATCCGGGCGGAGGAGTTCGCGCTCAAGCGCCTCCACGGATTCCTCCGGGCTGGGGCTGCCGGGGGCCGCGGCAAAGGCATCCGCATCCAGTTCACTGAAGAGATCCGGCTCGCTGGCGGCGGACAGACCCATGCCAGCCACGTCGCCGCGGGCTTGCCTTCGGAGGTCCGGTCCGGAGATGTCCTGGCCGCCGAAAAGGTCCAGTTCGTCGGCCTCGTCCGGTCCGGTACGGTCCGGTCGCGTGCGGTCCGGTTCCGTGCTGGCGGACCCGTCGGTGCTGGCGCCGACGTTCGGCTGGGCGCCGGCGTTCGGCTGGGCGCCGGCGTTCGGCTGGGCGCCGGCGTTCGGCTGGGCGCCTGCCCGGGCCTCCTCTGCGCCGAGCGCCGGCGCTCCGCGGAAGCCGGGCCCGGAGCGTGCGGCCACTCCCTGCTGGAAGGCCACGGCCACGGCCCGGGCGCGCTCGTCGGCCGCTTCGTTCAGGTCATGGCCGGCGTGGCCCTTGACCCATTCGAAGGTGTACTTCCGCCCTGCGAGTTCCTTGTCGATCTCCTTCAGGAGGTCCACGTTCAGCACCGGCTTTCCGTCGGCCTTACGCCATCCCTTGCGCTTCCAGCCCGGCATCCATTTGGTCACCGAGTTGATGACGTACTGGCTGTCGCACAGGATCCGGAGGTCCTCCTGGGGAATGTGGGCCGTAGCGCGGAAAAGGTCCAGCACAGCCATCAGCTCGCCCTGGTTGTTCGTTCCGTGCGGCCACCCTCCGGCGCGCCAGCAATCGTCGTTCACGTACCAGGCCCATCCGGCCGGGCCGGGATTTCCTAAAGCCGAACCGTCGGCCGCTGCTGTAATCGTCACGAATCCATCCTGCCAGACCCTGCCGACACTGAATTTCACGCACCGTTCGCGGGCTGCCGGGCCGTTGCGCCGTCAACGGCGTTAACGACAGCGGCGGCCCCACCCGAAGGTGGGGGCAGAGCGGGTTACCTTGACCGGGTCGTTGATGCCGGCAGCCAGCAGGTCGACGTACTCGCCGGTTGCAGCGTTCAGGCCGTGGCCTGCGGGCAGGCCGCGGACCTTGTCGACCACAACGCCGGGCTCCAGGCCTGCGTTGAAGGCGATCTGCTTCAGCGGAGCGTCGATGGCAACGCGGACGATGTTCGCACCGGTTGCCTCGTCGCCGGTCAGGTTCAGGTTGGCGAATGCCTTGAGGCCTGCCTGGATGAGCGCAACGCCACCGCCGGCGACGATGCCCTCTTCAACAGCAGCCTTCGCGTTGCGGACGGCGTCCTCGATGCGGTGCTTGCGTTCCTTGAGCTCAACCTCGGTTGCGGCACCGGCCTTGATGACTGCAACGCCGCCGGCCAGCTTGGCCAGGCGCTCCTGCAGCTTCTCGCGGTCGTAGTCCGAGTCGGAGTTTTCGATCTCGGCGCGGATCTGGGAGACGCGTCCGGCGATCTGGTCGGCGTCGCCGGCACCTTCGACGATGGTGGTCTCGTCCTTGGTGACAACAACCTTGCGGGCGCGGCCCAAGAGCTCGAGGCCAGCGGTCTCCAGCTTCAGGCCGACTTCCTCGGCGATGACCTGGCCACCGGTGAGGATGGCGATGTCGGCGAGCTGCGCCTTGCGGCGGTCACCGAAGCCCGGAGCCTTGACGGCGACGGACTTGAACGTGCCGCGGATCTTGTTGACGATCAGCGTGGCCAGGGCCTCGCCCTCGATGTCTTCGGCGATGATCAGCAGCGGCTTGCTGGACTGCATGACCTTTTCGAGGACAGCAACCAGTTCCTTGACGTTGGAGATCTTGGAGTTGACGATCAGGATGTAGGGGTCCTCCAGGACCGTTTCCTGGCGTTCGGTGTCCGTGACGAAGTACGCGGAGATGTAGCCCTTGTCGAAGCGCATGCCTTCGGTGAGCTCCAGCTCCAGGCCGAAGGTGTTGGACTCCTCGACGGTGATGACACCTTCCTTGCCGACCTTGTCCAGGGCCTCGGCAATGAGAGCACCGATTTCGTCGTCACCGGCGGAGATGGAGGCCGTAGCGGCGATCTCTTCCTTGGTTTCGATTTCCTTGGCGTTGTCCAGCAGTTCGCGGGTTACCGCTTCAACTGCCTTCTCGATGCCGCGCTTGAGGGACAGCGGGTCAGCGCCGGCCGCGACGTTGCGCAGGCCTTCCTTGACCAGTGCCTGTGCCAGCACGGTAGCCGTGGTGGTGCCGTCGCCAGCGACGTCATCCGTCTTCTTGGCAACTTCCTTGACCAGCTCGGCGCCGATCTTCTCGTAAGGATCGTCCAGCTCGATCTCCTTGGCGATGGAAACACCATCGTTGGTGATCGTGGGGGCGCCCCACTTCTTTTCGAGGACGACGTTGCGTCCACGCGGGCCGAGGGTGACCTTGACGGCGTCGGCGAGGATGTTCAGACCCCGCTCAAGACCGCGGCGTGCCTCTTCATCAAATGCAATGATCTTGGCCATAACGGCAGTAGTCCTTTCGGGACAGTCGTTAAGAATGAACCTCGCTGCGGTGCCCGCGACGGACGATCTTTCCTGCAGGCCTCTGTATGCCGGCAGTACGGATCTCACCCCAACCAGGTGTTTCTTTCGCTCCATGCACGGCCGCCGGCCTCGCTGACGGCCTAAACCGGGCGATGCCTTAGCAGTCGATACGCAGGAGTGCTAATCAATAATTAGCACTCCCCCGGGGAGAGTGCAAGCAGTAGGCGCGAAATTCCGTGAGCTTGCGTGCCCGCTTCGCTCCCAGCGATTAATCGGCGGTCCGGCTGGCCGTTTCACTCCCGGTGAGTTTCGCCTTGTTGTCAGCGCCGTAGGTGAACACCATGTAGTTGGCCACTGTGACCTCGCCGTCCGCATCGAACCGGACCGGCCCCGACTCGCCGTCGTAGTCAACCGCGGTTCCGGCTTTGACAGCGGCGAGGCAATCCTTGTACGTCCTGCATGCGGACGGCTTGCCGGCGGGTTGTGTTGCCGCGCCGGAGGCGCCTCCCGAGACGGAGATCAGCTTCGCGGCCACCGATGCACCGGCGTCGTCATCGGCGGCGGCAGCGGCAAGGGCCGCAAGGTTCACCGCGTCGTAGGTTTCCGCGGCGTAGGTCATGTCCTTGAGGCCTGCGTCCACCGCCACGAGTTCACCCTGCAGGTGCGCGGAGGGGAAGACTCCGGGGACGATCCCGTGGGCCCCGTCCAGCGCCTTGGAGGCAAGGTCCGAACCGTACTGCTTGAAGGCGCCGTCGGCCAGGACCAGCTTCTTTCCTGACAGCCCGGCATTGTTGAGTTCGGCAATGGCGCCCTGTGCATCTTCACGGGCAACCACGACGACGGCGTCCGGGGCGGCATCGCGGGCAGCCGCTGCCGCTTTCTGGGAGTCGCCCGGTTTGAAGCCAGCCACTGTCACAGGATCCAGCCCTGCGCTCTTCGCGGCTGCCGCCACGGCCGCCGACACTTCCGTGCCATAGGCGCCGTCCTCGTGGACCACAGCGATGCTCTTGGCGCCGCCGTCCTTGGCCAGCTTCACCAGCACGGCTGCCTGCGCAATGTCGGCGGCCGCGGTACGGAAGTAGTATCCGCCGCTCTTGTAGGTGTTCAGCTGCCAGGCAGTGTTGGCGGGTGAAATGAGCGCCACCTTTGCCTTGGACAGCACGTCGATGGCGGCCGGAGCGTGGCTCGAATCGGTGGGGCCGATCGCCACGTCCGCTTTCGCGTCCACGAGTTCCCGCGCCTGGGCGGCGGTGTCAGCGCTGACTTTTTCCGGCAGCAGCTCCACGGGCTTGCCCTTGTGGCCGCCGGCGGCGTTGATCTCTTGGATGGCGAGTTTGGCGGCCGCCAGCTGTGCACCATTCAGGAACGCCTGGCCGCCGGTGTTGTCCAGGATCAGCCCGATCCGCAAGGTGCCATCGCCGCTGGCCTCGACAGATGCTGTCCGGGCATTTCCGGCTGATCCGGAGCACGCACTCAGCGCCACAACGGCTGCAGCACCCCAGGCGGCGGCGCGGGCGGATGGCCAGCTGCCGGTCCGCCGTCGGGCTGTCACGGGGGCAAGGCTGCGGGCGGCGGGGAACACCACTATGCGGGCCGGACGCTTTCCGCCTGGGGGCCTTTTTCGCCTTCGCCGACCTCAAGTTCAACGCGCTGGCCCTCATCGAGCGCGCGGTAGCCATCACCCTGAATGGCAGACCAGTGCACGAAGACGTCATCGCCCGAGCCGTCAACTGTAATGAAGCCGTAGCCCTTTTCGGCGTTGAACCACTTCACGGTTCCCAATGCCATGATCTCCACACTTTCAGATTGCTTCCGTAAGGCCCACCTCAGCGTGTGCCATGAATTACGCTTCGAAGCCTGAAATCACTCTATCCACTGGGGCCCGCCAGGAGGCAGGCATACAGCCGGAACCGGAGGCAATAGTTATTCAGGCGTAACTCAAATCGTCACTGGAATCCGGGGCCGAGCACCACGGCAACGGGGGTCTGGAACTCTGCACTTTCCACGAACGTCGTGATGTTCAGCAGGGCCCCGATGGCCTCGGCGCTGGCCTTGTGCGCCGCATCTGAGTAGAAGATGACCGACTGCTGCTGGGGCGCGCCCTGCCAGTTGGCCACCTGGCCCAGGGCCCAGCCGTCGGCCTGGACCGTGGCGCCCACCCGGCCCGCGAGTCCGGACGTCAGCGTGCCGTTGTAGACCGAAACGGGGAGGGTTTTGTCCACAGTTGACCCGAGAGCCTGGGCCGCTGCAGGAGCTGTGGCAGAGGGCGATGATGACGGGGTGGCGGAGGGCGAAGCGGCGTTCGAGGCGCCGGACGCCTTCACCGCCGTGGACGGCTTGGCTGAGGAAGTCGCTGACGGCGTCGACGACGGGGCGCCTGCGGCGTTGGCTGACGACGGGCTAGCAGCGGCCTGGAACCCAAGTTGCGGCAGCAGGAGGAACGCGACCAGGCCGACGGCAAGGGCGCCGATCCCCACGCTCAGGATGGGCCACAAACGCGGGCGGGACGGCGCCGAAACGGCACGGTGTACGCCCTGCCGGGAAGAGGCTTCAGGGACCCTGTCGAATTCGTCCCGAGCATAATTGGTCATGGTAAAGCGACGTCCTTGTTGGTCTTCTGCCGGCGGTTCGGCACTAACGATTACGCGTCAGACCCCAGGCGGCGTGCAGTGCGGGCCCGCTGACGTGACGTACGTAGTCTACGCAATCTCTTCACCAGCATGGGGTCGTGGGCCAGCCCAGTCTCAGTATCGATCAGTGCATTGAGGATCTGGTAGTAGTGCGTCGCTGAGAGGTCGAACAGTTCGCGGATGGCCTGTTCCTTGGCGCCGGCGTACTTCCACCACTGCCGTTCCAGCGCCAGCATCTGCTGCTCACGCTCACTCAGCGGCGAGTCCCGTAACTGGAAGTCATCCAGCAGCGAGCCGCGCCGCGGTCCGGTGTTCTGCGCCTGGTCCGCCTGCGGGTTCGGCGCCGCATGCTGTTCTGCGAGATGGTCCTGCAACGGCTCCGCCACTGCATCCTCCTTCGCTGAATCCGGTAAAAGTCCACCACCCATGTTACGGACGAATAACAGCGTTGTCATTTACGCCGTGTGACGTGGGTGGCGCAGAGGGCGGCTGCTGGGAGAATGGGTGCTGTGACTGAACCTGAACCCTTGTTTGAGCTGGGGGCAACCGAGACGGAGACCCTTGGCTTCGCCGAGATGGCCGGGATGCCCCTGATTGAACTTATGGCTCCTGACTGGGCCGGGGCGCTGGCCGCGGTGGAGGGTGAGCTGAGGTCGGTGCTGTCCTTCCTGGCCGGTGAGGTGGCGGCGGGGCATGCGGTGCTGCCGACGCCGTCGAACGTCTTCAGGGCTTTCCGCCAGCCTCTGGCGGATGTGCGGGTGCTGATTGTGGGCCAGGATCCGTACCCCACGCCGGGCCACGCAGTGGGCCTGGCCTTCTCCGTGGACGGCCGGACACGGCCCATCCCCCGCAGCCTGGCGAACATCTACAAGGAACTTGAATCCGACCTGGGGCTTCCGGCAAGGGTCCACGGCGACCTCGGTGCGTGGGCCGGCCAGGGCGTGCTGCTGCTCAACAGGGTCCTGAGCGTGCGCGGGGGCGCCGCCGGCTCACACCGCGGAAAAGGCTGGGAATCCATCACGACGGCGGCGGTCACCGCCGTGCTTGCGCGTCGGACGGCTGATGGCGGCAGGCTCCCGCTGGTAGCGGTGCTTTGGGGAAAGGACGCCGAAGGCGTGCGCCCCCTGCTCGGCGACACCCCGGTGGTGGCCAGCGTCCACCCCAGCCCGTTGTCTGCATCCCGCGGGTTTTTCGGCTCCAGGCCCTTCAGCCGGGCCAATGAATTATTGCAGGAGCAGGGCGACGGCGGAGTTGACTGGGAACTGCCCGTTCTGTGACGCCCCGATGCAGCCGGGCAGGCTACTTAGCCTAGGCTTACTTTCATGACTTCTGTTCCAGCCGCGACGTCCGCCACGCGGAAATCCCGCCCCCAGATCAACCTGACCGTCATCAGGCGCGAGCAGCTTTCCGCGCACATGGTGCGGATTGTGGCGGGCGGCGACGGGTTCGCGGATTATGTGAACAACGGCTTCGTGGACAGGTACGTCAAGATTGCCTTCCCGCAGCCGGGCGTGGAATATCCGCAGCCGCTGGATCTGTGGGCCGTCCGCGAAACGATGCCGCGGGAGCAGTGGCCACACACCCGGACCTACACGGTCCGGTGGGTGGACGAGGCTGCACGTGAGCTGGCCATCGACTTCGTCATCCACGGTGACGAAGGGCTGGCAGGTCCCTGGGCCGCTTCCGCCCAGTCCGGCGACAGCATCATCTTCACCGGCCCGGGAGGCGGCTACAACCCGGATCCCGCGGCCGACTGGCATCTGCTGGCCGGCGACGAGGCGGCTCTGCCCGCGGTGGCCGCCGTCATCGAATCCCTGCCGTCGGACGCCCGCGGGCTCGCGTTCCTGGAGGTGGAGTCCGACGCCGACATCCAGGCGATTGCCGCCCCCGCGGCCCTCCAGCTGGTCTGGCTTCCACGCGAAGGCGTCCCCGCCGGGGGCAGCGAACTGCTGGTCAACGCCGTGCGGAATGCCCAGTGGCCCGACGGCCGGGTGGATGTCTTTGCGCACGGCGAACGGGGCTACATGAAGGGCCTGCGAGAGGTGCTGTTCCGGGAACGCGGGCTGGAGCGCAGCCAGGTGTCTCTGTCCGGCTACTGGGCCAAGGGCCGGGTGGAGGACGACTTCCAGGCCGAGAAAAAGCTGCCGATCGGGAAGATCTAGCGGCGCTAGCGGCGCCGTGCCCGCCGTCGTTCGTTGCTCGCCAGGCTCCGGGTCAGCGGCCTGGCCAAGGTGTCGCCGAGCACAATCCCGCCGGCAACGCCGAGCACAATCGCCCCGGCGTTGAGCATGCCGCCGGCACCGAGCAGGATCTCCGATTCCTCAATCGTCAGCACATACATCGAGCGGAAGATGGTGAGCCCGGGCAGGAGAATCAGTGCCGCCGGAACGGCGACCACCAGCTGGGGTGCGCCCATTTTCAGCGCCACCACGCGGGCCAGCAGCCCAATGACCACGGCTGCCAGCGCCGGGGCAAAACGGGGACCAATGCCGATGGCTTCTCCCCAGATAAGGACAAGGTGGCCCACCACGCCCACGGCCGCCGTCGGGAGCAGCAGCTTCCAGGCCGTCTGCTCCGTGATGCCGATGGCCACGACGGCAATCGCCACCAAGACGACCTGTACCCACAACACATACGCGGGAGGGAACGTCTCGGTCACATTGATCGTCTCCATGCCGGTCATGTCACCGACCACAAACGCGACGGCAATCCCGGCAACAAGCGCGCCGAAAGTCAGCATGGTGGACAGGAACCGGCCGGCCGCCGTGACGGGGAAGCCATTGATCGCATCCTGGACCGAAGACACGAGGCGCCCGGTGGGCAGCAACAGCAGGATGCCGCCCACCACCACGATGGCCGGCGCGATCTGGATCCCTGCCAAGGGGCCGAACCGCCACAGGAGCAGCGCGACAAAGGTGACCACGAAGGAACAGGCGGCCGTGATGAAGAAGTCAGGCACCCGCCACCGGCCCAGCTGCCGTGCCAGCAGGCTGATCAGCAGGTTCGAGCCGAAGGCAATGGCGGACGCTCCCGGTCCGCCGCCCAGCACCCCGACGAAAACCGCGGAAAAGACGCCGAACGCCACCGTGACCATCCAGCGGGGAAAAGGCTTGGGGCTGCGGATGATCTCGTCGAGCCGGCGGATAGCCTCGTCCCTGCCGACGCCGCCGGCCACGATGTCAGTCACCAGCTGGTGGACCTTGGCCAGCCCCGCGTAGTTGTTGGTCCACGAGCGGACCACCCGCAGAAGGGCGATGGGCGTCTGTTCCTTGGGCGCGTAGTTGATGGCCACCGACTGGTTGGTGATGTCCACTTCGATGTTCTTCAGGCCCAGCGCCGCAGTGACCGCGATGATGCTGGTCTCCACTTCGAGGGCACCGGCCCCATACCGGAACATTGATTCGGCCAGGTGCAGGGCGAAGTCCATGGTCTTCCGGGCCGAGGTGTCAACGCCGCTGACCTGGATCATCGGGTTGGCGTAGGGGCTCCCGGCGAGCCGGTCCACGATGCTCAGCGGCGCCGTCGGCGGGTTTTCCCCCTGGACCAGCCGGCGGAGCATGCGCTTGGCCGCCGCATTCTGGTGCAGCTGGGAAGGCGAGAGCGGTTCCGTCTTGGGCAGTCCGTCGGTATGCGGCCTGTTGGCTCCGCGGGGTTGTTTGGTCATTCCGGCCTCCCTCCGTGCAGTGCCGCTGATCTGGGCATAATTGGCTGTCTTAGTAAAATTGCTGTCCGGTCCGGCGGGTATACACCTGCCGCGCCACCCGCTCGCCCGCGGCCATCCACGCCCTGTATTTCAGTGGGCTGATGACCTGGTCGTAGCAGCCCACGAAGTCGGTGACGGTCTTGCTGAAGCTGGTCTTGAACAGGCCGAGTCCGTGGAACGGGTTGGACTTGTCCTTGAGCTTGTCACTCGGCGGGGTGCCGCAGAAGTCGTATTCCGTGCAGCCAAGTTCCTTGACCTGATTGATCGCTGTCCACTGCACCAGGTGCGAATCGCCGTACTGGCTGCGTTTCTGGAGGGAGCCGCCGTCCTTGTAGGTGCCCTTGCGGCCGTAGTTGATCACGAAGGCGCCCACTGAGGGCGCGCCGTTCTCGTAGACGAACAGGAGCCTGCCCTGGCCGCGCTTGATGAAATTGGTCCAGAACTGGCTGTAGTACTCGTACTCCCGGACCCGGACCTGGGACTTCGCCTCGACCGTCGTGGTCATCAGCCCGTACATGGCGCGGAAATTCTCCTCGGTGGGCTCCACGTTCCGCACCTCGACGCCCTCACGCAGGGCGCGGCGTACCGCGTTGCGGCCACGTGAGTGCAGGTTCCGGAGCAGCTGGTTCTCTTCGGGGGAAATATCCAGGAGCGCGGTGGAGTCGTTGGGCTGCAGGTTGTGGGTCTTGACCAGCCCCGCCCCTTCGATGGCCTGACGGGCTGAGTCGGTGAGCACGATGTCCGGTTCGATCTTGATGGCGAAAACGCCGAGCCGCGCCCTCTTGACGAAGTCCGCGTTGGCCCTGGCGATACCGGAAATATCCTCGACGTCGGCCACGTCGGGCCCCTTGATGAGGTACCAGAGTTTACCCAGCACCGGAAAGGTCTTTTCCAGGACCAGGTTGTAGCTCGTGTAGTCGGCTGTTTCGTAGACGAGGTGGAGGGGTTTCCAGCCGAAGTGCTGTTTGACGTCGGCGAAGGCCTCCGACTGCAGCAGGTTTCCGCCGTTCGGATTCGCGGTGACGTGGGAATCCCAGTTGGCGACCTCCTCGGAGGAGGCAAAGCGGGCAGTGAATTCTCGCAAGTGTGCCGTGTCCAATCTTCGCGTACGTGTCTGCAGCTGGTGCCCGGTGAGGCAGCCTCAAGTCTATCCGCCGTGTCTGGCTGCGGGCTTGATACACCCGGGCGCCGCCCTGCTCAGAGCCGTATTTGCGCCGTGTCCGTGAGCAACATCGCATTGCTGTCCGGGCGTGGCCCATTCGGACTGGCAATGAAGCGGTCGGCGTCTTCCAGCTGCGTGAGCGGCATTCCGGACAACGCTGAAATCTGCCGCACGGGCACCTGGAAGGTCCGGAAGGGCCCAAGGGGCGGGGGCTCGTCCGCCAGCAGCCGTTCCGTGATGGCCCGGGCCAGCTCCTCCTTTCCCAGCAGGGGCGACTGATCGAGCAGGAATCCCGCGGCGGCCAGCTGTCCCTCCGTGGTCCAGACGGCGATCTTCCAGAATTTACGGGGTATCTGCACTCCCCTGTACGGCAGATCGTCATCTGCCAGGACCGGGCCGGTGAAAACGCTGATCCTGGCGTCGTACTGTTCCGCGTGGTTGAGCACATGGTCCTCAAGGCCCCGCCACAGTTCCACTCCCTGGTTGAAGTCCGAGGCCTGGGGAGCGGCGTTGGAGTAGGTGAACGTGTCCTGGTTGGCCGTCCGCGCCGTGGTTTCATCGCCCCACACGGGGTCAAGGCGCCGGACCAGATGCCCGCGGTCCAGGTCATTATTCTGGTAAACCTCGGGGCCGGCCTGCACGTTCCGCGGAACCCTGGTGTCAAAATGCCAGATTCCCTCACGGGCCAGCGGCACGAGTTCGCTCCCGTTGATATTGACGGCGGCCACTACGGCCAGTCTGCGCGCAGCTCGAAGCCGGATGGAGAAGTGCGTGTAGTCCAGGAGGATGGTGGAACCGGCGGGTGCGGGCAGTTCGACAGAGACCCGCAGAAAGTCGGGAACATATCCGCCGCCGCCAGTGCTCAACATAGCTCAATGGTGGCACCCGGGACTGACACTGTGGAGTGCTCGAACGGTGCGGCGCTGCCCGGATGCGGCGGGTGCGGCTGGTGCGGCCGAATCCTCGGGCGAAGGCTCCCTTGACTCTGGCTCTTCCCGTGGCAAGTGTTGAACCATGGCGACGAAAGACCACGGACCGGTTGCCCCCGAGCGCCGCGATCCGCACGGCCGCAGGGGAACAACCGTCCAGCTGGCCGCGCTCCTGCTGTTCCTGGCTGGCTCCGCGCTGGTGGCCCTCCTCGGTTCACAGGCCACCATCACCAACGTCGACGGCTGGTACGCCTCGGCCAGCAAGGCGCCGTGGTCCCCACCCAACTGGGTGTTCGGACCCGTGTGGACGCTGCTCTACACCGCCATGGCGGTGGCCGCGTGGCTCGTCTGGCGCCGCCAGGCTCCCCCGGCCCGGTCAACCGGAACTCAGATCCCCGCAACCCGGACAGCGCTCACCGTGTACGGCGTTCAGCTGGCCCTGAACCTGGCATGGACGCCCGTGTTCTTCGGTCTCTATCCGGCGCTAGGCACGGCCGCGCTCTGGCTGGCACTGGCGATCATCCTCGCCCTCGCCCTGGCTGTGGCCGCGACAGTGCTGTGCTTCGGCCCGATCAGCCGCGCCGCCGGATTGCTGATGCTGCCCTACCTGTCGTGGGTAGTCTTCGCCGCGAGCCTGAACCTCTGGGCAACCGTCAACAACTAACTGCTCAGCACTCCACCACGTTGACGGCGAGGCCGCCCATGGCCGTTTCCTTGTATTTGGAGCTCATGTCCTTGCCGGTCTCCCGCATGGTCACGATCACTTCGTCGAGGGACACCCGGTGCGAGCCGTCGCCCCAGAGCGCCATCTTGGCGGCGTTGATGGCCTTCGCTGCCGCGATCGCGTTGCGCTCGATGCAGGGCACCTGCACGAGCCCGCCGATCGGGTCGCAGGTCAGGCCCAGGTTGTGCTCCATGGCGATTTCCGCGGCGTTCTCCACCTGCGCCGGCGTGCCGCCCATGACCTCGGCCAGGCCCGCGGCGGCC
>NZ_JBFTZQ010000038.1:0-37005 GCF_056406715.1 Arthrobacter sp. P1_B11
GGATTGGGCTGGGAGTGACCCCGCGTTTTTTGCTTAAGGGGTACCTCTTGCGCGGCATCGTGGGCGGGTCTACGCTGGTTAACAACCGATAGGTTGATCAACTGATACGTTGATTACATTCAGAAAGAACCAGGCAAGAGAAGCAAAGGCAGTGGCAGCGGACATGGGCAGTGACGACGACCTCCTCGACTTGGCCTTCCTGGCCCTGTCCGATCCGGTCCGCCGCCGCCTCATCTCCCGGCTCAGCAAGGGCCCCGCCACCGTCAATGAACTGGCCGAACCCTTCGCGATCACCAAGCAGGCGATCTCGAAGCACATCCAGGTCCTCGAGCAGGCGCAGCTGGTAACGCGTACCCGTGATGCCCAGCGCCGGCCCGTCCACCTGAACCCCGCACGGCTCGAAGCGCTCACCGCGTGGATTGACCAGTACCGGTTGGTCCGTGAGGCGCAGTTCCGCAGCCTCGACGCCGTGCTCCGCACCAATGCCGCGCCAAGCGGCACCAGTCAAAAGGACAGACAATGAGCAACGCGCTTAAACTCACCGTCCCGGACGGCGTCCCGTTCATCGATTACGAGCGGGAGTTCGACTTCCCGGTCGCTGATGTGTTCCGCGCCCACAAGGAGCCGGAGCTGATCACCCAGTGGCTGGGCCCGCGCGGCACCAACGTGGACATCGACCACTATGACTTCCGCTCCGGCGGCAGCTACCTGTACAACCACACCGGCCCCGACGGGGTGTCTTACGAGTTCAGCGGCATCTTCCATACAGTCCGCGAGAACGACTTCGCCATCCAGACCTTCGAGTTCAGCGGCTACCCGGACGTAGTCAGCATCGAATTCATGAATTTCGAGGACCTCGGCGGCGGCCGCTGCCGGCTGAGGGGTCATTCTGTCTATCCCACCCAGGAGGCGCGCGACGGCATGGCCCAGTCCGGCATGGAGGGCGGCTTGAGCGACGGTTATGAACGGCTGGAGGAGTTGCTCGCCAAGTAGTTCCGCTTGCCGCGATACACCAAAAGTACGACGCCGGGCGGTCACCTTTATGGAGAAGGTGACCGCCCGGCGTCGTACTTCTTTCTGCGGCAGGTTTCTGCGCATCCGGGCGGGGGCGCGATGTGACGGCTCATGCCCGGTTCCTTGTCGAATAACGTTGATAGTATGTCAGGACAAACTATCAAAGGAGCAGAAG
Source organism: Arthrobacter sp. P1_B11 (assembly GCF_056406715.1). NCBI lineage: Bacteria > Bacillati > Actinomycetota > Actinomycetes > Micrococcales > Micrococcaceae > Arthrobacter > Arthrobacter sp. P1_B11. Next base: position 1,190 of record NZ_JBFTZQ010000038.1, read on the forward strand.
TGCCACTCGTGCGCATCGATGTCAATGCGGGCCGCAGTCCCGAAGAACTGCAGCAACTCAGCCGGGGGATCCATGACGCCATCCTGGCTGAGTATGGCCTTCCGGAGCGTGACTACTTCCATATCATGACCGAGCATCCTGCGGGCCAGATTGTCGCCCAGGACGCCGGGCTCGGTTTTGAGCGGACCCCGGAAGTGGTCATGATCCAGATCTTCACGCAGGCCGGCCGCAGCCAGGAAGCCAAGCAGGCCCTTTTTGCGGCGGTGGCAGCGAAACTGGGGAACCTTGGGGTTGCCGGCGAGAACATATTTATCGGTTATGTGGAAAATGCAGCGGGGGACTGGTCGTTCGGATTTGGCCGCGCCCAGTACGTCACCGGTGAGTTGGCGGTCCCCCGGAAGTAGCATCGTCCGTCGTCCGCACGGGCCTGCCTTGCCCGTGCTCCACGCGGGGCTTGTCCAACGTTTTGGGCTGCCAAATGCAGGTTGTAAATATGTCAGTACAAACCTTTGACAGGACATTAATTCTAGGGCAAAGTAGGTGATGTGGTCCCGCTCACGGGGGCCGCGACGCACCGGAGCCCTGGCTGTTCGGCTGCTTAGGTACAGAGTTTAAACAGAAAGGTCCGCGATCACCGTGACCCACGAACTGCTTACGATCGGGCGCATCAGCGTTGATATCTACCCGAACGACATTGGGGTGGACCTGGAGGACGTGATGTCCTTTGGTAAATACCTCGGGGGCTCCCCGTCAAACGTGGCCGTCGCCGCCGCCCGCCACGGCCGCCGCTCTGCGGTCATCACACGGACCGGCGACGACGCCTTCGGGACCTATCTGCACCGGGAACTGCGCAAGTTCGGCGTGGACGATTCCTTCGTTACGCCAGTGCGGGAATGGCCGACTGCGGTGACGTTCTGCGCGATCAAGCCGCCGGAAGATTTCCCGCTGTACTTCTACGGCCGCTTTCCCACGGCCCCTGACCTGCAGATCAAAGCCGAAGAGCTGGACCTGGACGCCATCCGGGACGCACGGATCTTCTGGTCCACCGTCACCGGCCTGTGCCAGGAACCCAGCCGCGGGGCTCACCTCAAGGCCCACGAAGCACGGCCCCGCACGGGACTGAAGGACGGCCAGTACACCGTCCTGGATCTCGACTACCGGCCCATGTTCTGGGCGTCCGAGGAAGAAGCCCGCGCCGAAGTGGCCAAGGTCCTCCCGCACGTCACGGTCGCGATCGGCAACGACAAGGAATGTGCCGTGGCGGTGGGCGAGGGAACCCCGGACGAACAGGCAGACCGGCTCCTGGCCGCCGGCGTCGAAATCGCCGTCGTCAAGCTCGGCCCCGAAGGCGTCATGGCCAAGACCCGCACCGAACGCGTCGTCTCCGCCCCGGTGCCGGTGGAGACCGTCAACGGCCTGGGTGCCGGAGATTCCTTCGGCGGAGCGTTCTGCCACGGACTGCTGTCCGGCTGGCCGCTGGCCCAGGTCCTCGACTACGCCAACGCCGCCGGCGCGCTGGTGGCCTCCCGGCTCTCCTGCGCCGACGCGATGCCGACGCCGGACGAGGTCACCTCGCTGCTGGCCGAACGCGGCCGCCTTGTACCCGGGCAGTTTGCCACCGAAGGAGCAGCACTGTGACCCTCCACGTCTCCCGGACAAGCCCGGGTGCCCCAAACTCCGCACCGTTCACCGCGGACGTGGACGACGATCCCCGCCGCTACGCGCATCTGAGCACCATCCGCCTGGAAGATCCGGACGCTGTTGCCCGGGCCGCGAACGCCCGCCGCCGCCACCCCGGCCTCAAGTACGGCCGGCAGAACTTCATCGTCGCCGCCGACCACCCCGCCCGCGGCGCCCTCGCGGTGGGTAGCGACCCTGTGGCCATGGCGGACCGCCGGCAGCTGCTGGACCGCCTGCAGATTGCGCTGGCCAACCCTGATGTGGACGGCGTGCTCGCCTCGCCGGACATCATGGATGACCTGCTCCTGCTCGGAGCACTCGAGGGCAAACTGGTTTTCGGTTCCATGAACCGCGGCGGACTCGCCGGCCTGGTGAACGAATTCGATGACCGGTTCACCGGCCACACTGCCGCTGCACTGGAGGCACTGGGTGCCGACGGCGGCAAGATGCTCACGCGCATCTGCCTCGGCGACCCTGACACCGTCTCAATGCTGGAAGCGACGGCCAAGGCCATCGATTCGCTTGCCGAACGGAGGCTGATCGCGATGGTGGAGCCCTTCCTGTCCGTCCGCGAAAACGGCAAAGTCCGCAACGACCTCTCCACCAACGCCGTCATCAAGTCCATCGCCATCGCCGAGGGCCTGGGCTCCACCAGCGCGTACACCTGGATGAAGCTTCCCGTCGTGGCCGAGATGGAGCGCGTCATGGCCGCCACCACCATGCCCACAGTGCTCCTGGGCGGAGATCCGGAAGGCACCCAGGACGAAGTCTTCGCCACTTGGCAAGCTGCGCTGGCCCTCCCCGGCGTGCAGGGCCTTACCGTCGGCCGCACGCTCCTGTACCCGCAGGACGGCGATGTTGCCGGCGCCGTGGCCACCGCCGCCTCCCTCCTTAACCACACCGCAGAAGTATCGGAGTAACTTCCCATGGGGACGAGAACAGCAGCAGGAACACGCAGAATGACGGTCGCCCAGGCTGTCGTCGAATACCTGTCCAGGCAGTACACCGTGGACACGGTCGGCGGCCAGGACTACCGCGAACGCCTGATCCCCGGAACGTTCGGCATCTTCGGGCACGGCAATGTTGCCGGCGTCGGGCAGGCCCTGAAGCAGTACCAGCAGCTCGATCCGACGATCATGCCCTACTACCAGGGCCGCAACGAACAGGCACAGGCGCACCAGGCCGTGGGCTATGCGCGCCACACCCGGCGCCGCCAGACGTTCGCCATCAGCACCTCGATCGGGCCGGGTTCCTCGAACCTCCTGACCGGGGCGGCGCTGGCCACCACCAATCGCCTGCCGGTGCTGCTGCTGCCGAGTGACACCTTTGCCACGCGCGCCGCGGACCCGGTCCTGCAGCAGCTCGAGCAGCCCTACGCCTACGACATCACCGTCAACGACGCCTTCCGGCCGCTGTCCAAGTTCTTCGACCGTGTCTCCCGGCCAGAGCAGCTCTTCTCCGCGTTTCACCACGGCCTGCGTGTCCTGACGGATCCGGCCGAAACCGGCGCCGTCACCATCTCGCTCCCGCAGGATGTCCAGGCCGAGGCCTTCGACGTGCCCGAGGAGTTCCTCGCGGAACGCGAGTGGCGGATCCGCCGCCCCGACGCCGACGACGAGGACATCCGCCGTGCCGCCGAAGCCATCCGGGCCGCGAAGCGCCCGCTCATCATCGCCGGCGGCGGCGTCCTCTACGCCTACGCCAACGACGAACTCGCGAAGTTCGTTGAGCTGACGGGCATCCCGGTGGGCAACACCCAGGCCGGCGTCGGCGTCCTGCCCTGGGACCACAAGTTCTCGCTCGGCGCCATCGGCTCCACCGGCACGACGGCGGCCAACGCCATCGCCGCCGAGGCGGACCTGATCATCGGCATCGGCACCCGCTACGAGGACTTCACCACCGCCTCCCGGACCGCGTTCCAGAACCCGGACGTGAAGTTCATCAACATCAACGTCGCATCCATCGATGCTTACAAGCACGGCACCTCGCTGCCGATCGTGGCCGACGCCCGGAAGGCCCTGGTCAAGCTCAACCAGGCCCTGGGTGGCTACCGCGTGGGCGCAGACCTGGAACAGCAGGTCGCGGCGGAAAAGAAGCGCTGGGACTCCACCGTGGATGAAGCCTTCGATACCCGGTTCACGCCGCTGCCGGCCCAGAACGAGATCATCGGCGCCACCAGCCGCGCCATGGACGCCCAGGACGTGGTCATCTGCGCCGCGGGATCCCTGCCCGGGGACCTGCACAAGATGTGGCGCGTCCGCGACCCGTTCGGCTACCACGTCGAATACGCCTACTCCTGCATGGGCTACGAAATCCCCGGCGGACTCGGCGTCAAGCGCGCGGCCCTGGCCGAGGCCGCGCAGGGCGGGGCACAGCGCGACGTCGTGGTCATGGTGGGGGACGGCTCCTACCTGATGATGCACACCGAACTGGTCACCGCCGTCGCCGAGCGCATCAAACTGATCGTGGTCCTCATCCAGAACCACGGCTACGCCTCGATCGGATCCCTCTCCGAATCACTCGGTTCGCAGCGCTTCGGCACTCAGTACCGGGCCCTGAACGAGGAGCAGCACAGCTTCGACGAAGGCGAAACCCTCCCGGTGGACCTGGCCCTGAACGCCGAAAGCCTCGGCGTGAAGGTGATCCGGATCGAACAGGGCGAGAAGGTCATCGCCGAACTCGAACAGGCCATCCGCGACGCCAAGGCAGCACCGGAGCGCGGCGGACCCATCCTGATCCACGTCGAATCCGACCCCCTGCTGGACGCTCCGAGTTCCGAATCATGGTGGGACGTTCCCGTCTCCCAGGTCTCCGAGCTCGACTCCACCCGGCAGGCCTTCAAGACCTACACCGACCACAAGAACCGCCAGCGCAAGCTGCTTGGCTGAACTTCGCGAACAACAGCACCCTTCGACCACTCAAGGAAGAGCCCCATGACTGCCATTACTGACCAAAGCACCACCACAATCGGCCACTTCATCAACGGCGCCGAGACCGCCGGCGAAGGGGACCGCAGCCAGCCCGTGTACAACCCGGCCACCGGCGCCGTGTCCGCGGAGCTGCGGCTGGCCAACCGGGCGGACCTGGATGCCACCGTCGCTGCGGCCCGCAAGGCTGCCGACTCCTGGGGTGACATTTCCCTGGCCAAGCGCACCGGGGTGCTGTTCAAGTTCCGCGAACTCGTCGCCTCCCACGTTGACGATCTCGCCGAACTGATCACCGCCGAGCACGGCAAGGTCCTCTCCGACGCCAAGGGCGAAATCGGACGCGGCCTCGAGGTCATCGAATTCGCCTGCGGCATCCCGACCCTGCTCAAGGGCGACTACTCGGACCAGGTCTCCACCGGGATCGACGTCTTCTCCTTCCGCGAGCCGCTCGGCGTCGTCGCCGGCATCACCCCGTTCAACTTCCCCGTGATGGTGCCGCTGTGGATGGCGCCGATGGCCATCGCCACCGGCAACGCCTTCATCCTCAAGCCCTCCGAGCGCGACCCCTCCGCCTCGATGCTGCTGGCCAAGCTGTGGAAGCAGGCAGGCCTGCCCGACGGCGTCTTCCAGGTCCTGCACGGCGACAAGGAAACCGTTGACGGGCTCCTGACCCACCCGGACGTGGACGGCATCTCCTTCGTCGGCTCCACCCCGATCGCCCAGTACGTCCACGAGACCGCCACCAAGCACGGCAAGCGGGTCCAGGCCCTGGGCGGCGCCAAGAACCACGCCATCGTGATGCCCGACGCCGACCTCGACAACGCCGCCGACCACCTCGCCGCCGCCGCCTTCGGGTCCGCGGGTGAACGCTGCATGGCCATCTCCGTCGCCGTCGCCGTCGCCGATGCCGCCGAACTGCTGGTCAAGAAGGTCGAAGAGCGCGCCCTCGCCGTCAAGGTCAACAACGGCACCGCGCCCGACGCCGAAATGGGCCCGGTCATCACACCCGCCTCCAAGGAACGCATCATCAAGATCGTCACCGAAGCCGAAGCCGCCGGCGCCGCCATGGTGGTGGACGGCCGCGACCTGGTGGTCCCCGGCCACGAGGACGGCTTCTGGGTCGGCCCCACCGTCCTGGACCACGTCAAGACCGAAATGACCGCCTACACCGAGGAAATCTTCGGACCGGTCCTCGTCGTGGTCCGCGTGGAGGACCTGGACGCAGGCATCGCCCTGATCAACTCCAACCCCTACGGCAACGGCACCGCCATCTTCACTTCCTCCGGCGCCAACGCCCGCAAATTCCAGCGCTCCGTCACCGTCGGCATGATCGGCATCAACGTGCCGCTGCCCGTCCCGGTGGCCTACCACTCCTTCGGCGGCTGGAAGGCTTCGCTGTTCGGTGACAAGCACATCTACGGCCCCGAAGGCGTCTCCTTCTACACCCGCGGCAAAGTAGTCACCTCACGCTGGCCGGAGCCCACCCACGCCTCGGGTGCCTCCTACAACTTCCCGTCCAACTAACCCCTCAATAATCACCATCGATTGCTCCATAACCGCCGTTTTGAGCGTCCAAAACGGCACCTGCGGAGCAATCGATGAGAAGGAACGCACAATGACTGAGAACAAACTGATCATCGGCACCGCGCCGGACTCCTGGGGTGTCTGGTTCGCGGATGACCCCAAGCAGACCCCTTGGGAGCGGTTCCTCGACGAAGTGGCCGAATCCGGCTACAAGTGGATCGAACTTGGCCCCTACGGCTACCTGCCCAGCGACCCCACCCGGCTGGCCGAGGAGCTTAAGCAGCGCGACCTGAAGGTCACCGCCGGAACGGTCTTCACGGCGTTCCACCGCGGGCTGGACCAGTGGGAGACCGCCTGGGAACCTGCCCGCAAGGTCGCGGAGCTCACGGCCGCGATGGGCGGCGAGCACATCGTGGTCATCCCGGCCATGTGGCGCGACGACGTCACCGGGGAAGCCGTTGAAAGCGGCGAACTCACCGAGAAGGCTTGGAGCGACCTGTTCAGCGGCCACAACCGCCTGGGCAAGACCCTGCTGGAGGACTTCGGCCTCAAGCAGCAGTTCCATTCGCACGCCGATTCCCACGTCGGGGCCCAGGAGGACATCGAGACCCTGCTGGCCGCCACGGACCCGAAATACCTGAACTTGTGCCTGGACACCGGCCACGCCGAATACTGCGGAGCCTCCAGCCTTGAGCTCATCAAGAACTACCCGGACCGCATCGGCTACCTGCACCTGAAGCAGATCAACCCGGACATCCTCAAAAAGGTCAACGAGGAAAACATGACCTGGGCAGCCGCCAACCTGGCCGGCGTGATGACCGAGCCGCCCAACGGGCTGCCGGACCTGCGCGCCGTCATCGAAGCTGTGGAGGCCCTGAACCGGCCCATCTTCGGCATCGTGGAACAGGACATGTACCCGGTAGCCTTCGACGTTCCCATGCCGATCGCCAAGCGCACCCGGAACTACCTCCTCTCCTGCGGCTCCCGCACGGCCGTCAACTAACCGCCGCCTGGCACCCGAAACGTAAGGAAATGACAATGACTGAAACCCTTCGCGTCGCCGTTATCGGCGCCGGCCGCATGGGCGCGGACCACATCCAGCGCCTCAGCACGCGCATCCACGGTGCCGAAGTTGCCGCCGTCGTCGACGTCGATCTCGCCCGTGCGCAGGCAGCCATCGAAGGCATCCCGGGCGCAGTAGCCCTGGCCGATGCCGAGGAGGCCCTCAACAACGGCGACGTCAACGCCGTGCTGATCGCCACTCCGGGCTTCCTTCACGAGGACATCCTGCTGAAAGCGATCGCCAAGGACATCCCCATCCTGTGCGAAAAGCCGCTGACGCCGGATGCCGAGTCCTCCTGGAAGATCGTCCAGGCCGAGGAAAAGCTGGGCCGCAAACGCATCCAGGTGGGCTTCATGCGACGCTTCGACGCCGAATACGCCGCCCTGGGGCAGGTCATCCGGGACCACGAACTGGGCGAACTGCTGATGCTGCACCACCAGCACCGCAACCCCACCACTCCGGCCGGCTTCACCAACGAGATGCTGATCAACGATTCCGTGGTGCACGAATTTGACGCCATCCGGTTCTTCACCGGCGAGGAAATCACCAGCGTGCAGGTGCGCCTGGGCAAGGCCACGAAAAACGCCCCGGCCGGCCAGCACGACCCGCAGCATGTGCTGATCGAGACCGAGTCCGGTGTCCTGGCCGACGTCGAGATCTACGTCAACGCCAAGTTTGGCTATGAAGTGGCCACCCAGGCCTCCTTCGAAGACGGCATCGTTAGCATCGGGGGCGACAAGGGACCCTACACGCGCAGCGCAGGCCGCTGGGGCGGCAACGTCGCGCCCGGTTTCGAGGAGCGCTTCGGTGCGGCATACGACGTCGAAATCCAGTCATGGGTGGACGCGGCACGCCGCGGCGAAATCGGCGGCCCCACCGCCTGGGACGGCTACGCCACCGCAGCCTGCTGCGAAGCCGGCGTTGAAGCGCAGAAGAACGGCGAAAAGGTCGCCGTAAAGCTGAACGCCAAGCCTGCCCTTTACAGCTAGGAAGAAGGGGAAGGGGCGGGCCTGTGGCCTGCCCCTTCCCCTTCGTTCCAGCCCCATGCACAACCTGACTGATCCACAATGGAGTGTTCCACGTGAAAATCGCGCTAGATCCCACCCCGTTCCACCACTCGCACAGCCTGCTCGAATTCCCCCGGGCGGTGGCGGACCTCGGCTACAAGTACATGCAGATGACCCCGCACGCCGACTTCATCCCGTTCTACAACCACCCGAAGGCGGACAACGAACTGGTGGGCCAGCTCAACAAGGCCTGCAGGGACGCCGGGATCGAGATCGCCTCCGTCCTGCCTGTGCTCCGCTGGTCAGGTCCGGACGAGGACGCGCGCGAGGCAGCCGTCCGCTACTGGAAGCGAGCCATCCAGATCACCGTGGACCTTGGCGTCAGCACCATGAACACCGAATTCAGCGGCCGCCCCGAAAAGGCCGAAGAATCAGAGCGGGCCTTCTACCGCTCCATGGAAGAGCTCCTGCCGATCATCGAACGCGAAGGCATCGACCTGCTGATCGATCCGCACCCGGACGACTTCGTCGAAGAGGGACTTGCCGCCATCCGAGTCATCCGCGGCCTGAACTCCAAGAACGTCGGCCTGGTCTACGTGGCCTCGCACAGCTTCCACATGAAGAACGCACCCCTGGATATCATGCGCGCCGCGGGGGACAAGCTCCGCCTGGTCCACGTCGCCGACACCATGGACCACCACGCTTCGCACGGCCTGCGGTACATCACCAACCCGCCCGGCAATCCCGTGCGCGTGCACCAGCACCTGAAGATCGGCGACGGCGACGTCAACTGGGACGAGTTCTTCGGCGGCCTGCACGAAATCGGCTTCCTGGACCGCGACGACACCGTGATGGTCTCCAGCGTCTTTGCCGAGGACGACAACGCGGCGGACGTTTCGCGGTTCCAGCTGGAGACGATGAAGCAGTACGTGCAGAAGGTCAGCGTATGAGGCAACGGGAAGACACCCACGCGAGCTCTGTGACCACAGAAACCCCGGTACGGGCCGCCGCCGCCAATCCCAAGGGGTTCTTGCGGCGGGTTGCCCTGTTCTCCACCTTTGGCGGGCTGCTGTTCGGCTACGACACCGGCGTCATCAACGGTGCGCTGCCCTTCATGCAGCGCGACCTCGGGCTGACGCCGCTGACGGAAGGGCTGGTCACGTCCACCCTGCTGTTCGGCGCTGCGTTCGGCGCCATCACGGCCGGCCGGCTGTCGGACCGTTTCGGCCGCCGCAGGTCCATCATGGGGCTCGCCCTGATCTTCGCCGTGGCCACCGTCGCCTGTTCCTTTGCGCCCACGACGGAACTCCTCATCGCCGCCCGCACGCTCCTTGGCTTGGCGGTCGGCGGGGCATCCGTGATCGTCCCCGTGTACTTGGCGGAAATGTCGCCGGCGGCCCAACGTGGGCGGATCGTCACCCAGAACGAGCTGATGATTGTCACAGGCCAGTTCCTGGCGTTCACGTTCAACGCCGTGCTGGGCAATGCCTTCCCGGACGCCTCTCACGTATGGCGGTGGATGCTCGTGATCGCCACGCTGCCGGCCGTGGTGCTGTGGTTCGGAATGCTGGTGCTGCCTGAGAGCCCGCGCTGGCTGGCCTCGGCAGGACGCTTCGGCGAGGTCCTGGACGTGCTGCGGAAGACCCGCGCGTCGGGGGACATTTCAACCGAGTTCGATGAGGTGCGCCAGGCCGCCAGGGAGGACTACCAATCCAAGCTTGGAACCTTCCGGGACCTCACCGTGCCCTGGATCCGGCGGATTTTCCTGGTGGGCCTGGGCATGGCCATCATCAACCAGATCAGCGGCGTCAACGCCATCATGTACTACGGCACCTCCATCCTCTCCAGCTCCGGTTTCGGGGACCAAGGCGCCTTGCTCGCAAACGTCGTTAACGGCGTCACCTCCGTGGTCGCCGTCATCGTCGGCATGTCCCTGATGACGCGCGTGGCCCGGAAGTCCATGCTGATTGTGGGCTTGGGCGGAACGGCGTCCTCGCTGCTGGCCATCGGCCTGATTTCGATGCTGATCCCGGAAGGCACGTTCCGCGGCTACCTCGTGCTGCTGTTCATGGTGACGTTCCTGGCGTCCATGCAGTCCTGCATCGGCACGGTCACGTGGCTGACAATGTCCGAGATCTTCCCGCTGCACGTCCGCGGGATCGGTATGGGCATCTGCGTCTTCGTGCTGTGGATGATCAACTTCCTGATCGGCTTCTTCTTCCCGCAGATGGTCGCCGGGATCGGCGTTTCAGCTACGTTCTTCGGCTTCGTCGTCATCCAGCTGGCCGCCATCGTCTGGGTGAAGCGCGTGGTGCCGGAAACCCGGGGCAAGAGCCTCGAGGACCTGGAGCACTACTTTAAGCAGGTCCCTGCAAAGTAAGTCCGGCCGGACAGCCAACGAAGCCCCGCCCCGCATCAGATGCGGGGCGGGGCTTTGTGCTTGTTCCGGGTCGCGCCCCTAGACGCTGGCGTGCAACCGGGGGAGGGCGTCCACCAGCGGAGCCAGCTCGGGGACCTCCTGGGCTTCGGCCAAGGTCCGCTCCAGCGCTGCGTCGTGGACCGGACGGGCCTCCTCCAGCAGCTTGATGCCGTTGGCGGTCAGCTCCGTGTAGATTCCGCGGCGGTCGTCGGCACACAGGATGCGCGTCAGCAGCCCGCGGTCCTCCAGCCTGTTGACCAGCCGGGTGGTCGCGCTGGCGCTGAGGGCCGTGGCGCGGGCCAGCTGCTGCATGCGCATGTGCCAGCCGTCCTGCCGGCTGAGCGCATCCAGCACCGTGTACTCCACTACTGACAGCTGGGCGTGCGCCTGCAGCGAGCGTTCAAGTTCCGCTTCGATCAGGCCGTGCAGTGCCGCCAGCGTGCGCCAGCCCTGCGCGCGCACTTCCACGGCGTCATCCTTGATGCCCATCGTTTGTCCTCCTCCAGCCTCGCCGCCAAACGGGGAGGCCCAAATATATAGTTGCTTGCGCGGGGTATCTGCTTGTGCAACAATAAATAACGCGTCTGCAACTACTAGCGTACGCGCCCCACCCCATTCCGTACAGTTTCTAAGGAGCACTCCCATGCCTATTGGCCTGATTGCCCTCGCCCTTGGCGGGTTTGGCATCGGACTCACCGAGTTCGTCATCATGGGCCTGCTGCCCATAGTGGCCGCCGACTTCCAGGTCAGCGAAGCCTCGGCCGGCTGGCTCATCTCCGGCTACGCGCTGGCGGTGGTGGTCGGTGCACTCGGACTGACCGCCGCGGTGACCCGGTTCGAGCGCAAGCCAGTGCTGGCCGCCCTGCTCGTGCTGTTCATTGCCGGCAACCTCATCTCCGCCACGGCGCCCGACTACGGGATGATGATGATCGGCCGCATTGTGGCAGCCCTTGCGCACGGCGCCTTCTTCGGCATCGGTGCTGTGGTGGCCGCGGACATGGTGGCGCCCACCAAGAAGGCCGGCGCTATCGCCATCATGTTTACAGGCCTCACTGCGGCCAACGTACTGGGCGTGCCCTTCGGCACCATGCTGGGCCAGGCTGCCGGCTGGCGCTCCACGTTCTGGGCCATCACCGGAATCGGCGTGCTGGCGCTCGCGGGCATCTTGGCACTGGTGCCCAGAACCGGCAGCGGTGACACAGCCCCCGGCGGCCTGCGCAGCGAACTGCGTGCCTTCCGCTCCGGCCAAGTCTGGCTGTCCATCCTGGTGACCATCCTTGGTTACGGCGGCATGTTCGGCGCCTTCACCTACATCGCCTTCACCCTGACTACGATCTCCGGATTTTCCGCCTCCACAGTCCCGTGGCTCCTGATCGTGTTCGGCGTTGGCCTCTTCATCGGCAACACGCTCGGCGGCAAGGCTGCCGACCACAATGTGGACCGCACGCTGCTGGTGGTCCTGTCGGTGCTTGTGGTGGTGCTTGTGGCCTTCGCCCTAACGGCCGGCAACCAGGTCCTGACCATCGCCTCCATGGTCCTGATGGGGGGCTTCGGCTTCGCCACGGTGCCGGGCCTCCAGATGCGGGTCATGAAATACGCCGACGGCGCCCCCACCCTCGCGTCCGGCGCCAACATCGGCGCGTTTAACGTAGGCAACGCCCTCGGCGCCTGGCTGGGCGGCGTGACCATCACCGCCGGCCTCGGCTACACCTCGCCCATCTGGGCCGGCGCCGGCATCACCATGCTGGGCCTGGCCGTGATGGCCATCGCCGCGGCCAAGGCGCCCGACTCCGCGCCAAACCCTGGTCCCACCGACGCTTCTGCAGATTCGGTCGGGTCCACCACCAACGCTCCTGCAGATTCCGTCGGGTCCGGCGCCGTCGCTCCTGCACTTCCGGCAGTCCGCTGACCCTGGCAAAACACCACAACAAGAGAGAACTTCCATGAATGCAAGTCAGATCACCACGCCCATCCCTACCGTCACGCTCAACAACGGCGTCCAGATGCCGCAGCTCGGCTTCGGAGTCTTCCAGGTGTCCGACGACGAGACCACCGACGCGGTCAGCGCGGCCCTCGCAGCCGGCTACCGGAGCATCGATACCGCCGCGATCTACGGAAACGAGGCCGGAACCGGCCGCGCCCTGGCGGGGTCGGGGATACCGCGCGGCGAACTGTTCGTCACGTCCAAGGTGTGGGTGGCCGACCACGGTTACGACGCCACCCTCGCTGCCTACGAGTCGAGCCTGGCAAAGTTGGGCCTCGACTACCTGGACCTCTACCTCATTCACTGGCCGGCTCCGGCCACGGCCGGTTACCTTGAGTCCTGGCGGGCCCTTGAGAAGCTGCTGTCAGACGGCCGCGTCAGAGCCATCGGCGTCTCCAACTTCCTGCCCCAGCACCTGGAGAAAATCATTGGTCTGGGCGGAACAGTACCGGCCGTCAACCAGGTGGAACTGCACCCGGCGCTCCAGCAGCGGGACGTCGCTGCGGCAAACCAAGCCCACGGCGTGGCCACGGAGGCGTGGAGTCCGCTCGCGCAGGGGGCCGTGCTGGGGGAGCCGTCCGTCACCGCCATCGCCGCGGCCCATGGTGTGACGCCCGCCCAGGTGATCCTCCGTTGGCACCTTCACCAAGGCCGCATCATCATCCCCAAGTCGGTCACTCCGGCGCGGATCCGCGAAAACCTCGATGTGTTCGGATTCGAGCTGACGGACACCGAGCTGGCGGCCATCGACGCCCTTGAACGGGACGGCCGGACCGGGCCGCATCCCTCTGAGTTCAACGGCTGAGTCGGCCGGCGCGAGGCGCTGGCCGGCCGGTGGGACTGCGCCGGCGGTGGCCGCCCAAAGGCCAGGCGGCGGGCGCTAGCTGCCGAATGGCAGGCGAGGATCCACGTCCTGGCCTTCCCAGCTTTGGCGGACCCAGCCATGGTGGGGGTCGTCGCTGATGAGCCAGTCGCGGACCCGGCCCGGCCCGGCCATGACATTGAGGTAGTACAGGTCGTAGCCGGGCGCGGCCATGGCGGGGCCGTGCCAGCCATAGGGAACCAGGACCACATCGCCGGTGCGGACCTCGGCTGCGACGTCGATGGGGCGCTCGTCCGAGGCATAGACGCGCTGGTATCCGATGGCGTCCGCGTCAGGTCCTGGACCGGATGCGCCCGGAACATCTGCCACCCTGGTCTCGAAGTAGTAGATCTCCTCGAGGCGGGTCTCACCGTCCTTCTCCTCGTCGTGCTTGTGGGGAGGGTAGGAGGACCAGTTGCCGGCGGGGGTGATGACCTCGCACACGATGAAACGGTCCGCCTCCAGCGCCGCGGGGGTGCCGAAGTTGTGGACCTGGCGCGAACAGTTCCCGGCACCGCGCAGCTCCACCGGGGTCTCAGCCGCCGCGATCAGACGGGTGGGGTACTGGACTTTCGCGGGTGCCGTCGCGATGGCGACCCGTCCGCCGTCGGACGAAGTGACCGAGACCGCCTTCTCTGCACCGGAATACAGCACATCGCTGGGGCCGCTGAAGACGCCGGCCCGGCCGGCCAGTTCGTACTTCTCGCCGTCCACCGACACTGTGAAGGCCCCCCCCAGCGGAACCACGATCCGTTCCTCACCCGCGGCGGGGAGTTCGACGACGGCGCCCGGGGCCAGTGTGGCCACCTTCAGCCCGGTGTGTGCCCACCCTTCGACGGTGAGTGCGGAGTCCGCTGTTCCCAGCGAAACATCCCAGCAGCCTTCGGCTGCGCTGCCCAGCGGATATACCCAGTCGGCCATGGATTGTTCTCTTTCAGATTGTGAGTCGGTCAGGCTTCAGCGCTGAAGGCGTCTAACGCTGCACCAGGGTCATTTCAAAACTGTAGGAATCAGCGCGGTAGACGTGGTGGCCCGTCTCGACGTTCCGGCCCGTGTCGTCCACGGCGGTACGCTCCATGGTGACCAGCGCCGAGCCGGGTTCGGTCTCGAGGAGGGGTGCCTGGTATTCATTGGCCACCATGGCGCCGATGCGCTGGGTGGCGAGCCGGAAGTTGACCCCGCCGCTGCGCAAAATACTGTAGAGCCCCTGCGACCCCAGCAACTGCTCGTCGATGTGCGTGATGTCATCGCGGACCCAGTTCTCCATCAGGGCCAGCGGTTTGCCACCGACCTTCCGCAGCCTGGTGAAGTGGTAGACCTTCGCGCCGGCCGGCAAATGCAGAGCCTGCCTCGTGGCGTCGTCGGCCTCGATGTGCGCGAACGTGAGCACGTCGGTGGTGGGTTTGCTGCCGTTGTTAGTGAGGTCGTCGTACAGGCTGGAAAGTTCGAGGGGACGCCGGACCTGGCTCGAAACCACCTGGGTGCCCACTCCGCGTTTCCGCACGAGGAGCCCCGAGCGCACCAGTTCGTCCATCGCCTTGCGCATGGTGGGCCGGGAGAGGTTCAGTTGCGCGGCTAGGTCGATTTCGTTTTCCAGCCGGCTGCCTGGCTCTAGCAGCCCCGTGTGGATTGCAGCCTCGATGCCCTGCACCACCTGGTGGTAGAGGGGCACCGGCGACGATCTGTCGATGCTGAGGTGAAGTTGGTTCGCCATTGAGTGCTCCCTTTGCGCTGCGGGCCGTCCTGCGTCCAGGAACCCGTATGTCAGGTGCATGTTCGCTTGATAGGACATACTACCTTTTTGATAATAGCAGCGAGAAGCCCCCGGTCAAGGGCCCGCGGCGGATATCTCTGATCCCCCATCCCGGTGCGATTTGGGGGCGGGAGTGTGGCTGATCCTGGGAATTTTAGGTACAAACATCCTAATGTCAGGACAAACTATTGACATCTGTGAGCCGAATCACGATGATCGGTGTAGAAGGCGTGGTGACCCCGCAACCTGGCGCCGGTCCCAGCCCCCAAATCAAAGGAGATTTATCGTGGTCAAGTTTTCGTGGCGCAAGACGGCCGTCCTCGCCGCCGTTGTTCCCATGCTGGCTCTCAGCGCGTGCTCCAGCCAGGGCGGACGGGCCCCCGAAGCCAACAGCGCAGGCGGCGCGGGCCAGGTCGCATCGACGCCCCGAATGAAAATTGCCCTGATCACACACGCCCCCGCTGGCGACACGTTCTGGGACACCGTCCGTAAGGGCGCGGAGGAAGCAGCGGCCAAAGACAACGTGGAGCTGCTGTACACCGGTGACCCGGAAGCCGGCCGGCAGTCGCAGTTAATCCAGCAGGCTGTCGACCAGAAGGTGGATGGGATAGCCGTCACCCTGGCCACGCCGGACGCCCTGAAGGGCTCGCTGAAGAAGGCCGCCGAGGCAGGCATTCCCATCGTCAGCCTCAACGCCGGCGAATCCGTCTCCAAGCAGCTCGGTGCCTTCACTCACTTCGGTTCCAACGAGCAGCTGGCCGGTCAGGCCGTGGGAGAAAAGCTGGCAGGGGAGGGATTCAAGCACCCGATCTGCGTGATCCAGGCCCAGGGGCATGTGGGCCTCGAAGCCCGCTGTCAAGGCGTGAAGTCAAAGGTGCCCGGGACGGAGATCCTGTACGTGAACGGGGCTGACATGACGGCGGTCGAGTCCACGGCGACGGCCAAGCTGCAGGCCTCCAAGGATGCTGATGTCATCATCGGCCTAGGCGCACCGATCACGCTGACGCTCCTGAAGTCCGTCGCGACCGCGGGAAGTTCCGCCAAGGTGGCCAGCTTCGACCTCAACCGCGACCTTACCCAGAAGATCGTCGATGGCAGCGTGCTGTTCACGGTGGACCAGCAGCCGTGGCTGCAGGGTTACGGCGCCGTTGACGCGTTGTGGCAGAACAAGCGCGGCGGCTTCAAGCTCGGTGGCGGCCAGTCGGTGCTGACCGGTCCGGCCATCGTCGACAAATCCAACGCCGCAGACGTCCTGAAGTTCGCCGAGCAGGGCATCCGCTAACAGTCCGCCAGCCTGGCCCGGCCCAGTGCCGGGCCAGGGAGCAAGGAGAATCATCATGACCATGACCCCGACAATGACAAAACCAGCTGTGGTGGATGAACGCGTTGGAAAGCGCAACCCTCTGCAACAGTTGCTCGGACGTCCGGAAGTAGGCGCCCTCGTCGGCGCGATCGTCCTCTTTATCTTTTTTGCCGCCGTTTCCCAGACGTTCATCCAACCGAATGCCTTCGCCACCGTCCTCTACGGCAGTTCCACCATCGGCATCATGGCGGTGGGGGTCTCGTTGCTGATGATCGGCGGCGAGTTCGACCTTTCCACGGGCGTCGCGGTCATCAGCTCAGCGCTGACGGCGTCGATGTTTAGCTGGTACTTCAGCATGAACGTCTGGGTCGGCGTGATCCTGGCCCTGGTGGTGTCGCTGAGCATCGGCTTCATCAACGGCTGGATCCTCATGAAGACCAAGCTCCCGAGCTTCATCGTCACCCTCGCCACGTTCCTGATGCTGACCGGCCTGAACCTGGGCCTGACCCGCCTGATCGGCGGCGGTGTGTCCTCCCCGTCCATCTCCACCATGGACGGCTACGAGTCAGCGCAGGCCGTCTTCTCCTCGTCGGTGAACATCGCCGGGGTGGATGTGAAGAACACCGTCTTCATCTGGATCGCTCTGGTTGCTGTGGCGTCCTGGGTGCTGCTGCGCACCAAGGTCGGCAACTGGATCTTCGCCGTCGGCGGCGACGCCAACGCCGCCCGCGCCGTCGGCGTCCCCGTCAAGGCGACCAAGATCGGCCTCTTCATGGCGGTCGGGTTTTGCGGCTGGATCCTGGGCATGCACAACCTGTTCGCCTTTGACGCCGTCCAGTCCGGCGAGGGCGTGGGCAACGAATTCCTCTACATCATCGCCGCAGTTATCGGCGGCTGCCTGCTCACCGGTGGCTATGGTTCGGCCGTGGGCGGCGCGATCGGCGCCTTTATTTTCGGCATGGCCAACAAGGGCATCGTCTACGCCCAGTGGAACCCGGACTGGTTCAAGTTCTTCCTGGGCCTGATGCTTCTCCTGGCCACCATCGTGAACCTGATCGTCAAGCGCCGCGCAGATTCAAGTAAAGGCTGAATATCATGAACGCCAAGCAGATCGACCAGCAACAGCTCCTCAAAGACGAAAAAGATCCACTCACCCACACCCCGGTGCACCTGCTCTCGCTGGAGAAGGTGGGCAAGCACTACGGCAACATCGTTGCCCTGACCGACGTCACCATGGCCGTGGACAACGGCCGCGTCACCTGCGTCCTGGGTGACAACGGCGCCGGCAAGTCAACGCTGATCAAGATCATTGCAGGCCTGCACCGGCACGACGAAGGCGTGCTCCACGTCATGGGCGAGGAACGGAAATTCGATTCTCCCAGGGACGCGCTGGATGCCGGCATTGCCACGGTCTACCAGGACCTCGCCGTCGTTCCCCTGATGCCCATCTGGCGCAACTTCTTCCTCGGTTCCGAGCTGACGTCCGGTTTTGGCCCGTTCAAGAGCCTGGACGTTCAAAAGATGAAGGACATCACCAAAAAGGAACTTGCCGAGATGGGCATCGACCTGCGCGATGTGGAGCAGCCCATCGGCCAGCTCTCCGGCGGTGAACGCCAGTGCGTCGCGATCGCACGCGCCGTCTACTTCGGCGCCAAGGTCCTGATCTTGGACGAACCGACGGCCGCCCTGGGCGTGAAGCAGTCCGGCGTCGTCCTGCGCTACATCCTGCAGGCCCGCGACCGCGGACTGGGCGTCATCTTCATCACCCACAACCCCCACCATGCCTTCCCCGTCGGGGACCGGTTCCTGCTTCTCAAGCGCGGCAAATCCATCGGTTACTACGACAAGAAGGACATCACCCTCGACGAACTCACCGCCCAGATGGCCGGCGGCGCCGAACTCGCCGAACTCGCCCACGAGCTCGAACAGCTCGGCGGCCACGGCGACGTCGTCAAGGAAGTCCAGGCCGAAGTCGCCGGCACCGCAAGCCAGCTGCCGGCATGACCCCTGAAATCGGACTGACAACCAAGCAAAAGGAAAGCATGAAGGACATAACGCTCGGGCTCGTCGGCGTCGGCCGCATCGGGGTGATGCACGCCGGCAACATCGCGTCGCTGAACAGCGTGCTGCAGCCGCAGGGGATCAACGTCCGGCTCAGGCTGACGGATGTTGCCGCGGACCACGCCCGCACCATCGCCCTGGGTCTGGGCGCGGAGTTCCTGCCGTCTGTGGAGGAGCTGATCGGATCGGGGATCGACGGCCTGGTCATCGCCACCGGCACGGGCACGCACCCGAAGCTGATCAGGGCGGGCGTGGACGCCGGCATTCCGGTGTTCTGCGAGAAGCCGGTAGCCATGAACGTGGCGGATTCGCTGCCCGTCCTGGACTACATCCGGGCAAATCAGGGAACCGTCCAGATCGGGCACCAGCGGCGGTTCGACGCCGGCTATCTCGAGGCCAAGCGCGCCTTCGAGGCAGGCGAGCTTGGCTGGATCCACTCGCTGCGCGCCGTCACCTGTGACATGGCGCCGCCGCCCGTGGAGTTCCTGGCGACCTCGGGCGGGTTGTTCCGCGACTGCTCAGTCCATGATTTTGACATTCTGCGCTGGCTCACCGGCCGGGAAATCGTGGAGGTCTATGCCAAGGGCTCCAACAACGGGGACCCCGCCATCGGGGCAGTGGGGGACGTGGACACCGCACTTGCCGTGGTGACGTTCGACGACGGCACGCTGGGTTCCGTAGGGGCCTCCCGCTACAACGGGGCCGGGCACGACGTCCGCCTGGAAATCCAGGGTTCGGCCGGTTCCCTCATGGTGGGCCTTGACGAGAAATCAGCAGTGACCTCCGCGGAAGCCGGGATTGGGTTCCCGTCGGGAGCCTCCCACAAAACCTTCGCGGAGCGCTTCGACCAGGCCTACCGCTCCGAGGTGGAGGCCTTCGTGGAGCTGGTGCTCGGCCGGCGGGAAAACCCCTGCACGCCGGAAGACGCCGTGGCGGCCTCCCGGGTTGCTGACGCCGCCCAAGAGTCGCTCGAAACCGGGCTGCCCGTGCGGCTGGCTGCCGCCGTGGCACTCTAAGGGCGGAGCTTCCCTGGACGGAGCTTCTCAGGGTGGTGCCGGAAACCGGCAGGCTAGCGGTTTCGCCGGCAGACGTCCACGAAGGCGCGGAACGGCGCCAGCCGCTGGACCTCTGGCAGTTCGACCGCCTCGGGATGCCACTGGACCGAGGCCACCCACCGCTCAGGGTCCTCAAGTGCCTCCACGGTGCCGTCCTCCGCCACCGCGGTCACCACCAGGCCTGGTGCCACCTGCGCCACGGCCTGGTGGTGGCCCGACGCGATCTTCACGCTGCCTGCACCTGAGATGCCGGGGACGGGATCTGCGACGGCGCCGTACAGACGCGCCACCTTGGAGCCCGGCGTCATCGCCACGTCGTGCCAAGCCCACAGTCCGCCGCCTTCAGCGGGGCTGTCGCGGTGCGGCACGGTGCCCGGTGCCATGTCCTGAATCAGCGTTCCGCCGTAAAGGACGTTGAGCAGCTGGTGGCCGCGGCAGATGCCCAGCAGGGGGAGCCCTGCGTCGATTGCCTGGCGCGCCACCGCAATGTCCAGCCTGTCCTGTTCCGGGTTGACGTCGTAGCAGGTGCCGCCCGGAACTTCGCCGTAGAGCCGCGGGTCGAGGTCGCCGCCGCCGGGGAGTACGACGCCGTCGAGCGCCTCAGGCGCGCCGGCGCGCCTGCCGCCGTCGAGCACGCCGCCCTCCACCAGATCGGGGGTCAGCAGCACCGGTTCGCCGCCGCCGTCGCGCACGAGGTCCACGATGTAATCGAAGAGGCCGTTGGCCTCCGCCACCCGGGCGTCTGGATCGGCTGAACTGCTGAGCCGGACAGGGATGCCGATGCGCGGGCTGCCGGCAGTCGATGAACTCTGCATGCTCAAATTCTGCACCAATTTTTAGCGGCTAGGCTGGCCGGATGAACAACCGATATCTCGTGTCCAGGGACCGCTTCATCGCCGCCGCGCCGGCCCGGATCTTCGAGGTCCTGGCCACTCCGGCCCTGCACAGCGAAATCGACGGTTCGGGCACGGTGAGGGGCACCCAGCCCCGCGGCCCAGAACGGCTTGGGCCGGGGGTTGAGTTTGGTATGGAAATGAACGTCAAGGTGGACTACAAGATTCTGAACACCGTGACGGAATTCGAAGAAGGGCGCAGGATCGGCTGGCGCCACTTCTACGGGCATGTCTGGCGCTACCTGCTGGAGCCGGCCACGGACGCGGCCGGAATCCCCGGCACGCTTGTCACAGAGCAGTGGGACGCACGCCAGGTCCGCGGCAAGTTCTTCCTCCGGCTGGCAGGGTACCTCCGGCGCCACCCCGACAATATCGAAAACACCCTCGCCAGGTTGGATACCTACGTTTCGGACTCATACGCTGCCGGCCGACGCACTGCCGGCTGACGCGTAGCCGACTGACGTTCAGCCGGGGCATTTTCCGCGGTCCGCCGCCGTTTCTGTAGTGTTAGGCCCATCGAGGGCAGCATGCAAGGCGAAAGTGGGTCGTTCCAATGGGTCGCAGGACACTGGTTGACGACCTCGTCGACGGCCTGCTGGACGACATCCTTGACGGCAGGCTGAAGCCGCACGATGCGCTGCCCCCGGAGGCCGACATCGCCAAGGCCTACGACGTCAGCCGCCTGACGGTCCGCGAGGCGCTCAAGGCCCTGCGGGCGCAGAACATCCTTTACGTCAAGGCGGGCCGCGGAACCTTCGTGAATCCCGCGGACAACTGGACCGGCCTTGACGCGATCATCAAGGCGGCGTCATACGGCAACGCCGAGGACCAGGTCTCCAGGGGGCTCATTGAGGTGCGGCGCATGGTGGAGACCGGCGCGGCCGCGCTCGCCGCCAGGCGCCACACGCCGGAGCACGCCGAGGACATGCGCCGGTCGATCGCCGACATGAAGCGGTTTCACGAATCCGGCGACCTTGACGGCTTCGTGACCGCGGACATCGCGTTCCATGACGTGGTGCTGAAGGCTTCGGGCAACCCGTTCGTGCGTGCCTTGCTCGCCCAGCTCGGCCAGTCCCTGTACCGCGCCCGCCGCGAGACTTCCGCGGTCGAGGAGATCCAGCGCCACGCCATCGCCTTTCACCAGCGCGTGCTGGACAGCATCCTCACCGGCGACTCCGAGCTTGCCCGCCGGGCGATGGACGAGCATATGGACCAGACGTTCGAGGACTACGAACGCTACGTCCACGGCACGAAGTCCTGAGCTGAACCCACCGGCCTTGACGTAATGCGCGTCACCCTTCTATGCTTTTGCTCATGTTCTTCCGTCAGATGTCTGACATCAGATTCAAATAAGAATCAAAAAACGCTCTGATCTGGAGCGGACAGAACCCCCCATAAAAGCATCGGATTCCTCCGCGCGAAGCCGCCGGCCCGGAACCGTCAGATAGAAGGTCGATGATGACTTCATTAACCACAAAGTCCGGACTCGGCGAGCTTGGCGACCGCACACTCCGCAAAGTCCGCCGCCGCGTCATGCCCCTGATCGTTCTCCTGTACTTCGTTGCGTACCTTGACCGCAACAACGTGGGCTTCGCCAAGCTCACCATGAGTGAGGACATCGGCCTCACCTCTGCAGCCTACGGGCTGGGCGCAGGCATCTTCTTCCTCGGCTACGCGCTGCTCGAAATCCCGAGCAACGCCGGAATGTACCGGTTCGGAGCCCGAAAGTGGCTGGCCCGCATCCTCATCACGTGGGGCATATTCGCCGCGGCCATGTGCCTCGTGAACGGTGAGACCACCTACTACATCATCCGGTTCCTGCTGGGCGCCGCTGAGGCAGGGTTCTTCCCCGCCATCCTGTTCTACCTGACCCTGTGGTTCCCCGCAGCGCAGCGCGTCACCGTCCTGGGCATCTTCATCCTCGCCCAGCCGGTCTCCAACGCCCTCGGCGCCCCGGTTTCCGGCCTGCTGCTCCAGATGGACGGAGTCCTCGGACTGCACGGCTGGCAGTGGCTCTACATCCTCGAAGGCATCCCGGCCATCCTCCTCGGCCTGCTCACCCCGATCCTCATGACGGACCGTCCGCGGGACGCCAAGTGGCTCAACAACGACGAGCGCGAATGGCTCGCCACCACCATGGACGCCGAACTGGCGGCCAAGTCCCAGGGCGGCAGCCATAACTTCCTGGCCGGCCTCAAGGACAAGCGCACCCTGGTCTACTCTGCCCTGTACTTCGGCCTGGTCTGCGGCATCTACGGTCTGGGCCTCTGGATGCCCACCATCGTTGCCGCGCTGGGCAAGTTCTCCACCGCGGAGGTCGGGTTTATCGTCCTCATTCCGTACGCCATCGCAGCGGTGTTCGTGTACTTCTGGAGCAAGCGTGCAGACAAGACCGGCAAGCGGGCCTGGCACAGCGCGGTCAGCATGGTGCTCGCCGGCGTGGGCCTGCTGGCCGCAGGCTACCTGCTCCCGATCAACCCGGTTCTGGCACTCATCGGCCTGACGGTCTCGGCCATGGGCATTTACGGCGCCATCGCCCCCTTCCTGTCCATGCCGTCCGCGGCGCTGACCGGTGCGGCAGCAGCCTCCGGCCTTGCCATGGTCAACTCCCTCGGCAACCTCGGCGGCTTCGTGGCCCCCTATGCGGTCGGACTCCTCAAGGACGCCACCGGCAACAACCAGAGCGGTCTGTTGTTCCTGTCCTTCTGCCTCTGCGTCACGGCGGTCGCCACGTACTTCTATGCGCGGAAGCGCCCCGAAGGCGATGCCGCTCTGGACCCCGCCGTCGCAGCTGCAGCCAAAGCCACCATCTCCCGCTAAGAACCACCCAGCGAACCACACGAAGGAATATCTGCAATGAGCTCAACCACTGCTTTCCCCGCCGACCGCACAGTCGTGCTGACCGGTGCGGCCTCCGCCCGCGGCATCGGCCGCGCAGCTGCCGACCGCATGGCCAGCGAGGGCTGGTCCATCGCGATCCTGGACATCAACGCCGAAGACGCGAAGGCCGCAGCTGCAGAGATTGGCTCCAACCGTGCGGTGAAGGCCATCGGTGTCGGCGCGGACGTCTCCGACGCTGCCTCGGTGGACCGTGCGATCAGCGAAATCGAAGAGTCGCTGCCGCCGATCGTGGCCCTGGCCAACCTCGCGGGCATCAGCTCTCCGACGACGTTCATGGAAACCACCGTGGAGGAGTGGGACAAGGTTTTCGCGATCAACATGCGTGGGACGTTCATCGTCTCCCAGCGTGTCCTCAAGGGCATGATCGAGCGCAAACTCGGACGCATCGTGAGCATTTCCTCGATCTCGGCGCAGCGCGGCGGCGGCACCTACTCCAAGGTTGCCTACAGCGCCTCCAAGGCCGGCATCATCGGATTCACCCGGGCGCTGGCCCGTGAGGTGGGCGAGTTTGGCGTGACCGTCAACGCCATCGCCCCCGGCCCTATCGACACCGACATCATGGGCGGCACGCTGTCCGATGAGCGCAAGGCGCAGATGTCCGAAGGCATCATGATGGGCCGCGTCGGCACCCGGGAAGAGGTTGCTGCACTCATCTCCTTCCTGCTGGGCCAGGACTCCGGCTACATCACCGCCGCCACCTATGACATCAACGGCGGTCTCCAGGTCTCCTAACCTGATCCCACCAGCAACACCGGAAGTGCCCCGCAGCCCGCTGCGGGGCACTTCCGCGTTCCAGCCCGCTTGGCTGGCTTCGCTGGCACGGCCCGCTTCGCTGGAACAGCCCGCTACGCTGGAACAGCCCGCTACGCTGGCACCATGAACCCCTCCGGCAGCCTGAACCCCAGCCCGCGGACCCTCGAGGTGGAGAGCGTCACCCGCTTTGACCAGCTCGTCAGCGCCGGAGCGAAGACCATGCATGGCTGGCACGCACAGTCCCTCGACCTGCGCGGCAGGGCTCCGGTCCTCGCCGCCATGGAGCCGGAAGGCGCCATCTTCATGGGCTGCACGTTCGATCCCGGGGTGGAAGACTCGCTCCGCCGGCGCGGTGCCCTGATATTTCCCAAGCTGGCCGGCGTGCCGTTCGATGCCTACCGCGGTGAGCTGTACACGCCCCAGGAGCTCTACGCCGGCATCCTGGACGTGCCGTACGAGGAAACGCCGGATGCCCTCGTGTACCAGTGGAGTATCCGCCCCGGCCAGCGCCGGCACCTCGATGCCACGCTGGCGGCTGCCCTGCATGACCACGCGATCGGCGGCGCCCTGGAGGAGCTGGCCCGCTCCGTCCTGGGCGGGGGACGCGCCATCGTCGGGGTCATGGGCGGCCACGCGTCGCAGCGGGGAAGCGCGGGATTTGCCGAGGCCGCAACGCTGGGCAGGCTGCTGGCCCGCAGCGGCAGGATGGTGGCCACGGGCGGCGGCCCTGGGGCGATGGAGGCAGCAAACCTGGGCGCCTACCTCAGCGAGGCACCAGACCAGGATTTCCGGGATGTTCTCACCGAACTGGCTTCCGTCCCCGGCTTCCGGCCCTCGGTGTCAGCGTGGGCACGGGCCGCGGCGGCCGTCGTCACGCGTTTCCCTCACGGAACGTCGTCGCTGGGCATCCCCACCTGGTTTTATGGCCACGAACCGCCCAACTTCTTCGCGACACACATTGCCAAGTACTTCGCCAACGCGGTCCGCGAGGCCGTCCTCCTGGAGCTGTGCAAGGGCGGCATCGTGTTCCTGCCGGGCTCGGCCGGGACCATCCAGGAGATCTTCCAGGATGCGTGCGAGAACTACTACGGTGCACCGGAAACCGTGACCCCCATGGTGCTGGTGGGACGGGAACACTGGGAGCGGCATCATCCGGCCTGGCCCATGCTGCAGAGCCTGGCTCACGGGAGGGCGATGGAGCAGCGGATCTTTTTGGTGGACAGCGTGGACGAGGCACTCGCGGTTTTGGGCGGCTGATGACTGGAGAGGCTGGGTCCTGAAAGCCGATCCCGCTTAGAGGTCCTTCCGGCACGGGGCCTTGCCAAGAGCCTGCAGTCCGTTGAGGTCCCCCGCCGCCAGACCGTCGGGCGCGCCGATCTCCGGGTACATCAGCTGAACGGGGTCATCCACGTGTTCAAGCCCCATGACGTGGCCGAGCTCGTGCAGGATGACGGCGGTGGCATATCCGGGACCGTCCGGACGGTTGAGTTCCGCGGCAATCTGCGGGGCGTCGAGCTCGAGGCTTCCGGTGACGAAGCTCTTGGGCCCGTCCCCATAGCTGTAGTGCGTGCTGCCCCCGGTGCCGATGATCTTGCCCTTGAGCTTGGGTGCCGCCCCCGGAGTGGTCCAGCTGATGAGCAGCGGAGCCCACCTCTCGCCGTAGGTCTCGGGCTGGTAGGGGGCGCGCGATTCCGAGGGCTGTTCGTCGGTGGCCCCGTCGTTGATGAAACGGATGCCCGTGGCCCGGGACACCGTCTCGATCGCCGCGGGGACCAGCCCGGCCGCGCCCTCCGGCGCCAGGCCGGCGTTCACTACGTAGTGCAGCGGCCGGCAGGGCGAATATCCAACCGGAGTGCCGTCGTCGTTGGTGGCCAGGAACTTATACGAATCACTCGGTTCCGGCGGGGGCGCCGGCGTTCCCAGCGGTGCTGCTGCCTCTTCGACGCCGGGCGGCGGTGCGCCTGCGGCCCGGCCGCCCGCGCCGGGCTGCCCTGCCTGGCCGGCCTCCTGCCCCTGGCCGGCCCCACCGGCCCGGTCCGTCTGCCCGGGCCTGGGCTGGGCAGGATGTCCGTTGCCGGCCCCGAGCCGGAACTCTAGGAGGCTGGCAAAACGGGGGTCCCCGTAGGCGAAGCCCGCCGCCACGAATGCTGCACACCCGATGGCGGTTATCAGGACGAGGTTGCGGATGAACCTGCTGGCTGCGCTGGCGGTCCCGGAATGGCGCGGGTGTTTCCGGTGCCGCTGCCCGCTATCCGTGTCACGGCGTTCATCGTCAGGTGCGCGCAGGCCGGTGTCTTCTCCGGCCGGCTCTTCTTCCACTACTGCGTCTCCCCGGCGCCGAGAGCTCCGGCCAGCCGCACTAGGCGATCACGGCGCCGAACGCCATGCCCAACACGTAGGTGACTCCGGCTGCTCCCAGCCCGATGGCCAACTGGCGAAGACCGCGGGTCAGGGGAGAGGTGCCGGAAAGGAGACCGACGACGCCACCCGTCGCCAGCAGCGCCATGCCCACCAGCACGGCGGCCACCACGAGCGCGCCCACGCCGGTCATGCCGAACAGGAAGGGAATGACGGGGACGATCGCGCCGGAGGCGAAGAAGCAGAAACTGGACAGCGCGGCGCCCCAGGCGGTGCCCACGGCCTCGTGCTGATCCTCGGTCTCCGGGAGCTCGGGCTGGAGCGAGAGGCTCGGGTCGCAGTCGCAGCTGAAGAGGCCCATCCGCTCGGCCACCCGGTGTTCCGCGGCCTCGCGGGACATGCCCCGGGCCAGATAGACCAGCAGGAGCTCGTTGTGCTCAATATCCAGCTGCGGCGCCGCGGCGAGCGTCACCTGTGTGGGTTGCGTGGCGGCCAGAAGCTCACGCTGCGAACGGACGGAGACGAATTCGCCCGCGCCCATGGAGAACGCGCCGGCCAGCAGGCCGGCGATGCCGCTCAGCAGAACCACGGTGCTGGCCACGCCGGTGGCGGCCATGCCCATTACGAGCGACAGGTTGCTGACGAGGCCGTCGTTGGCGCCGAAAACGGCCGCCCGGAAGGTTCCGGCCAGCCGGTTGCGGCCCCGCGTGGCCAGGCCGCGCACCACTTCCTCATGAATCTGTTCGTCCGCCGCCATGGCCGGAGTGGCGGAGGGCTCCTTGGTGTAGGGGGAGCGGCCCTCGGCACGCTGGGCCAGGGCCAACACGAAAACGGAACCGAAGTGCCGGGCAAGGAGGCCCAGCAGCCGGCTGCGGGCGGAGGCGCGGCGCGGCTTGCCCGCGTGCTCGCCGAGGAGCTTGAGCCAGTGGGCTTCGTGGCGTCCCTCGGCCTCGGCGAGGGCCAGGAGGATGGCCCGTTCTTCGCCGGAGCGGCTTTGCGCGAGGTCCCGGTAGACGGCAGCCTCGGCGCGTTCGTCGGCCAGATACTGGCGCCAGCGTTTCACGTCCGCTGCGTTTGGGGTACCGGCGGGCGATGCGTGTGCGGCCGGGCTGGTTTCGCTGTGGCGGTCAGATTTTGCGTGCTGAGACACGGGAACTCCTGGGCTAGATGAGGCATGGTTCGGCCCCATTGCAACGACCAGCTTACCCCGCAATTCCGCGGATTTTCGGCCGGTATTCCTCAGCCGGAAATTTAGGGACCCCGTAAATGCGCGGCTCCGAGAACGGTTTCCTGACGCTCTGCCGCGGGGCCCTTGACCGTCCACAAGGGTGGTGATCTGATGAAAACGTGCCTCGTTGACGGAGGGCACGGAAGTCCAATCACACGGAGGTCTGCATCATGAACACCACCGGATCACGCCCCGAGCCCGACGCCCGCCACACACTGGAATCCGACCCCGCCTACGATTTCGCCGAGGACGCGCCGGTCGACGAAGACTGGGATACCGAGGACGAGTTCATCGACTCCGAGGAGAGAGTTGTTCCCGTCGCGCCGGAAGCCGTTGACGACGACGAGCGGGTGGTGTCGTTGGATGCCGACGAATTCCGCGGGGACGAAGGCTACGAAGAATAAGGACACGCGCTCAAACCCCGGCGCTTAGAGCCGAACGCTTAAACCCCGACGGCGGTGACTTCCCCGCGAAGGGAAGGCACCGCCGTCGTGATTAATTCAGTTTGCCTAGTGCGCCGCGTGGCTGGCTACCGGGTGAGCCTCCAGGGACAGTTCCTCGGACACGGCTCCGGCGACGCGCTTGTCCCACGCTTCGCGGACTTCGGGATCCGTGGGTGGCGTGAGTACGGATATCACCAAGTACACTGCCAGCGAGGCCCCAAGGCCCCAGTAGATGGGATCGTTGGCGTAGACGCCGTCCTCGCTCGGGATGATTCCCGTGGCATACATGATCAGCAGGCCCAGGGTCAGGACCGAGCCCACGGCCATGGACCAGGCGGCGGCGATGCCGGTGCCGCGCTTCCAGACCAGGCCGCCGAGGATGGCTACCAGCAGGCCGCCCACCAGGATGTCATAGGCGATGGTCAGGGCCACCACGACGTCCTGGGCTGCCATGGAGATCAGCACCGCCACGATGCCCAGGCCAAGGACCCAGTAACGGTTGGCCTTGACGTCGTGCTCGGGGTTTTCGGTGTCGTCGGTGTTGATCGTCTTGCCGAACCAGCTGGCTACGAACGGCACAACGTCAGCGCGGGCCACCGTTGCCGCAGCGATGAGGGCGCCGGAGGCGGTGGACATCATGGCGGCGACGGCTGCGGCCATGACCAGGCCGCCGATGCCGATCGGCAGGATGTGGGTGGCAACCTCGGCGTAGACAACGTCCTTGCCGAGATTGGCGACGTCGATGTCGGGCAGGGCCACACGGGCGGCCAGGCCGATCAACGCGCCGGCGACGCCGTACAGGATGCAATAGACACCTGCGGTGGCGCCGCCCCAGCGGGCCACGGTGGGGGTCTTGGCGGTGAAGACGCGTTGCCAGATGTCCTGGCCGATCAGCAGGCCAAGGGTGTACACCACGAAGTACGTGATGATGGTCTGCACGCCGATGCCGTCGAGCTGGAAGAAGCTCGCGTCAACGCGGGCACGGATGCCGTCGAGGCCGCCCGCGGCGTTAAGGACGAACGGGAGCATGAGGAAGAAGATGCCCACCGTCTTGATGATGAACTGCACCTGGTCGGCGAGGGTGATGGACCACATGCCTCCGATGGTGGAGTACACCAGCACAATGGCGCCGCCGACGGCGATGGCGAGCCAGCGCTCCCAGCCGAACAGGACCACGAAGATGGTGGCGTAGGCGCCCGTGGAGGTGGCGCAGAGCATCAGGGTGTAAGCCAGCATGACGATGCCGGAGGTCTGGGTGGCGCGCTGGCCGTAGCGCAGGCTCAGCATCTGGGAGACCGTGTAGATCTTCAGCCGCTGGAGGGTCCCGGCAAAGAGCAGGCTCAGCAGGAGCACACCCGCGCCGATTGCGACGACAAGCCACATGCCGGAGATGCCGAACTTGTAGCCGAGGCCCACGCCGCCCACCGTTGAGGCGCCGCCGAGCACGACGGCGGCCATGGTTCCGGTGTAAAGGAGCGGGCCCAGCCTGCGGCCAGCCACCAGGTAGTCACTGTTGTTCTTGGTGCGGGACTTGCCCCACCAGCCGAAGGCCAGCATCGCGGCGAGGTACACCACCACGATGGCAATATTGACGAAGTTTGCGTCCATGATTCTTGGGGCTCCTCGGAGCTCTGGCAGCTTTACGGTAATCCGGAGCGCAGTTGGGGTACGCGGTTTGGGCTGCTCTAAAGGGGAAAACTGAAGGGATCGAGCTCTGTTGCTTCGCATGCAACAGTTGTTGCCAACAAGCGTAGGGTGTGATCGGAGTAACAGTCAAGACGCAATCTTCTGTGACGCGGTTCCCGGGCCGTCGGATCGGCGGGGTGCCGCTAGTATGGCTCCAAAGATGGGGCCGAGCGGCCGGCCGTGAAAGGTTCGTAAATGAAGGCACTTCCAGTTGAGCCGAGCAATGTTCCGGTTGCCATCGGTTCAAGAATCCGTGCCGCCCGACAGTCGCAGCGGCTCACAATTGAACAGGTGGCGGATGCCACCGGGCTGACCAAGGGCTTCCTGAGCCGGGTCGAGCGGGACCTCACCTCGCCCTCTGTCGCCTCGCTGGTGACCCTGTGCCAGGTCCTCTCCATTTCCATTGGCGACCTGTTTGCCGCGCCTGAAACCCACCTCACAAAGCGCGACGCCGGCCCCCGCATTTCGCTGGGCGGCGAAGGGATCGTTGAGCGGCTGCTGACCGCTCGGTCGGAGCGGCGCGTTCAAATCATCCAGGCCGTCATCGAGCCGCTGGGCCGCGGCGAGTCCGAGCTCTACGCTGTTGATTGCGACGTCGATGTGCTCCATGTCATTAAGGGCACCATCAAGCTCATCCTCACCAATGAGGAGTATGAGCTCAACACCGGGGATACCGTCACGTTTCCGGGGCGCGAACCCCACACTTGGGTGAATCCCACAAACGAGGCCGTCGAGGTCCTCTGGGTCCTGGTTCCCGCCGCCAGCCGCTAGGAGCGTGGCGCGGGTCTGACGCTTGATGCGGACCCCTGGCTGAGGCGGACTGCTGCCGCCTGCTGCCAGCGGTGCCTGCTGCTGCCAGCGGCTGTTGGTGACTCGGTGAGATGCACGTCACATTCCGGACATCTCCCGTACACGCGCAATTCACACCCGGAGCCCTCCTGTTACATGCCCGCAAAGCAGAATGCTGCCAGCGGAAACACGCGTTTTGTAGTCTCGGCCCGGGGAATCCGAAACAGTCTGGCTATCGACCGGTCACGGTCTCGCAGGTCTCGCCACATGCACGCCTCCGGGCGGCAAATCCGAGGAAGGCTCCCGCGATGGATCATCTTTTTCTCTCTGTAAGGCTCGAAACAGACCCGCTTGCCCTGGATCCTGGCGCGACCGCCTGGATGCTGGCGGCCTCGGCGCTGGTGCTCCTGATGACACCCGGCCTGGCCTTCTTCTATGGCGGCCTGGTGCGGATGAAGTCCGTCCTGAACATCATGATGATGAGCTTTGGCGCCATGGGCGTGGTGGCCGTCGTCTGGGCGCTCTGGGGCTATGGGCTGGCGTTCGGCCCGGACACGTTGGGCGGCTGGGTCGGTGACCCGTTCGCCAACTTCGGCCTCGCCGGCCTGACAACTACGATCGGAACCAAGGCGGCCGGCCTTCCTGACATGGTGTTTATCGGCTTCCAGGCCACTTTTGCGATCATCACCGTCGCCCTGATCAGCGGCGCCGTGGCCGAACGGGTCCGGTTTGGGCCCTGGCTCCTGTTCTCGGCGCTCTGGGTGACCCTTGTTTATTCGCCGATTGCCCACTGGGTGTGGGGCGGCGGTATCTTCGGTGCGGAGGGCATCATCGGCAGCAAGATCGCGGCCCTGGATTTTGCCGGCGGCACCGTTGTCCACATGAATGCGGGCATGGCCGGCCTCATGCTGGCAGTGGTCCTCGGCAAGCGACTCGGCTTCATGAGGGACCCGAACATCCGTCCCCACAACCTCCCGTTTGTCATGCTCGGTGCGGGTCTGTTGTGGTTCGGCTGGTTCGGCTTCAATGCAGGATCCGAGCTGACGGCCGATGCCACTGCAGGCCTTGCCTGGACCAACACGCTGCTGGCAACCAGTGCCGCGCTCCTCGGCTGGCTGCTCGTGGAACGGCTCCGCGACGGACATGCCACCTCTCTCGGGGCTGCCTCGGGTGCCGTTGCCGGGCTGGTGGCGATCACGCCGGCCTGCGGTTTCGTGGACCCGATGGCCTCCATTGCCATCGGTGCCGTGGCCGGCGGAGTGTGTGCCCTTGCTGTGGCTCTCAAGTTCAGGGTTGGGCTGGACGATTCCCTGGACGTCGTGGCAGTGCACTTCATCGGCGGGCTCTGGGGGACGCTGTCGCTCGGGTTCTTCGCCGTTCCGTCGTCTAAGACCGGGGGTGGACTGTTCTATGGCGGCGGACTCGCGCAGTTCTGGCCACAAATACTGACCGCGCTGATCGTCACCGCCTGGACAGCGGTCATGACCACGCTGATTGGGCTTGCCATCCACAAGACGATGGGGATGCGCGTTACCGATGCGGACGAACGTTCCGGCATCGATGTCACGGAGCACGCGGAGACAGCCTACGAACTGGCCATGGTGGGCGGCAGCTTCCACCCGGGTGAACATCGCGGCGCCGGCGCAGCGTCCTCGCCCGGAGGCACCATGGCTGCTGATCCGGTCCGGGAAGCCGAGGCTGTCCGCGGCGGTGTCCCGCAGTGAAGCTCGTGACGGCCATTGTCCGTCCGGACAGGATCGGCGCCGTACGCGATGCCCTTGAGCGCTTCGGGGTAAACGGCATGACGGTCAGCCAGGCGAATGGCTACGGCCAGCAGCGCGGCCATGTTGAGGTCTACCGCGGGGCTGAATACACCTCGGATCTCGTGCCGAAAATCCGCGTCGAGGTCTTGGTAACCGAGGATGCCGCCGACGGGGTGGTGGCCGCCATCATGTCCGGGGCGCGGACGGGGCGGTTCGGCGACGGCAAAATCTGGACCCTTGCGGTGCGCGACGCCGTCCGGGTGCGAACGGGGGAGCGGGGGGAAGCGGCCATCCGTTGAGGGGCGGGTGGCGCGCGTTGTAAGGGCAAGTTGTAAACATATGATGCGCATTAGGCAACTTCGAGTGTATGATGGCTGTCACACCCACCTTTCATCCTCGAAGGAGAGGCGTTCCTTTGGAAGAGCTGCGCATCGAAGCCAACGGCAACCTTGGCCCCATCGATTCATCCCGTATTCCCCGCTACGCAGGAGCGGCCACGTATGCCCGGCTGCCCCGTTTGGACCAGGTACCCAAGGCGGACATCACGGTGGTCGGGGTCCCCTTCGACTCCGGAGTTTCCTACCGCCCAGGCGCCCGCTTCGGCGCCAACCACGTCCGCGAGGCCAGCCGTCTGCTGCGCCCGTACAACCCGGCCTGGGATGTCAGCCCGTTTGAGAACTGCCAGGTGGCTGACGCCGGCGACATGGCCGTCAATCCGTTCAACATCAACGAGGCCATCGAGACTATCCAGCAGAACGCCCTGGACCTGACTTCGTCCGGCAGCAAACTGCTGACTCTCGGCGGTGACCACACCATCGCCCTGCCGCTGCTGCGCGCCGCCGCCGAACGCGCCGGCGGCCCGGTCGCCATGCTGCACTTCGACGCACACCTGGACACCTGGGACACCTACTTCGGCGCTGAATACACACACGGCACCCCGTTCCGCCGGGCAGTGGAGGAAGGCATCCTGGACACCGAGGCCATCAGCCACATCGGTACCCGCGGCCCGCTGTACGGCAAGAAGGATCTCGACGACGACCACCGCTTCGGGTTCGGAATCGTCACCTCCGCAGACGTCTACTATCAGGGCGTGCTCGAGACCGTGGCCAAGGTCCGGGACCGCATCGGTAACCGCCCGCTGTACATCTCCGTGGACATCGACGTCCTTGACCCAGCCCACGCGCCCGGCACCGGAACCCCCGAGGCCGGCGGCATCACCAGCCGGGAGCTGTTGGAGATCATCCGCGGCTTCCGCGGCATGAACCTCGTGGGAGCCGACGTCGTTGAGGTCGCCCCCGCGTACGACCACGCGGAAATCACCGGCGTCGCGGCCAGCCATGTCGCCTACGAACTGGTGACCCTGATGGCCGACAATGCCGTTGAGGGAAACCGCTTCGGAACCGATAACGGCTACGCCGCCCAGGCGCTGGGCCAGGAAGCGCGGCGTCCGGCCGGGTTCTCCGCCCCCGGGGCAGACAACCGGGCCAGCGGGCGCATCGAAATCTCTGAGGCTGCCGGGGCGGTCAAGTGATCGACTTCGATCCCGGCACGGCAGCCCCCACCAAAGGGACCGGCGTCCGCAACGGCGGGGATCTCGTCGTCGAGACCCTCGAAGCGCTGGGTGCGAAGACGGTCTTTGGCATTCCCGGCCAGCATGCGCTGGGCCTGTTCGACGCGATGGGCCGCGGGAACCTGCAGTTCGTGTCCTCTCGCGTGGAAAATAACAGTGCCTTCGCCGCAGACGGTTATTCGCGTGCAACCGGCGAGGTCGGCGTACTGTTCCTGTCCACGGGTCCCGGCGCGCTGACGTCCCTGGCCGGCCTGCAGGAGGCCTATGCCACCGGCGTGCCGATGGTGGTCATTGCCAGCCAAATCCCGCTGGAGGGACTGGGTGCGCGCCGCAAGGGGATGCTGCACCAGCTCGATGACCAGAAGGCCTCGGCCGCGAACGTCACCAAGAGCCAGCGCCTGATCCAGCACGCCTCCGGTATTCCCTCCGCTATCCAGGACGCGTGGACCGAGGCGATCTCCTCACCACAGGGTCCCGTCTGGCTTGAGGTCCCGCAGAACGTGCTCCTCGACCCCATCATGGTGCCTCCCGTCGAGGACGCGCTCGCCGAAGCGGCGGACAACCCGCCGCGCGTTGAACTGGTCCGCGAAGCGGTTAAATGGCTGTCCACGGCGGAACGTCCGGCCATCATCGCCGGCGGCGGGACGCGACGGGGCCGGGCGGAGAAATCCCTGCTCTCCCTTGCGGAGAAGCTGCGCGCCCCCGTGATCTGTACTCCCGGCGGCAACGGGGCTTTCCCCTGGAGCCATGAGCTGTCGCTGCAGTCCTGGATCGAGGACAGGCACATGACGGACCTCCTCGAGGACGCGGACGTCCTGATCGTCGTCGGCTCCTCGCTGGGTGAGGTCACGTCTAACTACTTCACCTTTGAGCCGCGCGGCCGGATCATCCAGATCGACGCCGAACCCCGCGTGCTGGAGTCCAACCGGCCCGGGCTCGGTATCAGGGCCGACGCCGGACAGGCCCTCGCGGCCCTCGACGAGGCCCTTACGGAGCCGCACGGCGAGCGCGCCAGCTGGCACGGGACCTCGCCCGAGGACCTGGTCCGGGAGTCCCTGGCCAAGGTCAAGGGGCGGCTGGAATCCCAGGACCTCGGCAAGGAACTGAAGTTCATGGCTGACATCCGCGAGGCCGTCCCAGCGGCCATGCAGACGTTTTGGGACATGACCATCTCGGCCTACTGGGGCTGGAGCTGCTGGGACGCCCGGGAAGGGCAGTTCCATTCAGCGCAGGGCGCCGGCGGGCTGGGCTACGGGTTCCCAGCTGCGATCGGTGGGGCCGTGGGCCTGGAAACCGTGGGCACATCCGGCGGTTCGGCGCGGGTCCTGGCGGTATCGGGTGACGGTTCGGCCATGTACTCCATCTCGGAGTTGGCCACGGCCAAGCAGCACAACGTCCCGGTCACCTGGCTGATCGTGGACGACGGCGGCTACGGGATCCTGCGCGAGTACATGGTGGGCGCATTCGGCAAGGCCACGGCCACCGAACTCGCACGCCCCGACTTCGTGAAGCTCGCCGAGTCCTTCGGCGTGCCGGCCACGCGGGTGGCCCCGGAGAATGTGGGGGACGCGCTGAAGGCGGGCTTCGCCGCGGACGGCCCGAACGTCGTCGTCGTCGAAACCCTGCTTAAGATGTTCGGCCCGACCCACCTGGCCCTGTAACTCCGTACCCCCTCACGCAGCGCGAACGGATAGTTGAGGCCCATTTCCTAACGGATTTGGGGCCTCAACTATCCGTTCGCGCTGCTGCATTTAAGGCACGGCCGCCTCGCCCCCAACCTGCTTAGTTTCCCAA
>NZ_JBFTZQ010000039.1:0-34894 GCF_056406715.1 Arthrobacter sp. P1_B11
GGACCGGGACGTTCGCCTTCACCGGCCCCGTCACCCCCGCCACCGTCCGCAAGATCGCCTGCGACGCCGACATCATCCCCATCCTCCTCGGCAGCCAAGGCCGCATCCTGGACATCGGCCGCACCACCCGGATCTTCCCACCCCACCTCCGCAAAGCCCTCACCGCCCGCGACCAAGGCTGCGCCTTCCCCACCTGCACCATCCCCGCCCCCTGGTGCGAAGCCCACCACACCACCTACTGGTCACACGGCGGACCCACCAACACCGACAACGGCGTCCTCCTCTGCACCCACCACCACCACCTCATCCACAAAGAACAATGGCAAATCCACATCACCACCGGCATCCCCTGGTTCATCCCCCCACCCCACATCGACCCCACCCAAAAACCCCGACGCAACCACCACCACCGAACATAAAACGACCACCCACCCGCGATGACCTCGCAGGCAGGCCCCGGACACGACACTCCGGCTCGGGTCGTACGGGCAGCGATCCCGGCGGACGATATCAGGGCGCGCAGGCGATCGCCGCGCACAGTCGCACAGTTGGATGGTCACGCGTTGACCTGCGTCAGCGCTGGTCCGGCGTGGGATCCCGGGGAAGGACTGTCTTGCAGCGTGGCCATCCCGTCGATGCGGTCAGCCCACGAAGCACCTGTTTGGCCTGACAGACGCTGATCGACTGAACACCAGGGCGCGGGTATCGGCCACCGCGGGTCGCCCCGGAGCCCCGGCGTTGCGGCGTCTTTGCTGCCGGGCCTCGAGAATGACCCCGGTGGTCCATCTCCGTGGTTTCCGCTTCGTCGCCAAATGACAGACACCTTCCTCACCTTGTCCGCCGCGGTTAGGCTCGGCGCATGACGGCAACAGGGTCGGGTCCATCAGAGCCGCACCGCGGCGACAAGGGAAGGCGGGCAGCACTGGCGGCTCCCCGAGGCAGCGGCCGCCGCGAAGATGCCCCCTGGGGTGCTCCCGGATGTCTTCGACGGTTCATCGTGGGTGGGTCTTGTCGCGTTCCGGATGCAGGGCGCGAGCCTCGGACGCGGCCCGGCGGTGCCGTACTTCGGAGATTTCACCGAGGTCAACGTCCGGCTGTACTCGTGCGAACCAGGCGGAAGGCGGGGAGTTGTCTTCCTGAGTTTGGATGCATCACGCTTCGCCGTGCTGTTAGCTGCGCGAGCAGTCGGGATTCCGTACGTGTGGTCGCACGCCCACGTCAAGCCGGGACTAGGGCCAGACCCCGCCATTGGATATTCAGTCCGCAGATTCCGGCACGGTGCCGAGACCGACTTTGCAGTCACCCCTGACCTGAGCAATCAAACAGCCGATCCGCTGGCCATCCATCTGACTGCGCGTTTCGGGCTTCACACGCGCTTACTCGGACGCACCATTTATGTGCCCAACACCCATACCCCCTGGCCGCTACACCGGGCCAAGCTCACCGTGCTGGACGACCAACTCGTTGCGGCCGCCGGCATAACCGTTTCGGGAACACCCGAGTCTGTCTTATTCTCCCCAGGTGTCGGCACTAGGTTCGGGCTTCCGAGGCCTTTGGCATGACGGCGGCGAGCCTGTGCGGACAGGATTTCAAAGCGGATTAGGAGTCCTGCCATCCACGGCCTTCCACGAAGGTGGCAACAAGCGTACCGATTCCCGCCTGAAGCGAGTTGGAAGGATCCTCGAAGAGTGATGCCTCGGTGGCCCGGCTGTGGTTGATGAGCTGCTCGGCTTCCAACTTGGCTTCCGGGACGGTTGCGCCGATGATTCCGGTCCGCGCCGGGAGTTCGGGAGTGTGCACTATTTCAGCGTCCGTCTCCGGGAGCGGGATGGTGGTCCCGGTCTGTATTTCGTCGTGCGGGAACTCAAATTCGGCGTTATCCGGGCCAGCGGGAACGGTGTACTCCAGGAAGTAAGTCATCTTCCTACCCTTGCAGAAAGCCCGCAGGCCGGAAACCCCGCCACACCAGCGAGGATTGAAGTCTCGCAGCCCCTCCGACCAACTGCCCGACGGGCTTCCCCCGCTACCACTGACGATACGAACCCATCCCAGGGCCGCTGATCCCGTCGAAGTCCAGCAGAAAACAAAGCTAAGCGACCATCACTGACGACGCTTGGATGAGCATCAATGCAGTCACGCCGGGACGCCAAAGAATCCAAGCAACGATTATCGCAACGACGACAACGACCATCAGCAAGGCCGTAGCTAGGATTGCACGCGGCTTCATGGGCGAAGCCGTAGCTCCCAGACTTGTCTATGGGAACACCCTCCCCGGCAGCAGCGTCCGGAGTGCAGGCAAACGGCATGGTCAAGGTTCAAAGGCTGACCTGCCGCGCGCTCCGGGGCCTTACCGCCCCGCCGCGTAACCCTGCGCACCGCGCGGATTGGCGGCGGCCCGCAGGACCCCGGTCGCCGGATCGCGTTCGACGGCGGACAGCCGTCCCAGTGTCCAGTCACCGGCGCGGGTGATCCGGTGCCCCCTTCGCTCAAGTCCCGCTATTAGCTCGCCGCCGAGCCGGTCCTCGACGACGGCTCCGCCTGGTACCCACGTGCGGGGCCAGAATGAACCGGGCATCGACGTCGTATGGAACGCCGGCGCGTCGATCGCCTGCTGCGGCGAGTAGCCGCCGACTATAGTCCTCAGCAGATACAGGAGCTGCCACTGGTCCTGCTGGTCTCCGCCTGGCGAACCCAGCGCTGTGACCGCAACGCCGTCACGCAGCACCAGGGTTGGCGTAAGGGTGGTGCGCGGCCGTTTGCCCGGAGTCAGCGTGGACGGCGTTCCGGGTTCAAGCCACGTCATCTGCAGCCGCGTCCCCAGGCAAAAGCCAAGTTCTGGAATTGCCGGCGAAGACTGCAGCCAGCCGCCTGACGGAGTGGCGGAGACCATGTTCCCCCAGCGGTCCACGACGTCGATGTGGCATGTATCGCCGCGCGTTTCCCCAGTTGGAGTAACCGTCGGCTCGCCGGCTCCGGCAGCGGCACCGAAGGCGGCAGCACCGCGGTTGGGGCGAGAACCGCCGTCGTCATTGCCCTGCGACGGCGGCGCGTACTCAGTACGCAGCGCCGGGATGTACGGCTCCCGGCCCGGAACCTGGCCCGGCCGGAATTCGTGGGAGGCGTTCTCGGTGATCAGTTCCCGGCGCCGAGCAGCGTATTCAGCAGAGAGCAGGTAGTCCAACGGCACGTCGGCATCGCCGTAGTACGCCTCCCGGTCGGCGAGCGCCAGCTTCTGGGCCTCAAGAATTGTGTGGGCCCCGAGTTCGGTGCACGGATCGAGGTACTCGTCGTCCAATCCCTCAAGGATTGCCAGGGTCTGCAGCAGCGCCGGGCCCTGACCCCAGGCCCCGGTCTTGGCGATCGTGTGGCCGCGGAATTCAAGAGCGGTGGCCTCTTCGTAGCTCGCGCGGAATCCGGCCATGTCGGCCATGGTCAGGACGCCGCTGTGATCGGTGCCCGATGAGTGGCGGTGCGGTGTCTGCACAGCCTTGGCGATAATCCGGGCAACGAAACCCTCGCTCCATTCGCGCCGGGCAGCATCGATCCGCGCCTCGCGGGTGTGGGCATCGGCTTCACCGACGGCCTCGCCAATGCCTGCTCCGGCCTGAACCAGCTTCTGCAAGGTGCGGGCATGGGCGGGATTCCGGATCAGCTGGCCCTCTTCCGGGATCCGCCCCTCCGGCATCCACAGGTCAGCGGACGTTGGCCAGTGGCGGCGGAACAGCTCCGACACGGCGGAGATGGTGGCGCCAACCCGGGCCAGGACAGGGTGCCCGTCACGCGCGTACGCGATCGCGAAGTCCAGCACCTCCGCCAGTTCCCACGTCCCATGGTCCCGCAGGAGCAAGAGCCACGCGTCGACGGCGCCAGGAACCGCTGCGGCCAGCGCACCGGAGCCCGGCACGAGTTCCAGTCCTTCGCCCACGTAATGCTGCACGGTGGCTCCTGCCGGCGCCGGGCCCTGCCCCATCAACACCACGGGCCTGCCCGGGTTCTCGGCCGTGCTGAACACACCGGCCATATCACCGCCGGGGCCGTTGAGGTGGGGTTCCACCACGTGCAGCACAAAGGCTGCCGCCGTGGCGGCATCGAAGGCGTTGCCTCCCCGTTCGAGCACCGACTGTGCCGTGGCCGTGGCCAGCCAGTGCGTCGACGCCGCCATCCCGAAGGTGCCCTGGAGGGTGGGACGGGTGGTAAACGGATCCGGCCTCGTGAAACTCATGCAGCTACTGTAGGCATCCGCTTCCGCGCTACCGGGGACACCGCGCCCACGACACGGACCAGGCTCTAATCCCGGACTCCCCTTCCTGGCCGCCCAACGCGTTGTCTCCCGGCTGGTGGCGCCGCGCCGAGACTCCTGGTTCTGGCACTATTTTCCGAGCCCGGCCCTCCTGAGCGCTTCTGCCATCGCGGCATTAGCGGGCGCCGGCTTCGCTGTGGCGGGCTTCGCCGTGCCGGGCTTTGCTGTGCCTGGCTTAGCTGTGCCGGTCTTGGCTGTGCCGGAAGTGCCTTTGCGTTCGCCTGACGTGGCACGCCGCGCTGCGTCGCGCGCACCACCCTCGCTCTGGTTGCCTTGTCCGCCTTGCCTGCCCTGCCCGCCCTGGGCACTCCGGGCACCTCGCTGATTCGAGCCGCGCTCCATCGCATCCCGACGAGCAGAATCGTCCGAGCCACCCGTGCCTCGGCCTGCGGGACCGCGACCACCGGAAGGTGCCGCTTCGTCGTCGAGCCTCAAGGTCAACGAAATCCGCTTCCGTTCCGGGTCGGCTTCGAGCACCTTCACTCGCACCACCTGGCCCGATTTCACCACTTCCCGCGGGTCGGACACGAACCGGTTGGCCAGAGCAGAAACATGCACCAGCCCGTCCTGATGCACTCCCACGTCCACGAACGCGCCGAATGCCGCAACATTGGTGACCGTTCCCTCGAGCACCATGCCCGGCTTGAGGTCCGAGATCTTCTCGATGCCCTCCGAGAACGCGGCAGCCTTGAACGCCGGACGCGGATCGCGGCCCGGCTTGTCCAGCTCGGCAATGATGTCCCGGACCGTCGGCAGCCCGAATGTGCCGTCCACGAACTCCTGCGGATTGATCTCACTGAGGCCCAGGGCACCGGCCCCGGCTGGCCCAGCATTGGCTGGTGCCCCAGTCCTGCCGGATGCGGCACCCCCGGCAGCCGCCATAATCTTCCGGGCCACAGGGTATGCCTCGGGGTGAACACTGGACGCATCCAGCGGCTCCGCTCCGCCGGTGATCCGGAGGAACCCGGCGCACTGCTCGAACGCCTTCGCCCCGAGCCGCGGAACCTTCTTCAGCTCGCTGCGCTTAGCGAACGGGCCATGCTCGTTCCGGTAGGCCACGATGTTCTCGCTCAGCAACGGGCCGACGCCCGCCACCCGGCTCAACAGCGCGGGCGACGCGGTATTCACGTCCACGCCCACCGCGTTCACGCAGTCCTCCACCACGGCATCCAGGCTGCGGTCCAGTTTGGCGGCCGTGACGTCGTGCTGGTACTGCCCGACGCCGATCGATTTAGGATCGATCTTCACCAGTTCAGCCAGCGGGTCCTGCAGCCGGCGCGCAATCGAGACCGCCCCGCGGAGGGACACGTCCATGCCCGGCAGTTCGGCCGCCGCGAGAGCTGACGCCGAATACACCGACGCCCCTGCCTCGGACACCACCAGCTTCTGCGGCTTCGGTACTGCACCGGTCGCAGCGCCCGAACCCGTCGCGGGACCCGAACCCGTCGCAGCGCCGGAACCCGTTGCAGCGCCCGAACCGGGCCGCGGCCCCGAACCCGCTCCGGAAGCCCCGGCCACTGTGGCGGACAGTCTCTTGAGGAGTTCGGCAGCAAGCTTGTCCGTCTCGCGGGACGCCGTGCCGTTGCCGATCGCCACGAGTTCGACGGCGTGCTTCCACGCCAGCCGTTCAAGCGTGGCCAGGGCTTCGTCCCACTTGCGTGCCGGTGCGTGCGGATACACCGTGTCGGTGGCCACCACCTTGCCGGTCCCGTCCACGACGGCCACCTTCACGCCGGTCCGCAGCCCCGGGTCCAGACCCAGGGTGGCGCGGTTGCCGGCCGGCGCCGCGAGCAGCACGTCGCGCAGGTTCGCGGCGAAGACGCGAACGGCCTCGTCCTCCGCGGCGGCAAACATCCGCCCGCGCAGGTCCGCCGTCAGCCGGGCGAGTACGCGCGAGCGCCACGCCACCTGCGCCGTCTGCAGGAGCCAGGCGTCGGCGGGCCGGCCGCGGTCCGCAACCCCGAGGAACCTGGCCACGGCGGACTCGTAACGGGCGCGCGCCGCGGCGAGCGCGTCGTCGTCGGCCGGGTCCGCCTCGGTGAGGTCGAGCTCCAGCACGCCGTCCTTCTCCCCGCGCAGCAGCGCGAGAACGCGGTGCGACGGCATCCCGGTGGGCGCCTGGGAGAACTCGAAGTAGTCCGCAAACTTCTGGCCTTCGGTCTCCTTGCCCTTCTTGACCCGCGAGACCATCCGGCCCTGCGTCCACAACCGCTCGCGCAGGGTCTCGGCGAGATCGGGATCCTGCGCCACCCGCTCCACGAGGATGGCGCGGGCGCCTGCGAGCGCGGCTGAGGCGTCGTCAACGGCGTGCTCGGCGTTCAGGTATTTCACGGCCTCCCGCTCCGGATCCAGTTCGGGGCGTTTCAGCAGCGCATCGGCCAGCGGCTCCAGTCCGGCCTCCCGCGCGATCTGCGCCTTGGTGCGGCGCTTGGATTTGAAGGGCAGGTAGATGTCCTCCAGCCTGGACTTCGTGTCCGCGGCGACGACGGCGGCCTCAAGTTCCGGGCTCAGCTTGCCCTGGGCGGCGATCGCCTCCAGGACAGCACGACGGCGGTCCTCCAATTCGCGGAGGTAGCGCAGGCGCTCGTCGAGCTCGCGGAGCTGGGTATCGTCAAGGGTGCCGGTGGCTTCCTTGCGGTACCGGGCGATGAACGGGACGGTTGAACCGCCGTCGAGCAGGTCCACGGTTGCCTTCACCTGCCAGGCCTTCACACCCAGCTCGGAGGCGATCTGGGCGGCGATGCGGCCGGCCAGGTCCTCGGGCGAGACGTTAGCTTCAGGAGTTCGTGCCCGCATTGGGGTGGGCGGGTTTGAAGAGGGTGCAGGGGCGGGCACGGATGGGTGCTGCGGGAGTTGGGTCACCACAACATTTTGCCTCACATGATCCCCTTCGGACGCGAAACCGCGGGAAAGTAGCGGCGGCGCCAGGCGGGATGCGGGTCAACCAACCGGCTCTACCCACGGCTGGGCTTAAGTGATGTAGTGACTGTAGGCAGCGGAAATCCTTCAGGTAGGCGGTGCACCATGCAGGAATTGCTCATCATTCTTCAGGACGGCTTCAATGCGGACGAAGTCGCCATCACCGTCAACGGCA
Source organism: Arthrobacter sp. P1_B11 (assembly GCF_056406715.1). Taxonomy (NCBI): domain Bacteria; kingdom Bacillati; phylum Actinomycetota; class Actinomycetes; order Micrococcales; family Micrococcaceae; genus Arthrobacter; species Arthrobacter sp. P1_B11. Next base: position 7,395 of record NZ_JBFTZQ010000039.1, read on the forward strand.
AGGAAGCCCGGTACGACCGCGACGTCACCACCCGGGAGCTGTTGGGCATGGCCGAGGAAGTTTCCGTGGAGCTCCCCGCGAAGGGCGCGACGGTGGGCGTGGAAGTGACAAGCCGGAACCTCAGCGCGGAGAAGAAGCTGCACGGACGGCCGCGGAGCCTCCTCGTATCCATCGAGGACGGCCAACTGGTGCTGAGCGAAGGGACCGGCCGCGAGGCATTTCTCTAAGCCGTCCCCTTGTGCGGTTCTCAGCTGCCTAGCCCGGACTGCCGGGACTGCCGCGGGTCAGCGTGTCTTCGGCGCTGGAGTCTCCGACGAGTCCAGCGCCTCCGAGAGTGCCAGCGCCTCGTCCAGCACCTTGCCGAAGTTCGCGGCGTCGTGGGCGAACCGCCCGAGGAAGAGGCCGGAGACTCCATCGAGTGTGGGCAGCAGCCCGGGCTTCGCGGAACCGCCGTAGATTATTGGAATGTCGCTCAGCGTCCTGCCGCTTTGCTGCCGGTGGCCGGCAAGGAGAGTGCGAAGCGAACGCACGACGGCGGTCACGTACTCCGCGCCTGCAGGCTCGGCAGCGCCGATGGCCCAGACGGGTTCGTAGGCGATGACGAGGCGAGAGGCAAGATCCCAGTCTCCGCCGGCCGCGGCCTGGATCTGCCGGTACACGAACGCGGCGGCGGATTCGGAGGCAGAGGCGGATCCGGGCTCGTCGTCGGAGACGGATCCCAGGCCGCCGGGACCTCCGTTCGTCCCCGAAGCAGGCCCCTCCGCCCCCTCGCCGACGCACAGCAGCGGCGTGATGCCGGCGTCGTCCGCTGCCCTGACTTTGAGCGCAACCATGGCGTTGTCCTCACCGAAATACCGGCGTCGTTCGGCATGGCCGATCTCCACGAGGCTTACGCCGAGCTCGGCAAGGAGCGACGGCGAGACCTCGCCTGTCCACGGACCGTCCGCCCAGCCGCAGTCCTGTGCGCCGAGCAAGGCCGGCGAGCCGGCCAGGATGTCGGCGGCCGCGGGGAGCAAGGGAAAGGACGGGATCACAAACGGGACCACCCGTCCGGCCGCGAGGGCCGGACGGGCGTCCACTTCCTGGCGCAGCTCGCCCAGCCAGCGCAGGCTGTCCCGGTACCCCAGGTACATCTTGGTGCTGACACCTACGAAGATGGTGTCAGACCCGGTTCGGTCTGCGGGGCCGGCTGGGCTGGGCTGCGTCATTCTGGTTGCTGCTTTCCTTGGATGATTGCCGAGTTGCTTCTCTGGTTACTCCAGCAGTTACTTCTCGAGCAGGTCGTCAGCCTTGCTCTGGAACTTGCGCGTACCGTACATCATCACCGCGGCGAGGAACGGCAACACACCCAGCGCGTAGACGCCCATGGTTCCCGTGTCTGAGGCGGTGATCTGGTTGACCGACGTGCGCAGGATCGGGGCCACGAAGCCGCCGAGGTTGCCCAGCGAGTTGATCAGACCGATGCCGGCCGCGGCGGCGGTTCCGGTGAGGAACGCCGTCGGGTAAGACCATGCGATGGGGCCGATCGACAGGAAGCTGCAGACCGCCAGGCAAATGAACATGATGCCAAGCACCGGAAGGTGGTTGCTTCCGGCCCAGGCCGAACCGAAGATGCAGAGCCCGGTGGAGATGAAAAGCCCGGTGCCCCAGACACGTCGGCGGACCACCGTGTTGGCCGCCTTGCCAATGAAGTAGCAGGCGAAGATGCCGAAGAACCACGGGATGGCAGCCATCATTCCGACGGCGAAGCCCACCTTCTGGCCGGTCAGCTGCGCCACCTGCTGCGGCAGGTAGAACGTCACGCCGTACACGGCGATCTGCAGGCAGAAGTAAATGACGGTGAAGTACCAGACGCGGCCGTTGCGCATGGCAGCCAGCACGCCGCGTGGTCCGGATTCTTCCTTGACGTTGTCCTCAAGGGCCATGACGTCCAGAAGCGCCTTCTTTTCGCCGGTGTTGAGGAACTTGGCGTCCTGCGGGCTGTTGATCAGGAAGAAGTAGGCGGCAATACCGGCCAAAACGGCGAGCGTGCCCTCGACGAAGAACATGACCTGCCAGCCCTGGACGCCGGGAACCTGGTCGCCGATGTTGATCAGCCAGCCGGAGAGCGGTGCGCCCATCATCTGGGAGAACGGCTGGGCCAGGTAGAAGATGGCGAACATCTTGACACGGACCTTGTTGGGGAACCACGCCGCGAGGAACATGATGACGCCGGGGAAGAGCCCGGCTTCGGTGACACCCAGCAGGAACCGCAGGATGATGAACGACGTCTCGCCCTGGACGAAGGCGAAGCAGGCGGAGACGATGCCCCACGTGATGGCGATGCGGGCCAGCCAGACCTTGGCGCCGAATTTCGTCAGCAGCAGGTTGGACGGAATCTCGAACAGGGCGTAGCCGATGAAGAAGATGCCGGCCCCGAGCGCGTACGCACCGGCGGTAACGCCCTTGTCCGCACCCAGCGCTGCTTCGGCGAAGCCCACGTTGGTGCGGTCCAGGAAGGCCACAACGTAGAGAATCACCAGCATCGGCATGAGCCGGAAGGACGCCTTGGAGATGGCCGATTTCAGGACCGGCGAATCCAGCAGCTCCTTCGTAGCGGATGTTGTTGGTGTGACAGTCATTCAAACTCCTCGTTGAGTAAGTCAGTGAGCAAATCAGACGGGCAAAAACTGGTGGTGCCTTTGAGGGTGGTGCCTTATAGCTGTAAGTGCTTAGAGCGAGAACGCGATGAGCGCTACCCCGATGAGGCAGGCGAGGACGCCCACGGCGAGGTAGATCTTGCGCTCTTTGGTCCACGATGCGAACCCGGTAGGGGCGGCCACGACGGCGGCTGCAGACCGGCGGGTGGACTGGCCGCGCTGGGTGTACTGGCTGGTGCGGGTGGAACGGCTGTTCTGGGCCATGGAGGTCCTTCCTAGTGCATGTAGAGTCCGCCATCCACATTCAGCGTCTGGCCGGAGATGTATCCGGCGTCCTCGCTGATGAGGAAGGCGATGGCTGCTGCGATGTCGCGGGTGGATCCGACGCGGTTGACCACGAGGTCCTTGGTGAGTTCGTCCTTGCGTTCCTGGCTGAGCGTGCCGCCCATGATGTCGGTGTCGATGGGGCCCGGGGAGATGGCGTTGACGGTGATGTCGTACTCCCCCAGTTCGCGGGCGGTGGCGCGGGTCAGGCCGATGACGCCGGCCTTGGCCACGGAGTAGGGCGTCTTGGAGAACGTGCCGCCGCCGCGCTGGGCGGAGACGGAGGAGATGTTCACGATGCGCCCGATGCGGTTCTTGGCCATGGACTCGGCGACGCGGCGCGTGGCGTAGTGGACTCCGTTGAGGTTGATGTTCAGGACGCGGTCCCATTCGGCAGCGTCGAGTTCCAGGTACGGGACGGGCGAGCTGACCCCGGCCACGTTGGCGAGAGCCACGATCTGCGGCAGYTCGGCCTCGATCGAGTCGATCGCCGCACGGACCGACTCTTCGCTGGCTACGTTGGCACCGACGCCGTGGGCCTTCACACCGTAGTTGCCGGCGATCTCCTTGGCGGTGGACTGGCACAGGGCGTCATCGAGGTCGATGATGCCGATGTTCCAGCCCTGCTCCGCCAGGTAGTTGGCAGTGGCGCGGCCGATGCCGCGCTCCGAGACCGCGCCGGTGACAATGGCAGTGCGCGCTGACGGAAAAGTACTCATGGGTGTGCTCCTAAGAAGTTCAAGTAAGAGGGCGCGGCTCAGCCGGACCGGGCCCGCAAGTTGGGGGCCCGGTCCTATAAAAAACCGGAGGAACTAGTTGATCGGGGCCGGGCCCAGGTCTTCGATGAGCTTCTGCATGGCGACGTACGCCTTGTTGCGGTAGGCGATCAGCTCGGGGGTGCGCTCGGCCGGGACGTTGAGGAAGCCCGCCCCGGTCTTGGTGCCGAGCTTTCCTGCTTCCACGAGGTCCGTGAGGATCTTCGGTGTGGCAAAGCGCTCCGGGAAATCGGTCTGCAGGGACTTGTAGCAGAAGTTGTAGACGTCCAGGCCAGCCATGTCGGCGATGGCGAACGGTCCGAAGAACGGCAGGCGGAAGCCAAAGGTGGTGCGGACCAAAGTGTCCACGTCTTCCGCCGTCGCAATTCCCTGTTCCACGAGCTGCGCGGCTTCGTGGAACAGCGCGTACTGGAGACGGTTGAGCACGAAGCCGGTGACGTCCTTGACCACGGCGGTCTGCTTGTTGGCTGCGTGCACCAGGTCGCGGACAGCGCCCACGGTCTCGGCCGACGTTCCGGCGTGGGGGATGATCTCCACGCCCGGGATGAACGGCGACGGGTTGGAGAAGTGCACGCCCAGGAAGCGCTCCGGGTGGGCGACCGGCTCGGAGAGGTCCGCGATGGAAATCGTGGACGTGTTGGAGCCAATGATCGCGTCCGGACGGGCTGCGGCGCTGATCCGGGCGAGGGTCTGGTGCTTGATCTCGATGACCTCGGGCACGGCCTCCTCGATGAAGTCGGCGTCGGCCACGGCCTCTTCGATGTCCTTCGCAGCCCAGAGGTTCTGCTTCAGGATTTCGGTGGAACCTTCCGGAAACAGGCCGTCGGCCACAAACTGGTCGGACTCCGTGAGCAGGCGTTCGTAGTTCTTCTGCGCCACCTCGGCGGACACATCGGCCAGGGCAACGCGCGCCCCGCCCAGCGCCAGGACCTGGGCAATGCCGCCGCCCATGTACCCGGAGCCGACGACGGCGATCTTGCGTGAGCTGTTGGTTACTTCAGTCATGGTCAGTCAGCCTTCGTGTAGTCGGGTTCGTAAGAGCAGATGGCGTCCACCTTGGCCGCCGAGGATGAGTTCTCATCGAAGCGGTGTTCGAGCCACTCGCCAACGAGCTTCTTGGCGAGTTCAAGTCCGATCACACGCTGGCCCATGGTGAGGACCTGCGCGTTGTTGCTCAGCACCGAGCGTTCCACCGAGTAGCTGTCGTGCGCGGTGACGGCCCGGATTCCGGGAACCTTGTTGGCCGCAATGGCCACGCCCAGACCTGTTCCGCAGATGAGGAGTGCGCGGTCGGCTTCGCCGTCGGCCACTTTGCGAGCGGCGTTGACGGCGACGTGCGGGTACGCGGTGGAGTCGTTCGGCCCCACGCCGATGTCCAGCACGGATGCCACGCGGCTGTCGGCCTCGAGCAGCGCCTTCAGTGCTTCCTTGTATTCGACGCCAGCCTCATCGTTGCCGATGACAATGCGCCAGCCTGCGGTGTTAGTCATTTTTGTGCCCCATTTCCGGCCGCGGCGGCCATGTCGGACGTGGCCGCTTCGGAACCGGCCAGTTCAGATTGGATGTAGGTGGCGATCCGTTCGGCGATCAGTGCGAAGGACACGGCACCGGGATCGGGATGGCCCAGGCTCTTTTCAGCCAGCGGGCGGGCACGGCCCTTGAGCGGGCGGAGGTCCGCCGTCAGCCGGGCGGCTTCGGTAGCCGCGGAAGCAGCGGTGGCGAGGGCACTGCCCACGGAGGCGCCGCCGTCGGACGCTTCCCGGAACGCGTCCCGGAACGGCAGGAGGGCATCCACCATGGTCTTGTCCCCCAGTTCGGCCTTGCCGAGTTCCGTGATCGCATCGGTGAAGGCGGTCACCGCGGCAGCGGCGTCCCCGGCCGGGTAGGAGTCGCGGTTGCCCAGCGCAAGGCCGGCGGCGATCACCGCCGACCCCCACAGCGCGCCCGAGGTTCCGCCGGCGCGTTCACTCCACGCTTCCCCGGCCTGGGTGAGCACCCGCTCAACAGACGCCCCGGCTGTCGCGTTCTGCTCACCTGCAGCCAGAGCCGCGTCGACGCCGCGGCGCATGCCGATGCCGTGGTCGCCGTCGCCGGCGATGGCGTCCAGGTTGCCAAGTTCCTCTTCATGTTCGACGACGACGTCCCGCACCTGCGCGAGCACGGCGGCTGCCAGCCGGCCGAGGTCAGCGGACGCGGCGGTAGCTTTTTCCGATTCTTCAGCCATCGTGTCTTCCGCGTCCGCCAGCTCGCGGCGGGCCCGCGGTGCGAGGTTGCCCTTACGGTATGCCGGGGTGTCGGCCGGAGCCGCCCAGTACTGCTCGATCTCATCGTCCAGCCAGAGCAGGGTCAGGGACAGGCCGGACATGTCCAGGCTGGTAACCAGCTCGCCGCACTCGGGCTCCACTACGGTGAGGCCGGCGGCGTTGAGAAGCTTCTCGATCTTGCCGAACAGCAGGAACAGTTCGTCGTACTTGACGGTGCCAAGGCCGTTGACGATGGCCACCACGCGGTCGCCGGCGTCGTCGGGCTTGTCCGCCAGGAGCCGTGAGACCAGCAGTTGGGCCAGTTCGGAGGCCGTGGGCATGGGGTGCTCAGAGATGCCAGGCTCGCCGTGGATTCCCAGGCCCAGCGACATCTGGCCGGCGGGCACATGGAAGAGCGGTTCGCTGGCACCGGGCAGGGTGCAGCCGTCGAAGGCGACGCCCAGAGAGCGCGTCCGGTGGTTGGTCTTGATGGCCAGCCGTTCCACCTCGTCCAGGTTCAAGCCCGCTTCGGCAGCCGCGCCGGCCACCTTGAACACCGTGAGGTCACCGGCGATGCCGCGGCGCTTCTCGATCTGGTCCACGGGGGCGCTGGCGATGTCGTCAGTCACCAGCACGGTGCGGGTTTCGATGCCCTCAGCGTTGAGCCGCAGCTGGGCCTGGCCGAAGTGCAGGACGTCGCCTGCGTAGTTGCCGTAGCTGAGGAGCACTCCCCCGCCGGCGTTCGCGGCTTTGGCCACGCGGTAGACCTGCCCGGCGGCGGGCGAGGCGAACATGTTGCCGCAGGCCGAAGCCGCTGCCAGGCCCGGTCCCACGAGTCCGGCGAAGGCGGGGTAGTGGCCGGAGCCGCCGCCGATCACGAGGGCCACCTGGCCGGTGGGCACTTCGGTTGAGCGTACGACGCCGCCGTCCACGCGGGCAACATACCCGCGGTTGGCAGCCACAAAGCCGTCCAGCGCCTCATCCGCGAAATCAGCGGGATTGTCGAAGATCTGGGTCATGGTTCCTCATTGAATCCGAGTTGGGTTGATCAGTTCTGATGCGATCCGGCGGAGGGTGCCCACCGGAGGGCCCCGGGAAGGCAGCCGTCCGAGCGGGGCCCGACGGCCGCCGTCGGAAGTTCGGTCCCGGTGGGAACCGGGCCTCCGGGGACTTTAGGAAGTGGCGAGTTCGACGGCGGCCGGCTGCAGCCGGCCCTGCGCCACCTGGCTGGTGCCAAGCGCGTAGCCGTCCTTCTTGGGGAGGACGTGGCGGCGCAGGTAGTCCTGGTTGCTGGCCGTGACGGACAGGCCGTCGCCGCCGTAGTGCTCGGTGCAGATGATGCCCTGATAGCCAGCCGCAATGGCAACTTTGAACGCCTCGCGGTAGTTGATGAGGCCGCTTTCCATCGGAGCCGGCATGGCGACGTAGCTGTCGCGGGCCACATCCTCGTCACGGATGTAGTTCTTCATGTGCCAGTAGTTCGAATACGGCATGGTCTTGGCCACCAATTCGCGCCAGTCCTCGATGGGACGGTGCAGGCGGATCAGGTTTCCGATGTCCGGGTTGAGCCCGACGTTGGTCAGGCCGATGTCCTGCACCAGCTGCACGGAGGAGTCCGCGGTGCCGAGGTAGGTGTCCTCGTACATCTCGAGCGAGAGGAGAACGCCTACCTCTGCCGCGTGGCGGCCCAGTTCGCGGAACCGCGTGACGGCGTTGCTCCAGGCTTCCTTGTCCCCTACCGGATCCTTATAGCCTTCAACGGTCCAGAACCACAGCTGCTTCTGCTGCTCCGGGGTGATTGCCTGGTGCAGGCCGAAGGAAACCACTTCGCAGCCGAGCTCGGCGGCGGCGTCGATGGTGCGGTGGCTGTACTCAAGGTTGGCTGCCCAGTTGCCCTCCTCGATGACGCTGCGGCGGATGGCGGAGATGACGGGCATGCCGATCCCCACACTCTCAGCGGTCTGCTTGAACTCCGCGAGGCGTTCCTTGCTGAGATCGCCGGGACGGACCCAGCTGTCGGTGAGGTCGGCGTTGGCGAAGCCTGCTTCCTTGACTTCGGTAAGAACCTCGGCCCAGGCGGCGGCGTCGGCGTCATTGATGTGGGTTCCCTGGGCGTCAGTGCCGGGGAACTGCAGCAGGGCTGCGGTGATGGGCCAGTTCTCAGCTGTATATGCCACGTTGTGCACTCCTTCGTGAATCCTGTTTCCTATAGGATCTACTATCCAGAGCAAGGTTGTCAAGATCACATTTACCTACGCGGGGAACAATCGAAGATCCTATAGTGAGTACCGCGGCTTGTGAAGAGGGCCACTTCCGGGCAGCCCCATGCTTTCAGAACCCCCCATCCGGCTAGCGCCCAGTGTGTCGTGTTGAGGGCCGAAACGACACCTACTGCGAGCACTGCGAGCTACACGGGATTAGTCTGCCGGGGCGTCGGCGATCGCCCGCGCGCGGACTTTCTGCACATGATCAGCCATGGCGGCTTCGGCCTTTTCGGGATCACCGGTTGAGAGTGCGTCCAGCACTGACTGGTGCTCGGCGATGGCGTTCTCCGCGTCGGTAATGCCGACGCCGCCGAAAAGCCGAAACCGCTGGACCTGCCCGCCCAGGGCCGCATAGGCGGCAACCATGAATTGGTTCCCGGTCTGTTTCGCGATCAGCTGGTGAAAGCGCTCGTCGGCTTCCAGGTAGTCCTTGTAGTCAGCAAACGACGGGCCGCGCGGGGCGGATTTCAGGTCGGCCACGGCTTCTTCGAGCTCCGCGAGCCTTTCGGGTGTGAGGCGGCTGCACGCTAGACGGGCATTGACGGGTTCGATCGCAAGCCGGGCCTCCATGAGCTCCGCGAAGTCCTCCCGCGTGAAGACGGGGGCAACGCGATAGCCTTTCAACGCCACTCTCCGGACCATCCCCGTGTGCTCCAGCCGTGCCAGGGCTTCACGGACAGGAGTAGGGGAAACGTCGAGTTCGCGCGCGGTTCCGTCGATGCTTACGGCGGCGCCGGGTTCCAGCCGTCCGTCCATGAGGGATGCCAGGAGTTCCTCGTAAACATGGTCGGCCAAAACCTGACGGTTGACGGTCCGTCCCCCTCGGCGGTCGCCGGTCTGATCGTCGGACCGGCTGCCGGCGCGGGGGCCGTTGGACGCTTTTTGCATGCTCAAATCCTATAGGGATGCATCTGCGACCGTGAGCGGCCCTTCGCTTGCCGGGTTTAGAGCGATGAAAACAGGAGAACCGCCCGGGTATCCGGGCGGTTTTCCTGTTTGCTAGCAGGTTGTTAGGCGGGCTGGTACACCGGGTAATCGGTGTACCCCTCTGCACCTTCGCCGTAGAACGTGCTCTGGTCGGGCTCGTTCACGGGCAGGCCTTCGCGCCAGCGGCGGGCGAGGTCCGGGTTGGCGATGGCCGGCCGGCCAACCACCACGGCGTCGGCATGGCCGTCTGCGACCAGGGAAACTGCTTCCTCACGGGTGGTGACGACGCCGAAGCCGGTGTTGACCAGGAAGGTGCCGTTGAAGCGGGCGCGCAGGTCCTGGACCAGCTCCCCCGCGGGTTCGTCGTGCAGGATGCTCAGGTATGCGAGGTTCAGCGGTGCGATCGTGTCGACCAGGACTTCGTAGGTTGCGCGGACGTCATCAGCGTCAGTTTCAGCGATTCCCTGGACGTTGTGCTGGGGCGAAATCCGGATTCCCACGCGGTTCGCTCCGAGCGCTTCGACAACGGCGTTCACCGTCTCTATGACGAATCGCGCCCGGTTTTCAGGAGAGCCGCCGTAGCTGTCCGTGCGCACGTTGCTGTTCGGGGCGAGGAATTCATGCAGAAGGTAACCGTTGGCAGAGTGCAGCTCCACGCCGTCGAACCCTGCTTCGATTGCGTTGAGCGACGCCGTCACGATTTCCTGCATCACCACCGGGAGCTCATCCGTGGAAAGCTCGTGCGGCACGGGGTAGGCCTGCTTGCCGGTGTAGGTGCGGGTCTCGCCCTCGATTGCAACAGCGCTGGGAGCGACAATCTGGTGGCCGCCGGTGATGTCCTCGTGGGAGACACGGCCGCCGTGCATGATCTGGGCGAACATCCGGCCGCCCTCAGCGTGGACGGCGTTCGTGACCTTTTTCCATCCGGCGATTTGCTCAGGAGTGACGATCCCTGGCTGCCCCGGGTAGGAGCGTCCTGCCGGGCTGGGGTACGTGCCTTCGCTGATGATCAGGCCAAGGGAAGCCCGCTGGCGGTAATGTTCCACCACGAGCGGTCCGGGTACGCCTTCCTTGCCGGAGCGAAGTCGGGTGAGGGGCGCCATCACGAGACGGTTGGAGAGTTCAAGTTCGCCGAGGCTCAGAGGGGAAAACAGCATGCGTGGTTCCTTTCACAATGCATTGGGTTCACCCGATGCAACTGCCAAGCGTGTGCAAGTATTCCTCATGAGGGCAGCATCACAGGAGTCGGTCACCTGAGGCACGCCGGACACACCGAAAGGCGGCCCGGCCGCGGGGGTGCCGCCGTCGTCGCCGGAGCCTCTTTCTTCCCAAGCCCTACTTGTTGCCGGCGGCAGCGCCCGGACAGCCCTGGCCGCTGGGGTTGGTGATGCAATCGTCGGCATAGTTGCGCGTCACTGAACGCCAGACGCTCACTGTTTGCGGGGCTGCACTGAACTGGCCTTGGTTGGGAATGGGGAGCGCCGGACCACCATTCACGGAGTACGTGCCCTGGAAGTAAGTAGTCAGCACGACACTGAAGTCGCCCGTTTCCGCATAGGCGTGACTCGTGCGGGTCTTCTCACCCCAGCGGTCCTGCGGCAATGGTCCGCCCATTGTGGTCATTGGGCCAAGTGAGGTCCCGTCTCCGTAGTCCCAGCGGTATTGGACAGGCTTGGCGCCAATATGAATCTTCTGCGCCAATATCGTTATGTCGAACTGCTGCTCGTCGGCACGCGCATAAAAGTTGGTCTCGGCCCCTCGAAGAGTGTGCGGGCTGGGCTGGGCCGTCGATTTTCCAGGTGTCACAGGCAGCTTGTCGAATTCTCGCTGAATGAGCGCCGCAATTCGGGGAAGCAGGTCTTCCGGGTTCTTGTCGTAGAGGCAGGTTGGGCCCCCTCCGTTGCCCGCCCACTGCGTCCACGTCGGATTCGCGATTGACCTTGGAGCCACTTTCCAGATCACAGGTACGCCCGGCTTTCCGTCGGCTCGTGGAGGGCAAGGACGTTGTCCGGCCAGGCACTTGATGGCCAAATTGCCGTCGTCCACCTGGCACTGGGGGAACGCGTTGTACTGATTTGGATCCTCACTGACGAATCCCGGAGGCGCCGGCACTATCTCGCCCGTGTCCTTGTCGAGTACCCACACGTCAGCGTTGACGCCCGAACCGCCGAAGCCAGCCGAGCCACCATAGTCCGGGCTTTCAGCAGCGGCGAAAGAAAGATTCAGCCCGAGAGTCAGGAATAGAGAAAGAATCGTGACTCCGACAATCCTGGGAAGCATTTTTGTGAACTACCTGATCAGGTGCATGTCGGAAACGCTCCATTTGCCCTGCGTGTGAGTGGCCAATACCACTACGGCGGTATTTGTCGCTGGCTCAGGGGTCCGTCCTACCGACTTGTCAGCTTGGTAATACTTAGTTACTTCCTGAATGACCTGCGCGACAACTTGCTGAGTGGGGGCGCCAGCCTTGAAACGCGCCTCGACTGAAGGCGTGGAGAGCCGACCTCCGACCTGCCAGCGACCATCTTTGTAGCCGACTGCGACGCTGGTTTGCACGTTGTTGCAGAAAGCGCACGAAGGTGCAGATAGCTTGGCCCACGCGCTCAGCTCGCCGGTTTCGTATCCGTAGTTCAACAATGAAAACCAGTACTTCGCAAACGCCTCCAGCCCTTCCTTGGAGTTCTTGTCCGCCAACGGGGGTTTGACTGGCACCGGCACGTTCTGCGCCCGGCCTTTTGCGTCGGCTGGCTTATAGACGGGAGTGGGCTTCGGCGTTGGCGAGGCACTCGGGGTGACTGACGCAGACTGAGGGGCCGAAGAAGCGGGCCCGGCGCTCGGGTCGCCGCTCTTCGGACTATCGGCGTTGCTGCAGCCGCTGAGAGCCAGGGCCGAGACGGCTAGTAAGGAAATAGCGGACAGGCGCAGGCGCCCCGAAATGGATGTACGAGAAGTCATGCGCAGCTAATCCCCCCGGATAGGTTTCAAGACGACTGTGTCCGAACAATAGTTAAAGGGTAGCCGAGGCTACACTTTCAGGCTCAAAGTTATCCACAGCCTGCGATCCCTCTGGTTTTACCACCCGCAACCCTCGGCAAAAAGTCATGAACCCGGAAAGCACATGAAAACGGGCGGGGCGCACGCTGGCGCTCCGCCCGTTTTCCCTCAGTCGAGCCCTCAAGTCCCGCTACTGCTGTGCCGGCAGCACCAGCTCCCCTGTCTTGTCAGTCGACAAGGCGAGCGAAGAAACATACTGGGGTTCGCCGTCGGGCCCGTCCAGGGCAGAGCGGACCATGTCAGGCCGCTCAAACTCCAGGCCGGTCACGTGGCAGAGGAGCCTGGCATCGCTGGGGTTCCCATCGGCATCGAACATTGGCAGGTCGATTCCATCGTCACGCCGGCGAAGGTAGTACCTCCCCTTGGTCAGCACGGCGATGACGGGCGGCAGCACCAGCGCCAAGCCCACGGCGAAGATCGGCGAGTACGGCTGGATGGCGGCGCCAAATGCTCCGAAAAACACTGCAATCGAAACACCGGCCGAGACCATCATGGACACGAAGCCCACCGGGTTTACGGCGTAAAGCATCCCGCGGCGGAACTCCGGAAGCTTGGGCGAGATCTTTAGCAGGTACTTGTTGACGGCAATGTCCGATGCGACCGTGACCACCCAGGCCATGGCGCAGTTGGCGTAGAAGCCGAGGATCGTGTTGAGGAAGTCGAACATGTTCGCCTCCATCAGGACCAGGGCGATGAGCAGGTTCACCGCCACAAAGACCATGCGGCCGGGGTACGTCTTGGTGACACGGGTAAAACTATTGGTCCAAGCCAGCGACCCGGAATACGCGTTGGTAACGTTGATCTTGATCTGGGAAATGACCACCAGCACCACAGCAAGAGTCATGGCCAGCCACCCGGGCATCATCTCCTGGTAGACGCCGAGGAACTGGTGGACCGGCTCGTTCGCGGTGGCGGAGGCGGCCGGATCGAGCTTGGCGATCAGGTAGATGGCGATAAACATGCCAACAATCTGCTTGATGGCTCCGAACATGACCCAGCCCGGCCCGGCCAGGATCACCGCGCGCCACCAGGCGCCATTGTTTTCAGCTGTCTTTGGCGGCATGAAACGCAGGTAATCGATCTGCTCGGCGATCTGGGCCATCAGCGACAAACAGACACCGGCCGCCAGCATGACTGACGCCAGGTTGGTGCCCGCTCCCCCGGATTCGCCGCTGAACGCAATGAATTCCTCCACGCTTCCCGGGTGGGAAATGAGCAGATACCCCACCGGGACCACCATGAGCAGCAGCCATAGAGGGGTGGTCCACACCTGAAGCTTGGCCAAGGTATTCATGCCATAGATGACCAGCGGAATGATGATGAGGGTGGACGCCGGATAGCCGAGCCACTGCGGAATACCCAGCCCCAATTCCAGGCCCTGGGCCATAATGGATCCCTCGAGAGCGAAGAAGATGAATGTGAACGTCGCAAAGATCACGTTGGTGACCACGGAGCCGTAATATCCAAATCCTGAGCCGCGCGTAATGAGGTCCAGGTCGATGTTGTACCGCGCCGCGTAATAAGCCAGCGGAAATCCTGTGGCGAATATGATTACTGCCGCCACGATAATTCCGAAGATTGCGTTTACCGTGCCGTAGGCAATCCCGATGTTCGCCCCAATGGAAAAGTCAGCCAGGTACGCAATTCCGCCGAGGGCGCTCGTCGCCACCACTCCCGCGCTCCACTTGCGGTAGGAACGGGGCGCGAACCTCAGGGTGTAGTCCTCCAAACTCTCCTTGGTGGCGCTCATCGCGTCAGCGTTGCCCGCCGTCGTGGTCCCGCTGAGGCCGTGCCCGACGGCGGTGCCAGCCGCCGCGGGATCGAGCAGTTCTGTGTCCCTCAGGTCATTTGTCATCAGTTATCGCTTTCGTCTGCGGTTCGTCTTTGTTGACGCTAGTCACGACGAGCGACGGTTCGGTCACGGGTCTATTTCGACGATGTTAAGGATTGGCAAGGTTCAGTGAAGCCTCCGAACAGGGCCAGAAACCTCTCGCCACGCAATCACCGCGGCCGGACATTGGTAGGACTATGGCGGATCCACGCGGACAACTGGGAAAATTGCCCCACACCCCTATCGCTTTTCTACATGGCGTAGAAGAATGGAGCCATGATGTTTACCCACGCCGACGGCGACCCCATCCTTAACCTCGACGACGAGCAGTGCTGGCAACTCCTGGAGGGTACGAGTCACGGCCGGCTGGTCGTCACCGTGGCCGGCGAGCCGGATATCTTTCCCGTCAACTATGTAACCAGCCGCAGGAAGCTCTACTTCCGCACAGCCCCCGGAAACAAGCTGGCCGAGCTGACCATCAATGACCGGGTCCTCTTCGAAACGGATGGCATCCTGTCAGACCAGGCCTGGTCTGTGGTCCTCCGAGGCACCGCGCGCGTACTGAACAAGTCCGCCGAAATTGCCGAAGCGGAGGCTCTGGGACTGGCGTCCTGGGTCCCTACGCTCAAGGACTTCTACGTCGAGATCGATCCTGGCTCCGTGAGCGGGCGGCATTTTCAGTTCGGCGAACAGCCGGAGCGGGAAATTTAGCAAGCGGCAGCAAGCCTAGACTTGAATCATGGCGGACCGGCTGACTCCTGAGCAGCGCAGCTGGAACATGTCCCGGATCAGGGGCAAGAACACCAAACCTGAGTTGCTGGTGCGCAGCCTCCTGCACGCCAAGGGCTACCGGTACCGCCTGCACGGGGCCTCCGGCAGCACCAAGCTCCCGGGAAATCCCGACCTGGTCTTCGCTGCCCGACGGAAAGTCATCTTCATCAACGGATGCTTCTGGCACTTCCACGACTGCAGGGTTGGCCAGCATGCGCCCAAGGCCAATGCCGACTTTTGGGAGACCAAAAGAACCAAGACGAGGAACCGCGACGCCGATCAGCGCCGGCTGCTCGAAAGCGCGGGTTGGGAGGTGCTCACAGTATGGGAGTGCGAACTGAAAGACCGGCCGGCCCTGGAGGAGCAGCTGGAGCAGTTCCTGGCCGGCCATTCATGATGCCTGCAGAGCGCCGCCTCAGCTTCGTTCGGGAGCCAGTCTGTAGCCCACGCCGCGGACCGTCTGGAGCCACCGCGGGTCCTGGGCGGAGTCGCCGAGTTTCTTGCGGAGGTTTCCCATGTGCACTTCTACGGACCGCTCATCAGCCTCGCTGATGTAACTTCCGACGTCGTAGGGTTCGTCCCGCAGGCGGCGCACCAGATCCGCTTTGGTGCGGACCATGCGGCCAGCCTCGAGCAGGGCATGCAGCAGATCGAATTCAGTCCGGGTCAGGCTTAGTTCCTGGCCATCCACGTCCACGGTCCGCGAGTCATAGCTCATGTTCAGCCCGTTGTGGCGGTAGCTGTTGGCGTCGTCGCCGGCCCCACCTAAAGGCGCGTTGAGATCGTCGGTGACTTCCGACGTCGAACGCGGGCGGCGCATCATGGCGGCGACGCGGGCGCGCAGCTCTCTGGGCCGGAAAGGCTTGGTGAGGTAGTCGTCGGCACCCGATTCCAAACCGATCAGGGTGTCCAGCTCCTCCGCCCGGGCAGTGAGCATCACGATGTAGGCGTCGGAAAACTGACGGATCTGCCGGGCCACTTCGAATCCGTCGATGTCGGGCAGGCCTAGGTCCAGGGTGATGACCGCCGGATCCAGCTCCTTTGCGGCGAGAACGCCTTCGGCTCCGCTGCTCGCGGCCGTCACCTCGAAGCCTGCCTGCGTCAGTACGACCCGCACCAGTTCGCGAATGTCGTGATCATCTTCAATGACCAACCCCACGCGTGTATCACCCATCGCAGCCCCCTCAGCCCGCTACATCCCGTCTGAAGTATAGCTCCCCCGATATCCTGCATGTATGCGTCTCTCTTGCCACGTCCCGATGGTCCAACGCTCATGAGCAGCCCAACCTGGAAGGATTCGTCCGGCAGGATGCTGCTCTTCAAGCGACCCTTCCATGAATACTCCCTGCGGGGCCGGGTGACCTTGAGCCAGA
This sequence comes from Arthrobacter sp. P1_B11, assembly GCF_056406715.1. Classification (NCBI taxonomy): domain Bacteria; kingdom Bacillati; phylum Actinomycetota; class Actinomycetes; order Micrococcales; family Micrococcaceae; genus Arthrobacter; species Arthrobacter sp. P1_B11. The sequence goes on from NZ_JBFTZQ010000039.1 coordinate 23,597, forward strand.
TGCCTCTTTCTGTCACGGCGGGGCTCACGGCCTTCCTCATTCTGGCGTTCTTCCCGGAAACACTCATGAACCCGCTTTTCATCAGTTTCCTGTTGTCCCAAGGCGCCATCCTGATTCTCTGCTACGCCGTTCCGTGGGACCGATTGCCGTATCCGAGCTTCCTGGTCCTTCCGTTGTTGGACCTGGTCTCGATTGCCCTTGGCAGGGAGGGTGGCCAGGACAGCCTGACGGGAATCAGCCTGATGGCCGTCTTCCCAGTGATCTGGTTGTGCGCCTCCGGTGTGTTTCCCAAGACGGCGGTGGCCATTTCCTTCTTCGGCCCGCTGGCGATCATCTGGCTGCCGCTGGTCATCAGGGGTGATCTGTCCGGGCAGGATCTGGCCCGCTCGCTCCTGCTCCCGGTCATGATGCTGGGGATTGGCGTTTCCGTGACCGTATTGACTCTCAGCATGATCCGGCAGCAACGCGATCTGGAGGCAAAGGATAGCCAGTTGCGCGGCGTGCTGGATGGCAGCAAGCGCCAGGAACGGCTGCTCAACACCGTGCTGGATACGGTGCATCTGGGCGTGCTGGCCGTGGACGCCGACGGGCACGACATCCTGATGAACCGGAAGCAGCGCGCCCATCATCTGCTGGCCGCTCCCCCCAGCAACGACGATCCCAACGAATCACAGCTACTGGTGTTTGGCCCTGACCGGACCACTCCGGTTCCGGTGGAGCAGCGGCCCGTCCGGCGGGCCGTGCTCGGCGAGGAATTCACCGACTATCTGGTCTGGCTCGGAGCAGGCAGCGAGCAGCGGGCGATCACGACCAGCGCGCGTCCGATGAAGGACCAGGAGGGGAACTTCGCCGGTTCCGTCATCGTGTTCAGCGACGTCACCGAACTGGTCAACGCTCTGGCGGCCAAAGACGACTTCGTCGCCAACGTCTCGCACGAGTTCCGCACGCCGCTGACGTCGATCCTGGGGTACGTGGAACTGATGCTGGATGACGACGACGGCGCTCTGCCGGACTTCCAGCGCGGCCCCCTGGAGATCATCCGTCGGAACTCCGAACGGCTCCTCACACTGGTTTCGGACCTCCTTTCCAGCAGAAACGGGCAACTGATCGTCCGCCCTCAGGCCGTGGACGTGGCCGACCTTGTACGGGCGAGCGTCACCGCCGCCCTGCCGCGGGCCACGGACTCCGGCATCCAACTGCTGGCCGACGCCCCCAAGCGGCTGGAGGCGCACGTCGACTCCGCCCGGATCTCACAGGTATTGGACAACCTGGTCTCCAACGCCATCAAGTACTCGCCGGACGGGGGCGAAGTCATTGTCTCGCTGCGCTCCGAGGACGGGCGCGTGGTGTGCAGCGTCAGCGATACCGGGATGGGGATGAGCGAACAGGACCAGGAAGAGGTCTTCGCCAAGTTCTTCCGTGCGGAAGCAGTCCGCAACTCCGCAATCCCCGGTGTGGGGCTGGGGCTCTCCATCAGCAAGGCCATCGTGGAGGCCCACGGCGGCAACGTCTCGCTGAGCAGCGAGGTGGGGGCAGGCACCACGTTTACGTTTGCTCTCCCGGCCTGACACTCAGGCCTGACGCTCAAGCCCGGTGGTGATCGATCAGCCATCCGGCGAGCTGGCGTGCGCGCTGGCCTGCTTCAAGGTCGCCTTCAGCGGCGGAAATGATGGACCCCTTCATCAGGATGTGCCACGACCTGGAGAAGTCCTCGGTACGCTGCAGGCCGGCTTCGTCCGCAAGCTGCTTTACGTGCCCGCGGATCTTTGCGAGGTAGTCAATGCTCGCGCGGCCCAACGGATGGGTGGAACCCATCTCGAGCAGCACGTTGATGAAGGAGCAGGCCTCGAAGTCCGTGCGGCGGAACCAGTCGGAGAAGACGTCGAAGATGGCGAGGAGCTGCTGTTCGGGCGTGTCTGCCCGGCGCCGCGCTTCGCCCACGATGGCATTGACCGTCCACATGCGGTCACGCTGCTCAAGGAAGGCCAGCACAACATCGTCTTTCGAGGCGAAGTGGCGGTAGAAAGTGGCCTTGGCAACACCCGAGCGGCTGATGAGTTCGTTGATGCCCACGTCCCTGATCCCTCTGTGGGCGAAGAGATCGTAGGCCGCATCCACGATCCGTTCCCGGATCCCGACAGCAGTCTTAAGGGCCTGCGGTGGCGTGCCTGGTTCCTCGGCATGCAGGGCGGGCTGAAGCCCTCCGGAAGGAGTAATCCCGGCGCTCGATGAAGCGGAGCTGGATGAATCTTCCATTTGTTAATATCCTAGCCCAAGTGGGAGACAGACTTGTCTGTCTTGAGCTAGAGTTTCTACATGCTGTTCAATCCGTTGGGCGAGGAGCCCTGGGGGTTGGCGTAGGATCCAATGTCAGAGCATTGAGCTTTGCGGACAAGAAGTTTGACTCCTTCAAGTACCAGAACGTGAACCACCAGACGGCCCGGGAGAGCGAAATGTCTCAGCGATTGATGCCGGCAGGACCGCGGTCCTACACCGAGCAGCTCACCGAATGGCCGCAGTTCAACCAGCCGACAAAAGACCCGGAGCTCGGCCCCTTGCGCCGCCAGTCCATGGCCATCATCTCGTCAATTCTGGAAGATCCGTCCCCGGAGGGCGCCGGTATCAGAACCCGTTTGCGGGGGCTTTTGGCGCAGAACGTTGGTTGCCCCGAAAAGGCCCTGCTCGAGCACCTGCAGTCCCTGTTCGGCGACCTCGAAGACCCGGAAGCAGACCCGGCGTAGCTGAACCGGGCTCCAGACGGCGCCCGGGGGCCGGTCGACGCAGCTACATGCCCGTCCTCGCCTGCCGTACAACTTCTCCCCAGGACTGCTCGGCGAGATCGGTCACCGCGGCCAGGATTTCCGACGGCGGCCGCGACAGATCCAGCGGAAACTCCACGATGTCGATGTCGGTGTTGAGGATCCGCCTCAGCTTTACCTCCCCCGCACCGGCATAGATCAGCCACGCAGTGGGCACCTGCAACGCCGTGCAGCACGCCAGCATTTGGAAATGGTCGGCAGTCAGTGATGCCCCGCGATCCGTGCGCGCCCTGTATTGCGCGTCGTAGACCACCACGGGCCGTCCGCCCAGCAGGTGCACGGCGTCGGGCCTGACAGTCAGCCGGTCTGAATCCCGGACGGCCTCGTTGAGCATCGCGTTGTACTGCAGCCGCATTTCACCGGGAAAGGCAGCCATGGCCTGCCGGAGGGCGGCACCCACAAAGTCCTCAAAGACCCGGTCCATGTCCACCACGAACGACGCCGTCTGCTGCTGTCCCTCCCCTGCTTCGGCGGAGGCGTTGCGCAGGATCACCTCGGAGAGGCGGAGCACCGTGTGGTACCGGGCATTCATCCTGTTGGGCTGCCACGGCGGCAGCGGAGCGCCGGACTGAAGGCGAGTGGCGGCGTCGAGCTTTCCCTTGAGCTGCCGCAGGCGGCTCAGCACGTCCGGCCGCACGCCGGGAACGCGGGACATGCGCTCGAGGGCGGCACGGAGGATCCGGTTCTCCGCGATGTCCTCGGTGAACTCGTCGTAGGACACTTCCAGCGGCACAAGCATGCCCGGCCGGCGCGAGATCTGGTCCGAGATGCGGATCCGGCCCTTGACCGTCCGGAGGGACTCGTCGACTGTGAGGTAGCCCTGGAGCACGCCGCGCTGCAGGGCGCGCTCGGCCAGCTGTGCCAGGGACGCTGCCAGCGCACTCCACAGCTCGGTGTGCTCGTCAGCGGTCACGGGATCGTCGCGGAAACCCTGGTCACCGGCGTAACTGAGCAGAAACAGCAGCCGGCTCAACCCCAGCCGGTCCTTCGGCCGTACGTCGAGCTGGACCAGCGGCGTCCGCACGGATCCCACCATGCCCATGGGCTCGATCCGGTACAGGCTCATCCCCATGGGTGAGGCCTTTGCCAGTCCGCTGGCGTTCAGGAAGGCCGCGCTGGCTGGGTCCAGCTTCTCCACCACGCCGCCGGACAGTTCGTCAAGCACGATGTGCCGGAAATCCGGTCCGGAATGTCCGGGCTTGGTGCGTGCGGCTGGGCTGACACCCGCGGGGCCGGGGCCGCCGCTTGGCCTGGCGCGGTATCCGGCCGAGCTAGCGAGCCGCAAGGCGTCCCAGCAGCTGGTCCAGCCCGAATCGTTCCTCCAGCTGCGCGCGGTTCAGCTGCCCGTGGTAGTGCTCCTCGAGCAACGGCATGAGCTCGTATTTCCAGATCCGGCGCAGACCGGAGGGGGTCTGGGCCGTCTTCTTCATGAAGTACGAGGGGCCGATCATGAGGTCGCGGTCCCACTCGTCGATGGCGCCGTTCAGTGCGTCCAGCAAACGCGCAGGGGTGGTGTCCAGCTGCCGCGCCTCCAGGAACCGCAGCAGCGACCCCCTCACCGGCTCGGTGTTCGGGTGCAGTTCGATGAAGGCGAAACGGCGGCGGATGGCGGCATCCATCATGGCGATGGAACGGTCCGCGGTGTTCATGGTGCCGATGATGTACAGGTTGTCCGGGAGCGTGAACGGCTCGTTGGGGCTGTACTGCAGGTAGATGCGGTCGTCGCGGTACTCCAGCAGGAAGTACAGCTCGCCGAACACTTTGGCCAGGTTGGCGCGGTTCATCTCGTCGATGATCAGGAAGTACGGCTTCGACTCGTTGCCGGGTTTGGCCGCTTCTTCGGCGAGCCGGCGCAGTGGCCCGGCTACGAGCTTGAAGGACACCTGCCCCTCGTCCGTCTTGTCCGGCCGGTAGCCCTCGAAGAAATCCTCGTAGGCGTAGGAAGGGTGGAACTGCACCAGCTTCACGCGCTCGTCGGTGCTGTCCTGCGCGAGCTCGGCCGCGAGGTGCTTCGCGAGGTACGTCTTGCCCGTTCCCGGCGGGCCGTAGAGCACCAGCTGCCGGTTCTCCTCCAGCAGTTCGGCGATCTCCTGCAGCGGTTCCAGATCCATGTGGAGCGAGTCCGCGAACTCGCGCGTCAGGGGACGGAACCCCTCCTGGACGGGGACGACGACGGCGGCAGGTTCCGTATCGCCGTCGGGCTCTGCTTCCGCTTCAGCAGGCACAAGCGCCTGCAGCGCCTGCACCACGCGGGTGACATCGACGACGATGCCCGGCGTGGCGAGCTGGCGCTGGACGTGGCGCGGCAGGTCGGCCGTGGCGTGGGCTTCGTCGAACCAGCGGACCTTGCGGCGCATCCGCCGGTTGTCCCCGTTGTGGTCCGGCTCCCCCAGCACGACGCCGATCCGGACGGCACCGGCGTTCTGGTAGAGCGCCAGGTCCCCCGGCTTCATCACGGTCAGGAAGGCGAAAACCGCCGTCTTGGTGTCCTCCCGCTCCACGTAGCCGAGGTGCTTGTAATCCTCGTCCACAGCATGTTGGACCAGCCCGGCGGTGACGCCGGCGTCCAGCAGGCGGAGGTGCTCGACGTCGAGCGTCACTTTTTCCTCGACCCGCCAGGCTGCGAGCAGTTCGGAGTTGTCGGAGTGGGTCCGCAGCAGCCAGGCACGGCGGCCCGGATCGCCGACCTTGCGCCACTGGCTCACGAGCTGGCGGGAATACCAGTCGATGCGCTGGCCTGCCTGCTCATCGAGGTGCAGGCGGATGCGGCGGATGTCTGCGGTGATCTCCTCGTCGCTGTCGCCCTTGGCCCCGCCCACCAGGGAGGCGAAGGCGTCGCGGATCTCCCGGCGCTCAACATCCGCCACAACGGGTTCGAAGTAGCCGGGCCAGGTGAGGTATTCAACGCTGCGGCGGATGGCCGGCTGATCCTCCGGCGTGCCCGCTGCCAGCAGGTGGAAGGCCAAGGGGTCCTTCAGCGCCCTGCTGATGGCTGAAGTGGACTGCTGGTCGACGTGCTGCACGAACCGGCAAAGCCACTTCAGGTGGTCCCAGATGGTCCAGTTGAACTCCGCGGTCCGGTCCCGGATGACGCCGTGGTCGGTCATGCCCCGGTACAGCTCGTCGGGAAGCTCGAGCGGGGGTTCGAGCCAGGACGCGGCTTCGGCCACGCGGGCCCGCTTGACCTTGAGGGACTTGACCTCGTGCGCCAGGGGCAGCGACTGCAGGAACAGCAGCTCCACGGCAAGCTGCTTCGCAGCCCGGGAGGCATCCGCGAGGCTGTGCCGCAGATTGGTCATCATGGGCGCCTTGGCGTCCACGACGCCCCGTTCCAGTCGCTCCAGCAGTTCCGCGGCGGCGTCGGAAGTCCACGTCTGGGTGCGCCGGTCCAGCGCAGACGGCCTGCCCTGGAGTCCGGCCCCAAGAACAAACCACGCTGCGTCTTCGATCTCTTTGGAGATGCCGAGGGCACGGTGCATGGCAGGCTTCGGGTTGGGGGTCATGCCTTCAAATTTACAGGCTAAAGCTGAACGCCAGCACCACGCCGTCCGGCGAACCTACTTGCCGGTAGGCAGCGGCAGCCTCTTCCGGCCAAATGCAAAGTAGCTTCCCGGGCCGATGAAATTGACCAGGGTGACCACCCGCCAGAGCGTCTTTGAGCCGCGGATCTGGTCGGCCGGACGGCGGGAGATATCGCGCTGGGCGGCGGCGAGGAATGCCAGCTGCGCGGCACCCAGGATGACCGTTGCAATGCGTGCGGCGGGCGGCAGGTCCTTCCAGGCCTTCTTCTTCTTTTTCACGTTATGCCTCCTTGCGTTCGGTGAAGGGCTCCAGCCGCTGCTTCTGCTCCGGAGTCAGCCGCAGGACCCGTCCGGTGGCTTCGTCGACGAAGGCGAGGTGGCTTGACGCCTTCACACAATCCTCGCGAGTAACGGGGTCCTGCACAAGGTAGTGGATGTCGAAACTGGCGCCTTTGACGGCACCAATCCACAGCTGGACGACGGCGGGAACGTTGCGGTACTCGAGGGTCCTCACGTACCTGATGCGGTGGTCCACCACGAGCGCCATGGTGCCCTCAGCGACATCGTTGAACAGGGAGACGTGCGGTTCCACCCCTGGCAGACCGGCGCCCCGCGGCGGGCCGAAGGCGGCGATGCGGGCCTCCTCCAGCATGCGGACGACCTGCACGTTGTTGATGTGCCCGTAGGCGTCCATGTCACCCCAGCGCATCGGCACGAGCACCTCGATGCGCCGGGGATCGGTATGGCCTGCCGACCCGTGCGCGGTCAGCTGTGCACCGCCGTCGAATCATCCACGGAGGTTTCCTCGACATCGGCGCCCGCGAACTGCGACATGTACAGCCGGTAGTACGCTCCTTCGGCAGCCAGCAGGGTCTGGTGGTTGCCCTGCTCCACAATCGTGCCGTTCTCCATCACCAGAATGGTGTCGGCGTCGCGGATGGTGGAGAGGCGGTGGGCGATCACGAAGCTGGTCCGGTCCGTCCGCAGCGCGGCCATCGCCTTCTGGACAAGGAGTTCGGTGCGGGTATCAACCGAGCTCGTGGCCTCGTCCAGGATCAGCAGCGACGGGTTGGCGACGAATGCCCGGGCAATGGTAATCAGCTGCTTTTCGCCGGCGCTGACGTTGTTGCCTTCCTCGTCGATAACCGTGTCATAGCCGTCCGGAAGCGCACGCACGAACCGGTCCACGAACGTGGCCTTGGCCGCTGCCATGATCTGATCCTCGGTGGCGTCCAGCTTGCCGTACTTGATGTTGTCGTAAATGGAGCCGCCGAACAGCCAGGCATCCTGCAGCACCATCCCCACCTTGGAACGGAGCTCGGCCCGGCTCAGCTGCGTGACGTCCACACCGTCCAGTGTGATGGAGCCGGCGTTGAGCTCGTAGAAGCGCATCACGAGGTTGACCAGGGTGGTCTTGCCCGCTCCGGTGGGTCCGACGATGGCCACGGTGTGTCCCGGCTCGGCCGTAAAGGACAGGTTTTCGATGAGCGGCTTGTCCTCCGTGTAGCTGAAGGTGACGTCGCGGAATTCCACATGGCCGTCCGTCTTGGCAGGCAGGTGCCGGGTGGCCGTCTCGGCATCCTGCTCGTCCGCGTCCAGGAACTCGAACACGCGCTCGGCCGATGCCACGCCGGACTGCAGCATGTTGGCCATGCCCGCCATCTGGCCCAGCGGCTGGGTGAACTCGCGCGAGTACTGGATAAACGCCGTCGCGTCGCCAAGGCTCATGCTGCCGGAGGCCACGCGGAGACCACCCACGACGGCGATGCCCACGTAGCTGAGGTAGGAGACGAACTGCATGACGGGGAAGATGATCCCCGAGACGAACTGCGCGCCGAAGCTGGCCTTGTACAGGGCCTCGTTGCGTTCCTCGAAACGCTCCAGCATGTCGGCGTCACGGCCAAAGACCCGCACCAGGTCGTGGCCGGAGAACGACTCCTCGATCTGGCCGTTCAGTTCGCCGGTGTTCCTCCACTGCGCGGCGAACAGCTTTTGGCTGCGCGCGCCGATCACACCGGCCGCCACGCCGGACAGCGGCAGCGCGATCAGGGCGATCAGGGCCAGTTGCCAGGAGACGATGAACATCATGATGACGATGCCAACGACGGTCAGGACCGAGCTGATCAGCTGCGCGAACGCCTGTTGGAGCGCCTGCTGGACGTTGTCGACGTCGTTCGTTACGCGGGAAAGGACGTCGCCGCGCTGGCGGGTGTCAAAGTAGTTCAGCGGCAGCCGGTTGAGCTTCTTCTCGGTGTCGTCGCGCAGCTGGCGGATGACCTTCATGACGATGCGGTTCAGCACATAGCCCTGAAGCCACAGGAAGATGTTGGCCACGAAGTACATGAGCAGCACTGCGGAGATCAGGACCGTCAGTTTCTGGAAGTCGATGCCCGTGCCGGGAACCAGCTCCATCTTCGCGATCATGTCCGCGAAGTTGTCCTGGCCCTGCGCCCGCAGGCCGCTGACGAACTGCTCCTTGCTTACGCCCGCCGGGAGTTGCTTGCCCACCACGCCGCCGAAGATAACGTCCATGGCCTGGCCGAGAATTTTGGGCGCGATGACGTTGAGAACCACTGACACGATGACCATGGCCACCACGATGTAGATGCCCGCGGCCTCGGGCTTGAGCAGCCCCAGGAGCCGCTTGGCAGAGGGCCAGAAGTTCTGGGCTTTCTTCGCCGGCATGGCGCCGAACATGCCGCCGTCCGCCTCCGAAGGCTTGTACTCCTCCTCGACGAAGTCGTCGTCTGCGAGCGCTGCGGGATCGGCCGCCGTCTCCTCCGTCAGTGTCCCTGCCGGTTTTTTGCGGTCGCGCAGGGTCTTCTTGTCGGCGCTCATGCGACTTCCTCCACGCTCAGCTGGGACTCAACAATTTCCTGGTACGTGGGCGAGGTTTCCAGCAGTTCCTCATGCGTTCCGCGGTCCACGATCCTGCCGTTGTCCAGCACCAGAATCTGGTCGGCGTCGGTAATGGTGGAGATCCGCTGCGCCACGATGATGACCGTGGCGTCGGCGGTGGTCCGCTTCAGGGCTGCGCGCAGCCGCGCATCCGTCGCAACGTCCAAGGCCGAGAAGGAGTCGTCGAAAAGGTACACCTTGGGTTTCGTCACCAGCGCCCTGGCGATGCAGAGGCGCTGCCGCTGTCCACCCGAGACGTTGGTGCCGCCCTGGGAGATCCGGGATCCAAGCCCGTTCTTCTTTTCGCGGACGAAGCCGTCGCCCTGCGCCACGCGCAGCGCGTCCCACAGTTCCTCATCGGTTGCCTCGGTCTTGCCGAAGCGCAGGTTGTGCTCGATGGTTCCGGAGAACAGGTAGGGGCGCTGGGGCACGAGGGCCACGCGTTTGGTGATTTCCGCCCGGTCCAGGTTGCTGACGTGGACGCCGTCGAGCAGCACTTCCCCGTCGGCCACGTCATAGAGCCGGGGCAGCAGCGACAGCAGGGACGACTTGCCGGCGCCGGTGGAGCCGATGATGGCAAGGGTCTCCCCCGGCCGCGCGGTGAAGCTGATGTTGCTGAGAACGGGGGCTTCCGCTCCCGGGTAGGCGAAGGTGACGTTGCGGTATTCCACCACGCCTTCGAGCTTCGCCGGTGTCTGCGGGCTCTCGGGGTCGTGGATGGAAGGCTCGACGTCGAGAACCTCGCCAATGCGGTCCGCGCAGACCGAGGCCCGCGGAATCATCATGGCCATGAACGTGCCCATCATGACCGCCATGAGGATCTGGAGCAGGTACTGCAGGAAGGCCGTCAAGGAGCCAACCTGCATGTCCCCGGAGTCCACACGCTGGCCGCCGAACCAGAGCACCGCGGCGGTGGACAGGTGCAGGATCATGCCGATCGCCGGGAACATCAGGACGAACAGGGCACCGATCTTCAGTGAAACGTCCGTGAGTTCCTTGTTAGCCTGGCCGAATCGCTCAGTCTCATACGGCTCACGGACGAAGGCCCGCACCACACGGATGCCGATGATCTGCTCGCGGAGTACGCCGTTGATGCGGTCGATCTTCGTCTGCATGGAGCGGAAAAGCGGCATCAGGCGGACCACGATGTAGCCCACCACCACGATGAGAACCGGCACGGAGACCCAGACGAGCCAGGACAGGTTGATGTCCTCTCGCAGCGCCATGACGATGCCGCCGATGCACATAATCGGGGTGGACACCATGAAGTTCAGGCCCATCAGCACCAGCATCTGCACCTGCTGGACGTCGTTGGTTCCCCGGGTGATCAGTGTGGGTGCCCCGAACGTGTTGACGTCCTTGGCTGAAAAGCTCGTCACTTTGCGGAACACGCCACGGCGCAGGTCACGGCCAATCGCCATGGCCGTCTTGGAGCCGAAGTACACCCCGGCGATGGCGGCGCCTACCTGGACGAACGCGACGAGGAGCATCATGCCGCCGGTGCGCCAGATGAAGTCGGTGTCGCCGCGCGAAACACCCTCGTCGATGATCCGGGCGTTCAGGCTCGGCAGGTAAAGGGCGGCGATGGTGGACGCAAGCTGAAAGGCGATGACAGCCACGATGTACGGCAGATACGGCTTGGAAAAGCGCCGTATGAGGGTGACGAGCATGCTCACGGATCCTTAGGGAGAGAGCGCGAATTGTTTAAGAGAAGTAATAGCAGCCGGGGCTGACATCCTTAGCCTTCCCACTCTACGAAATCCGTTGCCCCAGCGAAACATCGACGGTCAAGATCATCCCTGCGGAGTACATTCCCCAGCGAACTCCAGCGCGAACGAACACCTGAGGCCCCAGTGAACCAGGGCGGTTTCTAGGGGTCGTTGCAACACCCCGACTTTTGGGAGTTGCAACGACCGTGGTTCGTTTAAGCGGTGATTCATCAGGATCCGGGTGGTACTCGCAGGATCAGAAGGATGCATTTTTCGCGGTGTTTGACCGCTTGGGGAGTACGGCAGCGGCCGCGAGAGAGTTGGGGTTGAACCGGTTCACCTGTGCAGGCT
>NZ_JBFTZQ010000040.1:0-31002 GCF_056406715.1 Arthrobacter sp. P1_B11
CGCCAGCCCCTCCCCTGGCAGCGCGGCTCGAATGAGAACACCAATGGGCTGCTGCGCCAGTACTTCCCCAAGAGCACGGATTTGTCCGTCTACGGTCCCGAAGACCTCGAACTCGTCGCTCAGAAACTCAACGGCCGGCCACGTAAAACGCTCGGCTGGGAAACCCCAGCCGAGCGTTTACGTGCTTTACTACTAACCACCTAACCAACAGGTGTTGCAACGACCCCTAGAAACCGCCCGTGGAAAACGGGGCCCCAAGTGTTCGTTCGCGCTCGGGTCAGTTTTGGTTGAGTTCGTCCGAGATCGCCTGGGCCGCTTCGCGCAACAGCGGCACGGCGCGGTCGGCGAAGGACTGGTCCACGCGGGACACCGGGCCCGAGACGGAGATGGCCGTCGGCGTGGGCGCGTTGGGCACGGCCATCGCGAAGCAGCGGACGCCGAGCTCCTGCTCCTCCTCGTCGATGGAGTACCCGCGCTCACGGATCCGATCCAGGTCGGCCAGGAGCGAATCGATGTCGCCGATGCTCTTGGCCGTGGGTGTCGGCATGCCGGTCCGGCTCACGATCCCGCGGACCACTTCATCGTCCAGCTGCGCGAGGATGGCCTTGCCCACGCCGGTGTCGTGGGTGTGCGCGCGCCGCCCCACCTCGGTGAACATGCGCATGGAGTGCAGGGACGGAACCTGGGCCACGTAAATAACCATGTCCGAGTCCAGTACCGCCATGTTTGACGTCTCGCCGAGCCGGTCCACGAGCGACTTGAGCTGCGGGCGGGCCAGGGCGCCAAGCTGCTTGTTGGCTCCTTCGCCGAGCCGGATCAGCCGCGGGCCGAGGGCGTAGCGGCGGTTCGGCAGCTGGCGGATGTAGCCCAGCGTGACCAGCGTCCGGAGAAGCCGGTGGATCGTCGGCAGGGGCAGGTCAGTGGAGGAAGAGAGCTCACTGAGCGTCACATCTCCCCCGGCGTCGGTGATCAATTCCAAAAGTTCGAAGACGCGCTCAACAGACTGCACGCCTCCTGCGGCCTTTTCAGCCATTCCGTCGTCTCCTGCTGGGCTCGATTCCGACAACTCTTATCCGCATTGTGAAAAGAACTGCTTAGAAATCCCAAGATACAGCACGGCCGAGTCCTCGTCGATGTCCCCGCAGGGCTTGTGTTTCCATAAAGTAGATAATAATATCCATAATACGAAAACATTAGCGGCGTAAGCCAGCCCAATGCATGGGCGTACCAGGAGGACATTCAATGGCGAACCCCAGCCCCGGGAACTCGATCACCCTGCGCGTGGAAGCACCGTCCAGCTTCACGGCAACCAGCGAACTCGCAGCCGCCGTGGGCGCGGCCGGCGCGGCCATCACCGCCCTCGACGTCACCGAATCCCACCACGAGACCCTGGTTGTTGACGTCACCTGCAACACCACCGACGACGACCACGCCAACCGCGTCAAGGACGCCCTCAACGCGCTCGACGGCGTCACCGTCCGGAACGTCTCGGACCGCACCTTCCTCATGCACCTCGGCGGCAAGCTTGAGGTCGTCCCCAAAGTAGCCCTGCGCAACCGCGACGATCTCTCCCGCGCCTACACCCCCGGCGTCGCCCGCGTCTGCCTTGCCATCGCGGAGGACCCGTCAGCGGCCCGCAACCTCACGGTCAAGCGGAACACCATCGCCGTGGTCACCGACGGTTCGGCGGTGCTGGGCCTCGGCAACATCGGCCCGGCCGCCGCACTTCCAGTGATGGAAGGCAAGGCCGCCCTGTTCAAGCAGTTCGCCAACGTGGACGCGTGGCCGGTGTGCCTGGACACCCAGGACACCGAGGAGATCATCAAGATCGTCAAGGCGATCGCGCCCGTCTACGGCGGAGTGAACCTCGAAGACATCGCGGCCCCGCGCTGCTTCGAGATCGAGAACCGCCTGCGTGAAGAACTGGACATCCCGGTCTTCCATGACGACCAGCACGGCACGGCGATCGTCACGCTCGCCGCCCTCGTCAATGCCCTGCGCGTGGTGGGCAAGAAGCTCTCCGAGGTCCGGATCGTCGTCTCGGGCGTGGGCGCCGCCGGCTCCGCCATCATCCAGTTGCTCAAGGCCCAGGGCGCCCGGCACATCGTGGCTGCCGGCCGCTCCGGCGCCATCCACTCCGGCGAGCAGTACAACGACGAGCACCGCAGCTGGATTGCCGCCAACACCAACGAAGAGGGATTCTCCGGAACCCTGCACCAGGCGCTCAAAGATGCAGATGTTTTCATCGGCGTCAGCGCACCGCACGTGATCGGCGAGGAGCAGGTCGCTTCGATGGCCAAGGACGCGATCGTATTCGCCATGGCCAACCCCACACCGGAAATCGATCCTGCCATCGCGTCCAAGCACGCAGCAGTCGTGGCCACGGGACGCAGCGACTTCCCGAACCAGATCAACAACGTCCTGGCATTCCCGGGCTTCTTCCGCGGCCTGCTGGACGCGGGGGCATCGGACATCACCCCGGAGATGCTGGTGGCCGCCGCCGAGGCGATCGCCAACCGTGTTGCTGACGACGAGCTCAACGCCAGCTACATTATCCCCAGCGTCTTCGACCCCCACGTGGCCGCGGACGTCGCCGCGGCCGTGGCAAACGCAGCCCGCGCCGCAGCGGGTACTGGCATCGCAGCGGCAACAGCGGAAGACTCAACAGAAGCAGCAGCACCTGCTGCAGCAAACGCAGCAGCCTTCGCCAACGCCTGATTCGCAGCCCTGGAAAGGACCAACAATGGCTATCACAGTCACAGACCCCCGGCCGATCGAGCGCGCGGAGGAGATTCTCACCCCCAAGGCCCTGGCTTTCGTGGAGGAACTGCACAAGCGGTTCGCCGGTACCCGCTCTGAGCTCCTGAAGGCCCGGACCGCAAAGCGCGAGCATGTGGCCAGGACCGGCAGCCTTGACTTCCTGCCGGACACCCAGGACGTGCGCGACGGCGACTGGAAGGTTGCGCCGGCACCGGCGGCTTTGCAGGACCGCCGGGTTGAAATGACGGGGCCCGCCTCTCCTGCCAAGATGGCCATCAACGCGCTGAACTCCGGCGCCAAGGTGTGGCTCGCGGACCTCGAGGACGCCAGCACGCCCACCTGGGCCAACGTCATCGATGCCATCCTCAACCTGCGGGACGCCGCCACGGGGTCCCTGAGCTACACCTCCCCTGAGGGCAAGGAATACAGGCTGCGCACGGACGCCCCGCTCGCCGTCGTGGTGGCACGCCCCCGCGGCTGGCACATGGAGGAACGGCACCTCCTGCTCGACGGCGAACCCGCCGTGGGTGCCCTCGTGGACTTCGGCCTGCACTTCTTCCACGTCGCCAAGCAGCTGGTCCTCAACGGCCAGGGCCCCTATTACTACCTGCCGAAGATGGAGAGCCACCTCGAGGCGCGCCTGTGGAACGAGGTCTTTGTCTTCGCGCAGGACTACCTTGGCCTCAACCAGGGCACCATCCGCGCAACCGTGCTCATCGAAACCATCCCGGCTGCCTTTGAGATGGACGAGATCCTCTACGAACTCCGCGACCACGCCTCGGGCCTGAATGCGGGCCGCTGGGACTACCTTTTCAGCATCATCAAGTACTTCCGCGACGCCGGGGCCAGCTTCGTGCTGCCGGACCGCGCTACCGTGGCCATGACCGCGCCCTTCATGCGCGCCTACACGGAACTGCTGGTCAAGACCTGCCACCACCGGGGCGCCTTCGCCATGGGCGGGATGGCCGCGGTCATCCCCAACCGGCGCGAACCTGAAGTCACCGCCCAAGCCTTCGAGAAGGTCCGCGCGGACAAGACCCGCGAGGCGAACGACGGCTTCGACGGCTCCTGGGTGGCCCACCCTGATCTGGTCCCGGTCTGCCGGGAAGTGTTCGATTCGGTCCTCGGCGAGCGCCCCAACCAGCTGGACAAGCAGCGCCCGGAAGTCTCCGTGACCGCGGGCCAGCTGCTGGACATCGCTTCCGCGGACGGCCAGGTCACCGAGGCGGGCCTGCGCCTGAACCTCTACGTGGCCGTGGCCTACACCGCCGTGTGGATCTCGGGCAACGGAGCGGTGGCCATCCACAACCTCATGGAAGATGCCGCCACGGCGGAGATCTCCCGCTCGCAGGTGTGGCAGCAGATCCGCAACGAGGTGGTGCTCGCAGACACCGGCAACACCGTGACGCGCGAGCTTGTGACCAAGATCCTGGCCGAGGAGACAGAGAAGCTGCGCGGCGAGGTGGGCGAGGAGGCCTTCCAGCGCTACTACCAGCCCGCCAGCAGCCTGATCGCGGACATCTGCCTCTCCGAGGACTACACGGACTTCCTCACCACCCCGGCCTACGAACTGGTGGGCTGAGGCATGGCGGTACCGGAATCATCACTCAGCGCTGCGGATCTGGCCAGGATCGATTCGCAGCTGGCGGCCACCGACCGGCTGCTGGAGCAGAATTACCCCGGCGACGACGGCTCGCGCCAGCCCGTCCACACTGTCTATGTCCCGGCGGACCGGTTCACGCCGTCGCTCGCCGCCGACTGGGGCGCCCAGGCGCTGTCGACGGCGGCCGCCCATGGCGGACTCGCCCGGGTCGGAGCGCTGCTGGGCCAGGACAGCGAACTGGCTGACGCTGTTGCGTCCCGGGTGGAGGCCAAACTCGGCAGCGAACCTATCGAGGACCTCCGGCTCGACTTCGAGGACGGCTTCGGGGACCGGGGCGACGACGCCGAGGACGCCGCCGCCGTTGCCGCCGCTTCCGCCGTGGCCGCCGCTGTTGCGGCCGGCTCCGCGCCGCCGTTCATCGGAATCCGCTTCAAATGCTTTGAGGCGCCCACGCGTGCCCGCGGCCTGCGGACCCTCGACCTGTTTGTGTCCGGCCTGGCCTCCGCCGGCGAGCTTCCGGAGGGCCTGGTCCTCACCCTGCCCAAGGTCACCACGGTGGCCCAGGTGCAGGCCATGGACTTCGCTGTCTCCCGGCTTGAGGAAGTCCATTCGCTGCCGGCAGGCCGGCTGCGTTTTGAGGTGCAGGTGGAAACACCGCAGCTGATCCTTGGCCCCGAGGGCAACTCCCCCGTGGCACAGCTCCCCCATGCTGTTCCCGGCCGTATCAGCGGGCTGCACTACGGGACGTACGACTACTCGGCGTCGCTGCAGATCTCGGCCGAATACCAGTCCATGGAGCATCCCGTGGCGGACTTCGCCAAGGAAGTCATGCAGCTTGCCGTGGCAGGCACCGGCATCCGGCTCTCGGACGGCTCCACCAACATTATCCCCGTGGGCGACAACGTAGAAAACGCCTGGCAGCTCCACGGCCGGCTGGTCCGGCGTTCCCTCGAGCGCGGCTTCTACCAGGGCTGGGACCTGCACCCGGCGCAGCTGCCCAGCCGGTTCGCTGCGACGTACGCGTTCTACCGCCAGGGGCTGCCCGCCGCGGCGGCCCGGCTGCGCAATTACGTTGAACGCACCGAGGGCGGGGTGATGGACGAGCCTGCCACGGCCCGTGCACTCGCCGCTTTCGTGCTGCGCGGCGTCCAGTGCGGAGCGGTGGGCGCCGACGAGGTGCTGGCGCTTGCCGGCGTCGGAATCCCCCACCTGACCGGCCTTGCGCACCCGCGGCTGGCCCACACCACTTCGAAGTAAGGATCCAATGATGGGCAAGTACTACTACCCCCAGGGCGGCCTGCCGCCGCAGACCCACCTCACCACGGAACGGGCCATCGTCACGGAGGCCTACACGGTCATCCCCAAAGGCGTCATGACCGATATCGTGACCAGCAACCTGCCTGGTTTCTCCAACACACGGTCCTGGATCATTGCCCGCCCGATCTCCGGCTTTGCCACCACGTTCTCGCAGCTGATCGTCGAGATCGGCCCGGGCGGCGGTGCTCCCAAGGCCGAGTTCGAGGCAGGCGTTGAAGGCGTTGTCTTCGTGACCAAGGGCAAGGTCAACCTGACCCTCGACGGTGAACTGCACCAGCTTGAGGAGGGTGGCTACGCCTACCTGGCGGCCGGTTCCACCTGGGGACTGGAAAACGTCTCGGACGACATCGTTTCCTTCCACTGGATCCGCAAGGCCTACGAGAGGCTCGAGGGTTACGAGGCCAAGTCCTTCGTTACCAGTGACGCGGAAGTCGAAGCCGGCGCGATGCCCGATACCGACGGCGTCTGGAAGACCACGCGCTTCGCGGACCCCAACGACCTGGCGCATGACATGCACGTGAACATCGTGACGTTCCAGCCGGGCGGTGTGATCCCGTTCCCGGAAACCCACGTCATGGAACACGGCCTGTACGTCCTGGAGGGCAAGGCCATGTACCTGCTCAACAACGACTGGGTGGAAGTGGAGGCGGGCGACTTCATGTGGCTGCGCGCCTTCTGCCCGCAGGCCTGCTACGCAGGCGGCCCTGGCCAGTTCCGCTACCTGCTGTATAAGGACGTCAACCGCCAGATCCGCCTGACGTAACTTGTTCGGTCTTTAACGCCGACGCCGGGATCGCCGGAAGCCTGCCAGTTCGCCGCAGGCTCCCTGTGTGTCAGGCTGTTGTGTGACAGGTTCCCTGTTGCTGGAGCCGGTGCTCAGGGCGGGGGGAAGGTCCGTCATGGATTTCGTTATGCCTGTTCGTGTTTCGAACCGGAAGCACTTCACTACCGACCAGAAGCACGCGATTCTGGATGAGTACGACAAATGCCTTGAGTGGGGCTCTAAGGCCGCATTCATCAGGGCGGCGGGCATCACCGAGGGCACCATGAATCGTTGGTGCCGCGAGCGGGAGTCCGGGGAGCTGAGGTCCAGGTCCGACAACCTAGAGGAGGATCAGCGATTGAATGCGGGCGATAAGCAGTTGCTCAAACGGGTCTTGAAGGAAAACGAAGTCCTCAAGGCCAAGCTGGCGCGGTCCGAGGCTGCCGTGGATATTCTGGGAAAAGCTTCCGCGCTCTTGGACGCGATGGCCAAGAGCGCGGCGGCGACGGATCCGAAAGTGGAGGAGCCGGAGCCGGGCCGGCCGGAGTGGCTGACGCCAAAACCTGGAAAGACATCGCCCTGACCTTTGCCGGGAAACTGATCACAGCGGGCTGGTCCGCGGTGAAGGCCTGTGCCTTGGTGGGCGTGCACCGCACGGCCTGGTACCGGCGTCTGAGCCCGGCTACACCGGCGGGGCTCCTGGTGCCCCACGCCGACCGGGACTATCCGAACCGGATCACCGATGCCGAAGCCGACGCGTTCATGGAGCTGTTGAACTCCAGGGAATACGCCAACCTCTCCGTCACCCAGGCCTACTACCGGATGCTCGATGCGGGGCGCTGCTTCTTCTCCATCGCCGCCGCCCACCGCATCGTGGCCCGGAACGGGCAGAACGGTGACCGCCGCGAACAGCGCCCGGGAACCGGCCCCAAACGGGCCAAACCCGTTGTGCACGCGACCGCCCCGAACCAGCTTTGGAGCTGGGACATCACGATGCTCCACGGCCCGGGGAAACACACCTACCGGCTCTACGCGATCCTGGACGTGTTTTCCCGCAGAGTCGTCGGACACCGCGTCGAACACACCGAAACGGCCGCCCTCGCCGCCGCACTGATCAACGGCGCGGTCACCGACAACCGACAGCGCCCTGCCGTGCTCCACGCCGATAACGGCGCACCCATGCGGGCCGGCAGCATCCTCCAGCTTGCCCAGTCCCTGGGCATCACACTGTCCTACTCCCGCCCGCGGGTCTCCGACGATAACCCTTACTCGGAATCCCTGTTCAAGACAGTGAAATACGACCTGGACTTTCCCCGCCGATTCCAGGACCTCCAGCACGCCCGCGACCACATGGCGGCATTCTTCGCGGATTACAACGCCAACCACCGCCACAGCGGCCTGAACTACTACACACCCGACACCGTCCACGAAGGACGAGTCGACCAGGCACGCCGACGCCGCCAGGCAACCCTCAACGCCTGCCACGCCCGGCATCCTCACCGCTACCGCAACAAACCCACCGCACCAGCCGCCCCGGCCCACGCCGGCATCAACTACAAAACCAACCAGCTGTCACAAACAGCTTGATTCATTCCGGGCTCCCGGCGAACTCGCGCGTTTCCGGCGAATTAGGTGCGGCGCTTGCGGGGGCTTGGCGCGTATCCTGATGGCATGGCAGGGCCTTGGCTTCGCGCCCGGTTGCGGCGGTTCGCCGCGCCGGCGGCCGCAGCCTTGCTGGTCGCCACAGTTGGCGGCTGCACCCCGGCACCCAAGCCGCCCGACCAGCAGACACCGCCAAGCTGGGTATTCGCTGACCTGCTCGATTTCAGCCAGACCATGCGGGAAGAAGGGGCTCCGGCCGTTCTTATCCAGGCCAGGAACAACGGCGCGGAGTGGACTCACGCGGAGGGAGTCCGGACCCTCGGCGGCGGGCAGCAGGTGCAACTCAACGATCCGATCCACATGGGCGGGCTCACGACGTCCATGATCGCTGTCTCCGTGCTGAAGCTCGCGGAGGAAGGCCGGATCGCCCTCGACGGCCAGGTGGACGACTATTTCCCCGGGTTCAGCCGCATTCTGAAGCCGCCGGAGCCCATTACCGTGCGCAGACTTCTCAACCAGGAATCGGGCATTCCGGACTACGGGGACGTCCTGTGGACGTCCGGCCCGCTCCGGCAGGTATTCAACTCACCTTTGACCCTGCGAGAGCGTTTGGCCCTCGCCGCCCGCCTTCCGTGGAAGTACAAACTCGCCCAGCCCTTCGAGCCTTCCGGCTCGAACTTGGTCGCACTCGCTTTGATCATTGAACGGCTCCGGGGTCGTCCCTTCGCCGAGGTCCTGCGGTCAGACATCATCGAACCGCTCGGGCTCACGGAGACCTTCATGACCGCCGAAGGGCGTCCGAAAGACGAACTGCTGCACGGCTACATCACTGTTGAGGACAAACAGTTCGACGTCGCCTATCCCAGGGTGTATATCGATGCTCCTGGCGGCATGGTTTCCACCGTCCGGGACGCCAATACCTATTACTCGGCGCTGCTTCAGGGGAAGCTGCTGAAGCAGTCCACCCTTTCGCAGATGAAGGAAGCGGTTTACTCCAACTTCAAACTCGGCCTGGCACGCTGGAACGACACCTGCACCAACGACTTCTACTACGGCAACATCGGTGACGTGCAGGGCTACGGGATGGTCTCGATGACCAGCGCCGACGGAAAGCGGCAGGTCACCATGGCGATGACCTATCCGCCGTCGCCGTTCGTGGCCTTCCTCCACCCGCTGGTGCCCGAGATGGTTGATCTGGCTGAGCAACTGCTGAACCAATGGTGTTGACCCCGCCAAGCCAAGAGCACCCCTTGCGTCGCGAACAGCCGCGCGGAAGCATGAAGGCATGCTGACGATCGGTACGACTGTCCTCGGGGTCAATGACGTCGCCCGCGCCACAGCCTTCTGGTGTGATGCTCTGGGCTATGTGCCGCGGGACGACGGCGACGAAACCTGGGTGGTGCTGGTCCCGCGGACAGGCGAGGGAGCCCGCCTTGCCCTCATGATCAGCGAGACGCCCGTGCAACCGCACCCGCGTATGCACCTGGATCTCTACGCCGACGACCAGGCGGGGGAGGTGGAGCGGCTCGTGGAACTCGGCGCCTCGCAGGTGGACTGGGACCTGTACCCGGAGGACCCCGACTTCATCGTCCTGGAAGACCCGGACGGAAACCGCTTCTGCGTCGTGGACGCCGGAGCCTGAGGCCCGATAGCTTCGCACGTCAAGCAACGGCTGGCGGGAGAAGCTGTCTCCCGCCAGCCGCTTTCCGGCCCTCGCTGCTGAAGGCCGGGTAACCGTTGCCCTCTAGGGCTGGAGGACCACCTTGATGCAGCCGTCCTCTTTCTTCTGGAACTTTTCATAAAGCGCCGGCGCCTCGGCCAGCCCCGCGCGGTGGGTGACCAGATCCGTGACACCCAGCGGATCGGCGTCGTCCTCCACCAGCGGAAGCAGCTCATCCGTCCAGCGGCGGACGTTGCACTGGCCCATCCGGAGCTGGATCTGCTTGTCGAACATGGTCAGCAGCGGCATGGGGCTGGCAGTTCCGCCGTAGACGCCGCTCAGGGAGAGCGTCCCGCCCCGGCGGACCGAATCAATGGCCGTGTGCAGGACCGCGAGGCGGTCCACGCCGGCGGTTTCCATGGCCTTTTGTGCCACTTTGTCCGGCAGGAGCGCGAGCGCGTGGTGGGCGAACGCGGCGACTGGCGAGCCGTGGGCTTCCATGCCGACCGCGTCCACAATCCCATCGGGTCCGCGGCCGCCGGTCATTTCCCGCAGTTCATCAGCCACGCCCTTGGAATAGTCCAGGACCTCGACGCCGTGCCGCGCCGCCATCTCGCGCCGCTCCGGGACGGGGTCCACTCCGACCACCCTCAGTCCCAGGTGCGTGCCGATCCGCGAGGCGAACTGCCCCACGGGTCCGAGCCCGAACACCGCGAGGGTGCCGCCGTCCTGGACGTCCGCATACTTCACACCCTGCCAGGCCGTGGGAAGGATGTCAGAAAGGAACAGGTAGCGGTCATCCGGGAGTTCCTGGCCCACCTTAACCGGGCCATAGTCGGCGTACGGTACGCGCAGGAACTCGGCCTGGCCGCCCGGGACCGACCCATAGAGTTCGGAAAAGCCAAACAGTGCGGCCCCGGAACGCTTCTCCCTGACTTGGGTGGTCTCACACTGCGACTGGAGCCCCTGGCTGCACATGTAGCAGTGCCCGCAGGAGATGTTGAACGGAATCACCACCCGGTCGCCCTTGGCGAGGTTAGTGACGGCGCTCCCCACCTCCTCCACGATTCCCATGGGCTCGTGGCCCAGCACGTCCCCCTTGTGCATATAGGGTCCCAGTACCTCATAGAGGTGGAGGTCCGAGCCGCAGATCGCGGTGGAAGTGATCCTGATGATGGCGTCCGTAGGCTCCTGGATCACGGGGTCCGGAACTTCTTCCACACTCACTGAGCGCTTGCCTTGCCAGGTCAGTGCCTTCATGGCGTTCCTTCCTTAAGCTGAAGATGGGCTTTTTCGACCGTATCGCCGATCCGTCGCGATGGGAAGATCAGTATGCTTATCAACTTCCGGCCCGGCCCTGTTGTAAAAGTAAGCCAGCTTGCTTTTTCGCTTGTTTCGGCCAGCGAAGGCTCCTAGCGTAGGAACTGTCGCTGCCCCCCCAAGGAAAGGCATCATCATGACGCTGTACCAGCCCGAACCCGTGGAGATTTCCACCCGGATACGTCCGGGCGAATGGACGGAGGCCAGCCTTGAGGAGCTGGTCACCACCTACCGGGCAAAGATTCTGGCCATGGGGGCGGCTGTTGCGGAGGTGGTCACCGAAGTGGTCAGGAACGACGACGGTTCAGTTGCGGTTTCGGTGGCGTGGAACAGGGGCGACTACGCTGACGAACCGGGGGCCGGCGACCCTGCGGCCACCGAGTCCACAACCGGCCCGGCCACCTTGTAGGTCCGGTAGCCCGCGCGCAGGCTGGCTCGTTAACCGGCGAGGAGCCTCCCGATCGCACTGTCACTGAGGTGGTCCAGCAGTTCCCGGGGACCCGAGTACACGTCGACGGCGCCCGCCTCTCGCAACTCGGCCTCACTGGTCCCGCCGGAGGTCAGGCCGATGGTGGGCATGCCAAGCCTGGCCGCCGCATAGACGTCCCAGACGGCGTCCCCGACGTAGACGGCGTTGTCCGCCTCCAGCCCTACGGCGCGCAGTGCGGCGATGAGGATGTCCGGCTCGGGCTTGCTCTCCTCGGCATCGTTGGCGCTCGTTGCCGCATGAATGAAGGCATCGGCGGACAGGCTGGAGCGGAGGGCCTTGAGGTCCTGATCCTTGGCCGAGGACGCCAGCGCCACAGCCAGGCCGCTCTCGCAGCACTGGGCGAGGAGTTCCCGGGCTCCATCGAAGGGGCGCAGGGACGGCCAGTAAGTGCCGAAAATCCCGGAGTGGGCCGAAAGAATTTCTTCGTCCCCGGCCTTGTCACGCCCTTCCGGCAGCAGGTGGTCCACCAGCCGGGCACCGCCCATCCCCACGCAACGGTGGATCTGCGCCATGGGCACGTCGAAGTCCGACTGGCGGAACGCCTGCCACCAGGCGAGCGTGTGTATGTAGGCAGAGTCGATCAGGGTCCCGTCAACATCAAACAGGACTGCTTTGCGGCGCGGGCCGGCGGCGCTGCCGGCCGGCGTCCCGGGACCAAATATTCCAGCCATTCCACCGCTCCTTCTCCATAATTCACCAAGTCATTAGTAAGTATACTTATTGACGTCCGGCTGGCTGAGCGAAGCGGGGAATGGACGGCACCTATGAAGCCGTTCCCGCCCTCGATGGCAGGGGCTTATCACTTCGCCGCGTCCGTTGCTGATGAAGTTCCAAGGCGCTCGTCACGAGGGCGAAGTGGCTGAATGCCTGCGGCGTGTTTCCCAGGTGCCGCGCACTCTGGACACCCCACTCCTCGCTCAGGAGACCGACGTCGTTCCGCAGCGCAAGGAGGCGCTCAAACAGTTCGGTGGCCTGCCGGCGCCTGCCGGCGCCGAGCAGCGCCTCCACCATCCAGAAGGAGCAGGCAAGAAAGACACCCTCCTCCCCCGGCAGGCCGTCGTCGCTGTCCTGGGGCCGGTACCTCAGCACAAATCCGTCCTCGGTCAGCTCCCGCTGGATGGCGTCGATGGTGCCTATGACGCGGGGATCATCCGGCGGCAGGAACCCTACGCGCGGGATGAGCAGCAGGCTGGCATCCAGTTCCGGGCGGCCGTAGGACTGGGTGAAGGTGTTCCGCTCCGGGTCGTACCCGTGGGCCATGACATCGTCGCGGATGGTCTCCCGCAGCTCCTCCCAGCGGTCGGCAGGCCCGGGGAGCCCGGAGTCCCTGACGCCCTTGACCATCCTGTCCGCCGCAACCCAGGCCATCACCTTCGAGTGCGTGAAATGGCGCTTGGGCCCTCGCATTTCCCACAGCCCGTTGTCCGGCTGGTCCCACGCGCCTTCCAGATACTCCATGAGCGCCACCTGCACGTCCCAGGCCTCGTCCGTGTGCTTGAGCAGCGAGTTCCGGGTGAGTGAGAGACAGTCCAGCACTTCGCCCCAGACGTCCAGCTGCAGCTGGCCCGCTGCACCGTTGCCCACTCTCACCGGCGACGAGTTCTCGTAGCCGGCCAGCCACGGGAGCTCCATCTCGGGCAGCCGGCGTTCCCCGTGGATCCCGTACATGATCTGCAGGTCCGCCGGATCCCCGGCCACGGCGCGCAGCAGCCAGTCCCGCCAGGCGGCGGCCTCGGCGGTGTAGCCCGCGGCCAGCAGTGCCTGCAGTGTCAGGGTGGCATCGCGGAGCCAGCAAAACCGGTAATCCCAGTTCCGCGGACCCCCCAGCTGTTCCGGCAGTGACGTGGTCACAGCAGCCACGATGCCACCGGTCGGCGCGTAGGTGAGGGCCTTGAGGGTAATCAGCGAACGCTCCACCGCATCCTTGTAGGGACCTGTCACCTTGCACTGCCCGGCCCATTCGCGCCAGAACTTTTCGGTGGATTCCAGCACTTTCTCCGCGTCCACCGATCGCGGCCTGTGGACATGGCTGGGCGCCCAGGTCAGCACGAAGGGCACCCGCTCGCCGGCTTTCACGGTGAAGTCGCTGACGGTGTGCATGTGTTCGCCCCGAAGCGGCGCGGTGGTCACCAGGTAGGCCGAATCCGGCCCGGCGATAGCATGCAGGCCGTGGCTGTCCCGCCGGACCCAGGGCATGATGTGGCCGTAGTCGAAGCGCAGGGCAAGCTCGCCCTTCATCCTGACATGGCCGTGGAGCCCCACCACGATCCTGACGATGTCCGCCACCTCGTCGCGCGGAGGCATGAAGTCGATGACCCGGACGGCGCCATCCTCTGTTTCCCATTCGGTTTCCAGGATCAGTGTGTGGCGGCGGTAGCGTCGCCGGGTGCATTCCCCTGCGCCTGCCGGAGCGATCCGCCAGCGTCCGGACTCGGGGGTATCCAGCAGCGCATTGAAGCACGCCGGCGAATCGAAGCGCGGCAGGCAAAGCCAGTCGATGGAACCTTCAGTGCTGACCAGCGCCGCGGTGTGCAGATCGCCCACAACCGCATAATCCTCGATGCGTACCATGCCCTTACAGTGCCACAGCTGACACGTCCGCACGAGGGCACGCCGGGTGTAGCCTGAGGTTAGCTGAAGCAGCACCCCCGGAACCTGACCTTCGAACCTTTCGTGACGGCCCCGCCGAACGACAGAGCAGAACTGGAGCCTTCTTTGGACAGTCGCCTGAATGAGACCGATGTGGTGGGCTACGTCCAGGATCTCCTGCTGGACACCCAGGACGTCGGAAATTTCCTGAACGAGCTGGCCCGTTACTCCTCCGAGCAACTGTCAGGACCGCGCGGCCATGTGCACTGCGGAATTACGCTTCTGCGGAACCGCACAGCGGGCACTGTGGCCAGCAGCAGTGAGCGGGCCCAGGCGGTCGACGAGATCCAGTACCAGTTCGGCGACGGACCCTGCCTTCGCTCGTGCCGGGAAGGCGTCCTGGTCCATGTTCCGGATTTCAAGCTGGATACGGAATTCCCTGAATACAACGAGACCATCCTCCGGAACGGCATGCGCTCCGTTCTGGCGGTGCCGTTTGACCTGCCCGGAGATAATGCCCGCGCAGGTCTCAACCTCTACTCCGATAAGCCGAACGCTTTCGATGCCGCCGCGATCGAGCACGCAGTCACCTACGTCCGCCAGGCATCGAAGGGACTCCAGCTCTCCATCCTGCTGGCAAAGCACAGCGACACCGCCTCGAACCTGAAGGCGGCGATGGAGTCGCGGACCATCATCGACACCGCGGTGGGCATCATCATCGCGCAGAACCGCTGCAGCCAGGAGGAGGCCATCAAGCTGATTAAGTCCGCCTCCAGCAACCGCAACTTGAAACTCCGCGATGTGGCCGCCGCGATCGTGGAGTCCGCCGGCGGCGGAAGCCTGACCACGCACTTCGATTGATTACCTCCGACCAGCCTCAGCGGATAGTCTCCTGACATGCTGAAACGGTCATTTAGCTCTACCCTGCCCCCTGTTTCCGCGCGTGGCTTCGGTGCCGGCCACATCGGCTACGGCGTCGACGGAGTAGACGAATGACAGTGCACATCGGCACCTCGGGCTGGAGCTATGACCACTGGGAAAACGTGCTTTACCCGCCGGGACTCCCCGCCCGTGACAGGCTGCAGCACTACGTGGCGTGCTTCGGCACCGTGGAACTGAACGCCAGCTTCTACCGCTGGCCGAGGGACACGTCCTTCGCCAGCTGGCGGCGGCGGCTGCCCGACGGGTTCGCGTTGTCCGTCAAGGCCCCGCGCGGCCTGACCCACGGCAAGAAGCTCTACAGCCCGGAGGTCTGGATCGAGCGGATTGCCCGATCCTGGCACGAGCTCGGTGAGAAGCGCGCCGTGCTGCTGGTCCAGCTGCCGCCCGGCCTGGCGCGTGACGACGCCCGGTTGGACTACTTTCTGGGCGCCCTGCCGGACTGGATCCGGGTGTCCGTGGAGTTCCGGCATCCGAGCTGGGACCACCCGGATGTCTACGCCCTGCTGGAGCGGCACAACGCGGCCTACTGCGTCATGAGCGGAGCCAATCTGCCATGCATCTTGAGGGCCACCGCACCCTTCGTCTATGTCAGGCTGCACGGGCCGGACCACCAGCACCTGTACGGCGGCTCGTACTCGGAGGAGGAGTTGCGCTGGTGGGCGGAGAGGATCCGGGAGTGGCGCGGCGCGGGCAAGGACGTTTACGCCTATTTCAACAACGACGGCGGCGGCAACGCGGTGCGGAACGCTGACACTCTGCGGTGGCTGCTGAGGGACGGTTAACGGCGTTAGGGCGGCGCGCGCCGTGCCGGCGGCAGGTAACAGAGCCCGGTAACCGGCCCGGCGGCCCCGGCCTGTGGCAGAGTGAAGGAATGGACACGGCGTCACAGGAAAGTTCTTTGTCAGGCACACACGTCTTCCGCCTGGCCCACCGGCTCTCGGCCGCAATCAACACCGCGCGGCTAAAACTCGCCCGCCGGTGGAAGTTCGAACCCAAAACCATCGCCTATCAGGGATACGGTTCCACGGACTGGGTGCGGGTGCTCGGCCGGGTGGTGCTGGCCAGCAAGCCCGTGCCCGGAAGCCGGGCCGAGCACGCCGCCAGGAACGGAACGCAGAACGTCCGGGGCTGGCGCGCCTTCACCAGCGTTCCCATTCCGGGCTCGGAGGTGGAAATTGAAGTGGGCGGCACTGTCACGAAGGTCAGAGCCGACAGGGGCGGACTCATCGACATTGATGTCAAGGTTTCCCTCTCCCCCGGCTGGCACACGGCCGTGTTGCGGTCCGAGGGCACTGAGCCCGCCGACGCCAGTATTTTCGTCATTGGTCCGGAGACGAAGTTCGGCATCGTCTCCGACATCGATGACACCGTCATGGTCACGGCGCTGCCCAGGCCGTTCCTTGCCCTGTGGAACACGTTCGTTCTAAGCGAGCGGGCCCGGATGGCAACGCCGGGAATGGCTGTGTTGCTGGACCGGCTGACGGTAGAGCATCCTGACGCCCCCGTCATCTACCTGTCCACGGGCCCCTGGAACGCGGCACCCACCCTTGCCCGGTTCCTCACGCGCAACATGTACCCCTCCGGCGCGCTGGTACTCACGGACTGGGGACTCACCCAGGACCGCTGGTTCCGCAGCGGACAGGACCATAAGCGCCAAAACCTGGAGCGCCTGGCGGCCGAATTCCCGCACATGCGGTGGCTGCTCATCGGCGACAACGGCCAGCACGATGAGCAGATCTATTCAGCGTTCACCCACGACCATGCCGACAAAGTGGCCGCGATCGCCATCCGGCAGCTGTCTGTCAGCGAATCAGTCTTCGCGGGCGGTCATTCGGAAGACGGAGACCACAGCGCCTCCTCGGTGACGTGGATCTACTCGCCCGACGGCGCGGGCATTGCCCGCCAGCTCAGGGACCTTGAACTGATCTGAGCTGAGTTGATCCGGACCGCCCCTGTACCTGGCGGTCACAGCCCCAGCGGCTGCGCACCGCCGTCGGACCTTCCGGGCTCCGCACCCGCCGCCAGCTCCGGCTCCGAGGAGGCGGCGGCGGCGACGGCGGCCCCCGCCGACGCTACGAGGTTCCGCTCTTCGAGGAGCTCCTGGAGCCAGAAGTAGGATGCCTTGGGCGTCCGCTCCATCGTCTCGAAGTCCACGTGCACCAGCCCGAATGGCTGGTTGTAGCCGCCCGACCACTCGAAATTGTCCATCAGGGACCACACGTAGTAGCCGCGAAGATCGACGGACTCGGCCTCGCCGCCGGGCGCCGTAGCGCGGAGCGCGGTGCCAATGTGGTCCGACAGGTACCGAAGACGGCGCTCGTCCGGGATGAAGCTGCGGTTGGCGGCTTTGTCCGTGACGATGATGTCCTCGAAGCTCGCTCCGCCTTCGGTGATGATGACTGGCGGGAGGTTCGGGTACCGCTCGGCCATTTCCTTGAGTGCCACGGTCAAGTACTCCGGTTTGACCGGCCATCCGTAGGCGGTGGTCTCGGTGTCCGGCCAGGGCTCAATGTGCAGCGGTCCGCCTGGGGTGGCGGCGCTGAGATCGTCCCCCATGGCCTCGGCCATGGCCGCGGGCACCGGGCTGTCGCCCGCTCCTGCCGCCACCCGCGTGGGCATGTAGTAGTTGAGCCCGTAGAAATCCATCGGCTGCGAAATGATGTCCATGTCCTCGTCCGGATGCTCGAACGACGAGAAGAACTTCCCGATGCGGACGAGGTCGGGGTATTTTCCGGTGAGGACCGGGTCCGCGTACAGGCGGTTCTGGGCCACATCCATGGCCCCTGCGCTCAGCCAGTCCAGCGGGTTGCCGGAATTCGGCACCATCGGCGAGTACACGTTGGTCATGCCGATTTCCCCGGCCACGTTGGCGGCCCGCAACGCCTGGAGCGCGAGCCCATGCCCCAACAGCTGGTGATGGACGCTGGGCAGCCCGTTCGCAAAATCCGCCAGGCCCGGCGAGTGCAGACCCAGAGCATAGCCGTTAGTGGTCACCGTGGCGGGCTCATTGATTGTCACCCAACGGGCTACGCGGTCCCCGTAGGCTGCCCCCGCGATGGCCGCGAACTCGCCCAGCCGGTAGGCGGTATCCCTGTTGAGCCATCCGCCGGCCTCGTCCAGCGGCAGCGGCGTGTCCCAGTGATAGAGCGTCATCATCGGGGAGATCCCGTTGGCCAGGAGCTCGTCCAGCAGGCGGTCGTAGAAATCCAGGCCGGCACGGTTCACCGGCCCGCTGCCGCCGGGCTGGATCCGGGGCCATGAGATCGAGAACCGGTACGAATCGATGCCCAGTTCCCTCATCAGCGCCACATCCTGCGGCATGCGGTGGTAATGGTCGCAGGCCAATGCGGGGTGGTGGCCGTCCACTATGTTGCCTGCCTTTGCCGCGAAGACGTCCCAGCCCGCCGGTCCGCGGCCATCCTCATCAAGGGCGCCCTCGATCTGGAACGCGGCTGTGGCTACCCCCAGGGTGAAACCCGGCGGGATCATGGCGGCCAACTCTTTGGCGGAAGTGTGCATGGCAGGGGACCTTTATGTTGTTGTCTCGAAGGGGCAGAAGGACAGTTTGCCTCAAACTACGCCGTCACAATAGCAGCCCGCCTGCCTTGATCACCGAAATCACGTTCCCTGCCGGGTCCTTGAACCAAGCAATCTCCGGACCCTCGCCTCGGGCGATGCCCTTTTCGTCGGTGGGCAGATCGGGGTCGTCGTAGATCTTGGTCCGGACACCGGCGGCGTTGAGCTCGTCTACCGCTGCATCGACGTCGTCCACCACCAGGTTCAGCACCGTGAAGGTGGCGGCCTCGTGGTTGTCCTTGGGATAGACAAAGACCTTGTGCCCCTCGGGCATCGTGAGCTCCAGGGTGCCCATTCCGCCGTCGGCAACGGTCAGGCCGAGTTTCGCTCCGTAGAACTCCTTGGCCTGCGCCACGTCATTGACGCTGAAGCTGGAAAACGAACCCTTTGGCGTAAACATGGTCTTCTCCTTTGACGGCACCGGGACTTGCGGTACCTCCCAGAATGGCACACGCCGCAGTGCCTGACGAGAACCACCAGGCCGTGCTGGAAGGCCGGCAGAAGGTCACTCCCCGACTTCCGGAGCGGCACTGATAGGGTCTGCCCATGGATGAAAAACTGGGGAAGTTCATCGATGATTTTGCACAGCTGGTGCAGCTTGCGCAGTCCGGCCAGCACCGGGTGCGGGCCGGGACACAACTGCTGACCACACTCACGGAACATTTGGCGGTTCCCGCGGAAACGCTGTCTGTGGTGGTGGAGGAGATCCCCCCGCACCGGTTCGTAGATGCTGACATCCTGATGGCAGAACTTGCCGCCGAGGACGGGGACTTCCGGCTGGTGGGCATCGGCGGCGGGGACCAGCGGCACCACCAGTCCTTGAGCGACATGCTGCAACAGTCCCAGTTCTTCCCGCAGTTCCCGCTCTCGCAGCCGGATTACGCGAACCTCGCGGTTGGACCCGACGAGCAGCGGCAGGCCGTTGCCCTTGGCCTGTGGCTGTTCAGCTATGCGGGCAGTCCGGTGGCCGTCCTGCAGCGGGACGCCAACCCGCGGTACGGGCGGCAGACGGCCTCCCTCGAAGTCGTGGCAGGTGACACCGGGAGCGCCGCCGCGTTCCTGGCCGAGTTCCGCCGCCGGATGCAGTTCCGCAGCGTGCTGAAGGGCCAGATCATTTCACTGATCATGGGCGAGTACGGTCCGAGCGCCGCGGGCGTCACCTTCCACGCCAGACCTGCCCTGGCAGCCTCCGAGGTCATATTGCCTGAGGGATTGTTGCAGAAGGTGTCCGACCACGCACTTGGCATCGCCGAACACCGGGCGTCACTCAGCGAATACGGGCAGCACCTGAAGCGGGGCATCCTCCTGTACGGCAAGCCAGGAACGGGCAAGACCCATACTGTGCGGTATCTGCTGAGCCAGAGTGAGGGGTCCACGGCCATCCTGCTGTCCGGCGGATCGCTGGCCAGAATCTCCGAAGCCGCAGCCATGGCCCGGGCGCTGCAGCCTTCCATCGTAGTTCTTGAAGACTGCGACCTGATCGCCGAAGACCGAAGCTTCGGCCACGGACCGCAGCCGCTGCTGTTCGAGGTGTTGGATGCCATGGACGGACTGGACAACGATGCCGACGTGGCGTTTGTCCTCACCACCAACCGCGTGGACATGCTGGAACGTGCCTTGGCTCAGCGTCCCGGCCGGGTGGATCTGGCCGTTGAAATTCCGCTCCCGGCCCTGGAAGAGCGCGTCGACCTCGTGAACCTGTACGCCCGGGGGATTCCGTTCAGTCCCGGCGCCATCCAGGATGCGGCGGCCAGCACCGAAGGGACCACCGCCTCCTTTGCCCGGGAGCTGGTCCGCCGGGCTGTGGTGGCGGCCGCAATCGAGGGGGTTCCTGTAGCTGACGGTCACCTCGGGACGGCGGTGGACGGGCTGATGGCCGACGGCCAGGCCCTCACCCGGAGCCTCCTGGGCAGCGGCCCGGTCGACGCCGACGGCTTCGGCGCGCCCGGCTTCGGCGGATTCAGCAGCGGGCCGGGGCCCACCTAATGCATCACCGAGGGCGGGCCGAAGAGAAAATCCTTGGCATGGGCCACGGCTTTCTTGAAGGCGTCATTCCTCAAGGCCACGAGGTGTTCGGAGCCGTCCAGCCCGGGCTCCAGGTAGCCTGTGAAACCGGGACGAAGCACCCAGATATCCCCCGCCGGAGGCAGGTAGAAGACTCCGAACGAGCGGTGCTGGCGGTCATCGTCCGTCCAGATGGGCACTACGGCCACGGCAGCACCGGTGGCGGGATGGATCCACTGCGCGCGTGGAAGAGGCTCCTCATGGGCCTCCGGGTCCAGGAAGGGTGCAGTTCCTTTTCCCCAGCGCTCCTCAAACCGCTCATAAAAGGCAGGAATCAGGTGGGAGTCGTATCGGCGCCAGTCGCTCATCGTCTTCGTTCTCCTCGGGGGTCGATGCGGATAGGGGCCCAGGGTCCGCTTTCCCATCGGACAGGCGTTGCCCACAGCGGCGGGTCCTCGTGGCGAATCAGGCGGACGGGAATGTCCTGTGGCCGGTCCGGTGTCTTGTCCCGTGCCGGCCGGCCGCCATGGGCCGCTGCAGCCGTGTTTGCTTCGCAAATAGCTTCGCGGTCATAGGCCTGGCGGCGCTTTGGATCTCGCAAGACCTCGAAGGCCTGCATAATCAGTTGCAGTTCAGCGGGCGCGCCAGCGGGGTTGTCCAAATCCGGGTGGTGCGTTCGCATGAGTGACCTGAAGGCGCGCAAGATATCGCGCTGGGTCGCTGTGCGGGGCACGTGCAAGACGGCGTAGTGATCGGCGAAGTTGCTGGCCATTGTCTGTCCTGCTCAGGGTCGGTTCGCGAGACATCCTTCGGCGGCCGCTGCTGCAAGTGGCTCGGGGGCGGTCTCGGGCCTCAACCCGGAGAACCGCCCCGTCAGCAGCAACACCATCGGGACCGGACAGCCGGTCCCGCCTGGGGACTAGGTTTCGATCTGGTGCAGCTCACCCTTGCTTTCAATTTCAATCCTGCGGGGCTTTGCCTGCTCCGCAACCGGAATTCGGAGCGTCAGCACACCGGCGTCGTAATGGGCCTTGATGTTTTCCGTGTCCAGGGTGTCTCCGAGGATCAACTGGCGGCTGAAAACTCCGCGAGGCCGCTCGGCAACCACCAGCTCCACGTTGGGCTGGGTGGGGTCCAGGCGTTCCGCCCTGACAGTAAGTACATTCCGCTCCACATTCAGGTCGACCTTGTCCGGCAAGACGCCGGGAAGATCAAAGGCGACAACAAACTCTCCATCTTCCTGCCACGCGTCCATAGGCATGGCCGCGGGGCGTGCAGCCGTTCCGAAGACCTGCTGGGTAAGCCGGTCCAGCTCACGGAACGGGTCGGTACGGATGAGCATCATTTCCCACTCCTTCAGCATCTGGATGATTCATGTCGACCCGCCACTATCTATGGTGGTGGATACAGATTTTTTATAGCACCGGTGGCAAACTGGTGCAAGAGGCAAACCGAAGAAACGTCAACCAAGGGATAGCACCATGACAGGTCAGGCCGGCGACCGAAGGCTCTACGCCATTTCAGTCGTGGCGGGCCTGCTCGGCACCGGCCAACAAAACATCCGGCTGTACGAGCGCCGCGGATTACTGACGCCCGAGCGAACTTCCGGCGGGACCCGACAGTACAGCGAATCGGACCTGGCGGTCCTGCGCCGCATCGGGGAGCTTCTGGATGAAGGTCTCAACCTGGCAGGTGTGGCAAGAGTGCTGGAACTCGAGGTCGATAACGCCAGGCTCCGCCGGGAGTTGCAACGCGCACGCTCCCGCAACACGCGTCAACCTGAGGGCGCCTGAGCATACCTTCGGCACCCAGCCCGCGGCGGCGGAGGGCCTCTCGCTCAGATCTGTCCGCCGGCAAGCAGGAAGGACTCTTCCAGCAACTCGGCGAGTTCGCCGCCGTCGAGCTTTGCCAGCCGCACGAGGACCAACTGTGGCGACCGCTCGTGGTGCGGCGTCCAGAAATAAGTTTCGGGTTGTGTTCCGACGAGCGCCTCGCGCTCTGAAGTCTTGACCGTCAGCACGCCCTCGTCCCAGATCCGGGCCATGAGGGTTTTGGCGAACCATGCAGGCCGGTTCCAGCTGGAGCGTTCAGTGACTCCCGGGAGCGAGAGGCAGGTCCGGCGGACGTCAGCTTCAGTTGCCATGGCCCCGGGCTATTCCGAGGGGGAATCGGCTTTGGACAGCTCCCCAGTGACGGATTCCCCCGGTATCCGGGCGGTCCGCCACGTGTCCACCGCGATCACGGCCCCCATCACCACGAGTGACAGGGATATGGAGGCGACGGCGTCACTCACCCAGTGGTAGCCCAGGTACAGCCTGCTGACCGATGCCAGAATCACGCCAATAATGGCCACGACGAACCCCACAACGGCGGTCTTGGGATTCTTGCGCCGGGAGAAGACCAGGAACGTGCCGACCAGGAGGAAATCCGAGGCACCCAGCACATGGCCGGACGGAAAGGAGAAGGTGTGGTCTGCACCAAAAAGCATGAGATCCACCGGGGGCCGGTCACGCCCCACGGCATGGCCGATGAGCTGTGCGAGCCCGACTCCGGTGAGCATGGCGGCCGCCAGAAGGATGGGCCGCCAGGCATGCTTGGCCAGGATCCCCCAGGCGACGGTGACCACCAGGACAATGATCGGCAGCCCCACGGGCCCAAAGATGACCGCCAGAATGATCATGACAACAGTCAGTACATCCGAGCGGGTGGTCAGCAGCCATCTCCGGGCAGCTTCATCCGAACTCGCCATGCCGTTGTGCTGGAGAACCCCGGCGAGCGTCACGAAGAAAATCGCTGCGCCCACCACAGCGAGGACAACCGCAACGACATAGAGCCCTTTCCGTGCACCGGCGTCCATGTAGCGTTCTTCGACCACGAATTTGTCGTGGAACACCCGCCACCATCCCGCCTTGCCCGCCGATTCTTCTGCCACGTGGAAGCCTGCCTGTGCGTCGATCGATTGAAATGGTTTCTGTGATGAAGATTATCCCGTTTCCCGCTCCCGGGGCGCGGGCGCCAGGGGTGGGCTGCCCCTTACCAGGCAAAGCGGCCCCTGTTACCGTGAATTACCCAGCCCCCACGAGGTTCCAGGAGACGACATGAGCACTGAAGAAACCGGCACCGGCCAGGCCGATCAGACCACCGGGTCGCAGAATCAATCCTGGGGCGAGGCTCCCGGCTCCGGGAACGGCGCCGGCCTCGGAACAGGCGAAGCCAACACCTTCGAGCCGGAAGAAGGAACCGATGCCCGGGACGGTTCGGCCGCCGGAGAGCCCACCGTGGCCACGGCCGAGGACACTCCGGACGTGGACGACACCCCGGTGGACACGACCGAGCCAAGTTGACCGCAACTTCGTGTCATCCCATCGAGGGGTGAGATCTCGGCGCCCAGGTTCGCCCAAAACGCCGAGATCCCACCCCTCGTTTGCTTCCGGCTGCTGTCCGGGAGCTCTGTCGCGGAAGACACGCCCGGTGGATAATGGACACACACTGGAGTGGCGACGCAGCTACGGAGGATGCCATGAAGATCATCGGAACGCTAGTGATCCTCTGGCTCATCATCGGAGCCTTCGCCGCATTCCAACGCGGCTATTTCAGCGGTTCCCCGGACTCATGTGCTGAGGCGGGCACTGTGGCTGTGACCATCGCGGCCGGGCCGCTGAATTACATGGGCGCCAACCCCAAGATCGCCTGCGAGGTCCCGCAGCCTTCGAAGTAGCCCGCCGGCCCGTCAGCGTTCACGGGGGATTCACGCGCGCGTCCGCACGTGTCAAAACAGGGTGGCTACGTTCGGTCCATGGACATTTCGCGCAGAACGCTCATCACCACCGGCCTGGGTGCCGGCCTCGTCATCGCGCTCCCCGGCACCGCCGTCGCGGACCAGCGGAATTCCGAAGCAGGCCTCCGCGCCGACCCCTTCACCTTGGGCGTGGCCTCCGGCGACCCGTGGCCTGACGGTTTCGTTATCTGGACGCGCCTCGCCCTCAGCCCACTGGCCGAGGACGGGATGGGCGGCATGCCGTCGCACAATGTCGCTGTGGCCTGGGAAGTGGCCGAGGACCCTGCCATGCGGAAAGTCATCCGACGCGGTGTGGAGAGCGCTGCGCCGGCGAGTGCCCACTCCGTGCACGCCGAGCTGCGCGGCCTGAAGCCGGGCCGTGAATACTTCTACCGGTTCCGGACCGGACGCCATGTCAGCCCTGTCGGCCGGACCCTGACGAGTCCTGCGTGGAACGAGACTCCGGCAGCCCTGGCCATGTCCTTTGCCAGCTGCGCCCAGTACGAGCACGGCTTTTTCACCGCCTACCGGCGACTTGCCGACGATCAGCCGGACCTGGTCCTTCACCTCGGTGACTACCAGTACGAATACAAGAAAGGCTCCTATGTGGTGGGCGGCGGCAACGTCCGCGACCACGAGGGCCCCGAGACGGTGACGCTGGAGAACTACCGCCAGCGCCACGCGCAGTACAAGGCCGACGCCGACCTCCAGGCGGCGCACGCGGCCGCCCCTTGGCTGGTGGTGTGGGATGACCACGAGGTGGACAACAACTGGGCCGACGAGGTCCCGGAGAACACCGATCCAGCCCAGCTCAACGACACTGCGGCCAACTTCCGCAAACGACGGGCAGCGGCCTTTCAGGCGTACTACGAAAACATGCCCATGCGTGCGCCGGCCGTCCCCGCAGGCGCTGACATGAAGATCTACCGAACGGTGCAGTGGGGACAGCTGGCCAACTTCCACATGATGGATACGCGCCAATACCGGGATGACCAGCTGGCGGGTGACGGCTGGCGAGCGAATGTCCAGGAGCGCCTCGACGAGGACCGCAGCATCACCGGCCAGGATCAGGAGCAGTGGCTGCTGGACGGCTTCCGGAAGTCCCGGGCGCGCTGGGATGTCCTGGGCCAGCAGGTGTTCTTCGCAGAGCGCGACCGCAACAAAGCGCCGGAAATCGACGACGTGTCCATGGACGGGTGGGACGGTTATGCCGCCTCCCGCCGCCGCATCACACAGGGCTGGGTGGACGCGAAGGTGCGCAACGCCGTCGTGCTTACCGGTGACGTCCACCGCCACTGGGCCAACGACGTCAAGGTGAACTACCAGGACCCGGACGCGCCCGTGGTGGGGTCGGAGCTGGTGTGCACGTCGATCACGTCCACCGGCAACGGAACAGGCTCTGTCTCGGATCCGACCATGGCCTGGAACCAGCATCTGAAGTTTTACAACGACCAGCGCGGTTACGTCCGGACCACCATCACGAAGGACTCCATGAAGGCCGATTTCCGTGTGCTCGATTACGTGAGCGTGCCCGGCTCCCCGGTCAGAACCAGGGCGTCCTTCCGGATCGACGACGGCGTGCCGGGACTGCAGCCCCGCGGCTAGACCAAACGGGTGCAGGGCGGAACGCACCCTGCACCCGTGCAACCTTGCCGGCCCCGGCTCCTCGGGCGGCGGGGGAGCCCGCGCCCACGCGATTATATGTGATTTGACCCACACGAATGAGTGAGATATTCTCAACATTGTTAGCGCTCACAAGAGCGCGGCGACAGCTTCATAAAATTGCTAGGTTCGCAGCACCTGACCGAACTTACAACAAAAAGCCTTCTGGTGCGTGGCCGCAGGACCGCGCACCAGCTGACCGGACCCAACTGCCGGTCCCGTCGGAGGGCGCAGATGCCTTCCGACTCAGCACTAATTCGCGGCACGAGTCAGCCGCGGAAGGAGAACAACGTGCGTATCAAGAAACTCCTGGGCGCCTTCGCCGTCGTCCTGGCCGTCACGGTCGGTGCGACGGGCTGCGGCAGCCGGCCCGGAACCGCCGCTCCCGCCGCCAGCACTGATGCGGCGGGGTCCCTGGTGGGCATTTCGATGCCGACCCAGACCTCGGAGCGGTGGATCAATGACGGCAAGAATGTCAGCGATTCCCTGGCCAAGCTCGGTTACAAGACTGACCTTCAGTACGCAAACGACGACATCCCGACGCAGGTTTCGCAGATTGAGAACATGCTGACCAAGGGTGCTAAGTCGCTGATCATCGCTGCCATTGACGGCACCACGCTGACCGATGTCCTGGCCAAGGCCAAGGAACAGAACGTCAAGGTCATCGCCTATGACCGGCTGATCAACGGCTCGCCGAACGTGGACTACTACACCACCTTCGACAACTACGAGGTCGGTGTCCAGCAGGCCACGTCGCTGCTCACGGGCCTGGGCCTGGTGGATGCTTCCGGCAAGAAGGTGGCCGGCAAGGGTCCGTTCAACGTGGAGCTGTTCGCCGGCAGCCCGGATGACAACAACGCCAACTTCTTCTGGACCGGCGCGATGGACACCCTGAAGCCGTTCCTGGATGCCGGTACCCTCAAGGTGCCCAGCGGCCAGACCAAGTTCGAGCAGGCCGCGATCCTGCGCTGGCAGGCTGCGACGGCCCAGAAGCGCATGGAGGACATCCTCACGGCCGCGTACGGTTCGGGCAAGAAGCTCGACGGCGTGCTGTCGCCCTATGACGGCCTGTCGATCGGCATCATCTCGGCACTGACCAGCACTGGCGGCTACTCCAAGGGCGCCCTGCCGGTCGTGACCGGCCAGGACGCGGAGAAGGGCTCGGTCAAGTCCATCGTCGCCGGGGAGCAGTACTCCACGATTTTCAAGGACACCCGCAAGCTCGGTGAACAGGCCGTGAAGATGGTCGACGCCGTCCTCAAGGGCCAGGAAGCCGAAACCAACGACACCAAGACCTACAACAACAAGGTCAAGGTGGTCCCGGCCTACCTGCTCAAGTCCGTGATTGTCACCAAGGACAACTACAAGCAGGAACTTATCGACTCCGGTTACTACACGGACGCTGACATCAAGTAGCCACCGTGCCGGGTGCGGCCTGACTTTGGCCAGGCCGCACCCGAACGGGGCCCCGCATCCGCAGGAGTCCGGCTCTCGAACAGTCAGCAGGAATTGACCATGAACGTACCCATTCTTCAAATGCGGGGAATCACCAAGACCTTCCCCGGCGTGAAAGCCCTCCAGGACGTCACCCTGAACGTGAACCGCGGCGAGGTCCACGCGATCTGCGGTGAAAACGGGGCCGGCAAATCGACCCTCATGAAGGTGCTCTCCGGCGTCTATCCGCACAACACCTTCGACGGCGACATCCTCTTCGAAAACGAGCCGTGCGACTTTTCCACCATCAGCGACAGCGAAAAGCGCGGGATCGTCATCATCCACCAGGAACTGGCCCTCAGCCCGTACCTGTCCATTGCCGAGAACATCTTCCTCGGAAACGAAATCGCCTCCCGGGGGTGGGTGGACTGGCGCCAGACCAACCTGGAAGCGGCGAAGCTCCTGGCCCGCGTCGGGCTCAGCGAAAACCCCGTGACCCCGATCCAGCACATCAGCGTCGGAAAGCAGCAGCTCGTGGAGATCGCCAAGGCGCTGTCCAAGGAAGTGAAGCTGCTGATCCTGGACGAGCCCACGGCGGCGCTGAACGACGAGGACTCGGGGCACCTGCTGGACCTCATCCTGCATCTGAAGGGCCAGGGCGTCACCAGCATCATCATCAGCCACAAGCTCAACGAGATCCGCAAGGTCGCCGACGCCGTCAGCATCATCCGCGACGGCAAGACGATCGAGACTCTGCGCCTGGACCAGGGACAGATCACCCAAGAACGGATCATCCGAGGCATGGTGGGCCGCGACCTGGAAAGCCTCTACCCGGAGCGCACGCCGACGATCGGCGAGGAAGTCCTCCGGATCGAGGACTGGACGGTCCAGCACCCGCAGGACCACAGCCGCACCGTGGTCCACAACGCCAGCCTGAACGTCCGCAAGGGTGAAGTCGTCGGCCTGGCCGGGCTCATGGGCGCCGGACGGACTGAACTGGCCATGAGCGTTTTCGGGCGTACCTATGGCCGGGCCACCTCCGGCCGGGTATTCAAGTATGGCGAGGAGATCAACACCTCCACCGTGTCTGACGCAATCCGGCACGGCATCGCCTATGCCACGGAGGACCGCAAGCACTACGGCCTGAACCTCATCGAGGACATCAAGCGCAACATCTCGATGGCGGCGCTGGGCAAGCTCGCCAAGAAGGGCTGGGTGGACAGGAACGAAGAGACCGTCGTTGCCAACCGGTACCGGAAGAGCATGAACATCAAGGCGCCCTCGGTGGCTGCCATCACCGGAAAACTCTCCGGCGGCAACCAGCAGAAAGTCGTGCTGAGCAAATGGATGTTCTCCGACCCCGATGTGCTGATCCTCGATGAGCCGACACGGGGCATCGATGTGGGCGCCAAGTTCGAGATCTATTCGATCATCGCCGGACTCGCCGCCGAAGGGAAAGCCGTCATCGTGATCTCCTCCGAACTCCCCGAACTCCTGGGCATCTGCGACAGGATCTACACGCTGTCCGCCGGGCACATCACGGGCGAAGTCCCGATTGCCGAAGCATCCCAGGAAACACTCATGCACTACATGACCCAAGAGAAGGAATAACGACCATGTCCGCCCTCCGAGAATCCATGGGCTTCCTGGCAAGCCGCCTCCGCCAGGTCGGCATCTTCGTCGCCCTGATCCTGATCGTCCTGCTGTTCCAGGTCCTGACCAACGGCATCCTGCTCGAGCCGCAAAACGTCACCAACCTCGTGGTCCAGAACAGCTACATCCTGATTCTGGCCATCGGCATGGTGATGGTCATCATCGCGGGCCACATCGACCTCTCCGTCGGCTCCATCGCGGGCTTCATCGGCGCCGTCGCCGGCGTGATGATCGTCCACTGGGGCTGGGCCTGGTGGGCCGCGATCCCGGCCTGCCTGCTCGTCGGCGCCCTTGTGGGGGCCTGGCAGGGATACTGGATCGCCTACGTGGGCATACCGGCCTTCATCGTCACCCTGGCCGGCATGCTCATCTTCCGCGGCCTGACCCTGATCACGCTCAAGAACCAGCAGATCACCCCGTTCCCGGCCGAGCTCCGCGCCTTGGGCGGAGGCTTCCTCCCGGACATCTCAGGCGGCACCTCAGTACTGGAGTGGCTGACAGTCATCCTCGGTGTCGGAGCCACAGCCGCTCTGCTGATTCAGTCCATCAAGGAGCGCCGCGTCCGCCGGAAGTTCAACCTCGAAAACGAACCCATGGCCTGGTTCGCCATCAAGACAGTCTTCATCGCGCTCCTGATGCTCACCATCACGTTCCTGCTCGCGAGCTACCGCGGCACCCCGATCGTGCTGATCGTCCTGGCCGTCCTCGTCATCGTCTATTC
Source organism: Arthrobacter sp. P1_B11 (assembly GCF_056406715.1). Classification (NCBI taxonomy): domain Bacteria; kingdom Bacillati; phylum Actinomycetota; class Actinomycetes; order Micrococcales; family Micrococcaceae; genus Arthrobacter; species Arthrobacter sp. P1_B11. The sequence continues at coordinate 29,875 of NZ_JBFTZQ010000040.1, forward strand.
CGCGCTCATGAGCAACAGCATCTTCGGCCGCCACACCTACGCCATCGGCGGCAACCTCCACGCCGCCGAGCTCTCGGGCATCAAGACCAAGGCCGTCACCTTCCGGCTCTTCGTGAACATGGGAGTGCTCGCCGCCCTGGCGGGCCTCGTATTCACGGCTCGGCTGAACTCCGCCCAGCCGGCCGGCGGCACCGGCTTCGAACTGGACTCCATCGCTGCGGCCTTCATCGGCGGGGCCGCCGTCCAGGGCGGAATCGGCACCGTGGCCGGAGCAATGGTCGGCGGCCTCATCATGGGCGTGCTTAACAACGGCATGTCCATCCTGGGCCTGGGCACCGACTACCAGCAACTGATCAAGGGCCTGGTGCTGCTGCTTGCCGTCGGCTTCGACATCTTCAACAAGAACCGCAGCGCCGGCGGCGGATCCACCCTCGGCAAGCGTTTCAAATGGAAGACAACCCCGCCCGCCGGTGTCGAGGAGACCAAGCCAGCGGGCAAGACACCAGTCTCTGTGGCTGCCGTGGCTCACCCGGCAAGCGCTGCTGAGAAGCCCTGAACCCCACGGCACCGTCGGATGGCGTGCTGCCGGGACGGACAGGAAGGAAACCATGGCCGAGGCAGACAACGACTGGACCCTGCTGGTGGGCCGCACGGTCGAACTGCGGCGCGGCGGCCAGCACGTCCGCACCGCCGAGGTGGAAGACGTCACGTGGGATTCCTCGGTCATGTGGCTGCGTTTTGACGGCAACCACGGCCGGCAGCTGATCAGCAAGGCCGATGGCTACGAGGTCCGGCCGATTGCCTGACCTCGTTGCCTGACACTACTGCTTGACATCATTGCCTGAGCCGCAGGCGGCACGCCGCCTGCGGCTCAGGTCGTCACCAGTGGTGCCTCACCAGTCATGGACGGTGCCGTCGACCAGGCGGTTGTAGGGCAGGTAGGCCTGCTGGTACGGGTAGGTGGCCGCGGCTTCCTCGTTGAATTCGACGCCGATGCCGGGCTTGTCGCCCGGGTGCAGGTACCCGTCGGTGAACGTCATGGACTGCTCGAACACGGTGTTGGTGGCGTCCGAGTGCTGCATGTACTCCTGGATGCCGTAGTTGTGGATGGCAAGGCCCACGTGCAGC